>JBOHSJ010000171.1:0-11482 GCA_050733035.1 Gemmatimonadales bacterium | reverse complement strand
GGCCGAGCAGCTCAGTCATGCACTCGAGCAGCGGCGCGAGCTTCCGGTGGCCCTGCGCGCGTTTGTGAAGCACGACGCGCGGCTCGATGGCAGCGGAGTGTTGCTCTACCCGTTCGCGATGCTGATCGCGACACCGATCGTCGGCTTCTGGACCGGATCGGTTGCCGCGGGTTTCGTGACTCTTGTATCTGGTTACACACTCGTTCCCGTCGTCGTGCTCATCAATCGCGCGCGCCGCCTCCTCAACGCGGGGTTCGGGCATTCGGATATCGGCGTCGCATTCAAAGCAGAGATCGACCGGAGCCGGGAAGAGCGGGCGTACGGGCTCGGGCATGGCGGCGGACCATCGCTGTTCGAACGAATCCTGCGCTGGATCAGCGGCCCATCACTCGCCGTGTCGGCGATAGCGTTCCCTTTCATGGTGACTGCGTCGTCCGATGTCGGTCTCTTCGTCGCAGCGCAGCTGTTCGGCTGGTCGATGGCTCTCGGCATGACCACCGGCATTGGCGCGCTCATCATGCTGCAGCGGCGGCGCGACGTGGACGCGGAGGCGTGGGGCCGTCTTTGGACCAGTCGCTTGGGGAAGTGGCTGTTCGGCATTGCGCGAATGTTCACCAGCAAGAAGGCGCTGCCGGCCTCGTTAACGCACCGGCCAACCGAGCTCGCGTTGGGCATGGCGGCCGAGCAGCTGTTCGAGTCGCTGCCCAAGGAGACCCGAAATCAGCTGCGCGATCTTCCCGACGTGGTCCATCGGCTCGAGCAGGATGCGCAGATGATGCGCGCGCGGCTCGAGGAGCTTCAGGAAGCGTTGGCGGGTGTGGAGCAGCGCGGCAAGCCGGAGCCGGCGATCGCCGCGCGGCACGATCGCATCGTGTCGGACCTCAACGCCGAGCGCGATCTCGTCCAGCAGCGGCTCAAGGACGCCGTCGCGGCGCTCGAAACGATCCGGCTGAATCTGCTGCGGCTCCATGCCGGAACCACGAGCGTGAAGAGTCTCACCACCGATCTCGGACTCGCGCGCGAGATCGCGCGCGATATCGGCGCGCAAGTGGACGGCTACCTCGAGCTGGAACGAGAGCTCCCGCGGTGAGCCCTGGCGCAGCACCCGATCGACTGTTCCTGGGTTTTCAAGCAGCGCTGGCCGGCCGGTACTCGTTGGAGCGGGAGCTTGGACGGGGCGGTATGGGGATCGTGTATTGCGCGCGCGACTTGCGGCTCGAGCGCGCAGTGGCGATCAAGCTGTTGCCGCCGCAACTGGCCGACGCGGCAGAGCGGCGCCAGCGCTTCGTGCGCGAGGCTCGGATGGCCGCGCAACTTTCCCATCCCCACATCATCCCCATTCACGCCGTTGAGGAAATCGGCGCACACGTCTTCTTCATCATGTCGTACATCGATGGAGAGACACTGGGAACACGGTTGCGGCGGGACGGCCGCTTGAAGCCCGCTGACGCGGCCCGGATTCTCCGCGAGGTGGCGTGGGCACTCGCGTATGCGCACCGGCAGGCGGTGGTGCACAGAGACATCAAGCCGGACAACATTCTCCTCGAGCAGGGCAGCGGCCGCGCGCTCGTCGCCGATTTCGGCATCGCTCGCCTGTTGGCGGCCCCACGGGGAGGCGATTCGGGAGAAGGTAAACTGGTCGGGACAGCCGAATACATGAGCCCCGAACAGGCGCTCAACGAGGCCGTCGATGGACGCAGCGATCTCTATTCGCTCGGCGTCGTTGGATATCAAGCCCTCGCGGGCCGCCTGCCGTTCACCGGCCCTTCCGTGACCGCGCTCATCGGCCAACACGTCAGCCAGACTCCGCCGTCGCTCGACGCTCACGCGGCGCCGCCCCAACTGGTGGCGGCGATCGAACGTTGTCTCGCGAAGGATCCCGCGCAGCGCTTCCAGACGGGCGAAGAGCTGGCCGACGCGCTCGCTGAGGTAGTGGAGGGGCGGCGTGAGTTGCCGGTGCCAATCCGCGCGTTTCTCTCGGAGAGCCGCGCCCAGGCCCGCGCGCAGTACGTCGCCCCATTCATCGCGGCCGCGGTACTCGTGCCCATGGGCCTCAACCTGCTGCTCGACAGCGTCTTTGCCGGCAATCCCCCCACCGTTTTCCAGGTCGGACTCGGTGCCATTGCCGCCATGCTCGTTGCCGCCGCGGCGGCGTCTCCGATCGCACTCGCCGTCCGCAGCGTACGTCGGCTTCTGACAGCGGGCTACCGGCAGGAGGATCTGGTGCACGGTCTCGGACTCGAGCTCGCCCGGCGGCGGGAGGAGCAGGAGTTCGCGACCGGAGTGCGGGCGGGAGGCGCTACGTGGTGGGAGCGGTTGATGCGCACGAAGATGTACGCCGCGCTCGGCCTAGCGGCCGTGAGCGGCGCCGCGGCCTTCCTGCTTCCCTATCCCGCGGTGGTTTTTGCATTCGGTCTGTTCGGTCTGTCGGCCGCCGCCGCGGTGGCGACCGGCCTGGGTGCGCTCGCGGCGAGCCGGAGCCGGCTGGACGACGCCGAAGCGCGTCGCTTGAGATTTTGGAAAGGCCGCATCGGCCGCTGGCTCTTCAAGCTCTCCGGCCTCGGTCTCCGGGGCCGGGTCGGGGAGGGGCGCCTGCCCGTGGCGGACCGCCCCACGGAGGTCGCTCTCGGGTTGGCGGCGCTCGATCTGTTTGCCGCCCTCCCGGCGGACGTCCGGCGGGCATTGGGCAATCTGCCGGCTGTCGTACGCGCGCTGGAGGAGCAGGTGCAACAGCTGCGGCACAACGGCCAGGCAGGGGAGCTGCGGGAAGCTTTGGGGGCGCTGGAAACAATTCGCTTCGACCTGCTGCGCTTGCACGGCGGCGCCACGACGCTCGCGGGACTGACGGCCGACCTGGGGGCGGCTCGCGAGATCGGTGATCGCGTAGACGCGTTGCTCGCGGTGTCGCGCGAGGTCGCCGGCTAGTCGCGCACGCGCTGCAGCCGCTCCACCGCCTGCTGCAGCATCTCCTCCGTCTTACAAAACGCGAAACGCACCTGCGTGCGGCCCAATGCGGCGCGCGAGTAAAAGCTCGAGCCCGGCACTGGAGCGATGCCGTGCTCGGCGGTGAGCCATTTCGAGAATTCGTCGTCGGGGAGCTCGGACAGCCCCGAGAAGTCCGCCATGACGTAGTACGCCCCCGCCGGCGGCCGGCACTTGAAGCCGGCCTGCACGAGGCCGGCGCACATGATGTCGCGGCGGCGGCGGTAGTCCCGCGCCAGTCCTTGGTAGTAGTCGTCGCCCAGCGTTTCGATGGCGACCGCGACCGCCTCCTGGAGCGGCGCCGGGGCGCCCACGGTGAGGAAGTCGTGGACTTTGCGGATCGCGTCGGTGACGTCCGGCGGCGCCACGATCGTGCCGATGCGCCAGCCGGTGATGCTGAACGTCTTCGAGGCGCCGCTGATCGTGATCGTCCGGTCCGCCATGCCCGGCAGCGTCGCGATCGGGATGTGCTCGCCTTCGTAGTAGATGTGCTCGTAGATCTCGTCGGTGACCGCGAACGCGTCGTGGCGCTGGCACAGCTCCGCGATCGCGCCGAGCTCGTCGCGCGAGAGCACCCGGCCGGTGGGGTTGTTGGGCGTGCACACGATGATGGCGCGGGTTTTCGCGCTGAACGCCTTGGCGAGACGGTCCAGGTCGATCGGCCCATCGGCCGGCATCGGGACGAAGACCGGCTTGGCTTCGCAGAGGATCGCATCGGGGCCGTAATTCTCGTAAAACGGCTCGAACACGACGACCTCGTCGCCCGGATTCACGATCCCAAGTAGCGATGACGCCATGGCTTCGGTCGCCCCGCAGGTGACTGTGACCTGGGTCATTGGATCGACGGGCAGGGCGTACCAATCTTGGTACTTCGCGGCCAACGCGTTCCGCAGTCGGGCAGCACCCCAGGTGATGGCGTACTGGTTGACGTCATCGCGGATCGCGCGGGCCGCCGCGTCTTTTAGGACGTCAGGGCAGGGAAAATTCGGGAAGCCCTGGGCGAGGTTGATGGCACCGTGCTCGTTCGCGAGACGGGTCATCCCCCGGATCACCGATTCCGTGAAGCCGTGCGTGCGGCGTGCTGTGCGGGTGCGCATGACGGCAAAAGATACCGCCTTGACGGCCTCTCGGGCCGGGGGTCAATTCGCTTGCCTCTCGTGGCTCGGCTCCGTCGTGCCCTCGTGGTGGTGGGATTCCTCCTGACATTGGCGACGTGCCGCGACGGCATGGAGCCGCAGGTGCATTTCGCGCCCCTTGCCGTCGCGCCAGTCCTTCCTTCTAGAGCAACCATGGCCGATTTCGGCTTGACCATCGACGGAGTGCGTTTCGTCGTCGTTCGGCTGCCGACCGATACCGTGGCGGACACCACCGTCGCGGTCCTGCCGGATGTCCACGAGGTCACGGTCGACATCCGTGTCCCCGTTTTCAGCAGCCACGACAGCGTCAGCGTGTCGGTGATCGCGCTGAGCGGAACACTGCCGCTGTTTGCCGGCACGCGCGTGGTCCCGATTCCGACGCCGCTGCCGCCACCGGAGATTCTCGTCGACCAGTACGTTGGTCCGGCGGTGGACAGCATCGTCATCCAGCCGCGCGGTCCCTTCGTTCGGTTGAGTGACTCACTGCGCTTCCAGCTGCTGGCCTTCAACGGCGGCGTCCCCGTTTCGCTGTTCTATGTCTCCTGGACTACGAGCGATACGACGCTCGCCCCGATCAGCCCACTTGGCATGCTGCACGCGCCCGGAGCGCGATCGTCGGTGCGCGTGCGCGCGCGCACGCCCTCAGGTGCGGCGGACTCGGTCGTCGCCAGGTTCACGCCGCCCGCCATCCAGCTCGTGTCGATCACGGGAGCTAGTCAGATCGATACTGTCGGACAACAACTGGCGTTGCCGCTGGAGGTCGAGGCGCGCGCGGCGGACGGATTAGGGGTCGGCGGCGTCCCCGTGCGCTTCCGAGCGCTCACGGGCGGCGGCAGCGTGACCGATTCCGTCGTCGTAACAGACAGCGCCGGGCGCGCGCGCACGACGGTGACTCTGGGCGGGCTGCTCGGCGGCCAGACATTCGAGGCGGCGGCCACGGGGCTCGGCCCCGTGACGTTCAGCGTCGTCGCGCTCGCCGGGCCGCCTTCGCAACTGCTCGCCATCGTGGGCGTCGGGCAGCTCGCGACTGTGGCGACGGCGCTTCTCACGCGTCCTGCGGTGCAGCTCAAGGACGGGGGTGGCAACCCGGTCGCCGGAGCGAGCGTGACGTTCACAGTGAGCGGCGGCGGCGGGAGTCTGACGGGCGGCACGCAGCTCACGAACGCCGTCGGCGTCGCAACAGTGGGCAGCTGGACGCTCGGCACGGTCGCGGGCTCGAACACGCTGACGGCGAGCGTACCGGGTGTGGCCCCCGTGGTGTTCACCGCGACAGGGCTACCAGGTGCCGCCGCCACCATCATCAAGGTCGCGGGCGACCTCCAGTCGGCGATCGTGAACACGATCGTGTCCACTGCGCCCCAGGTCAGGATCGTAGACCAGTTCGGCAATTCAGTCTCCGGCACGAGCGTCAGCGCAGCCGTGGCCTCGGGAGGCGGAAGCGTCGTGAGCCCCGCGCCGGTATCAGACTCTGCGGGTATCGCGGGCGTCGGCGGCTGGCGACTCGGGACCATCGTCGGCGCGAACACCGTCACTGTGAGCGGGACCGGACTCGCCGGCAGTCCGATCACGTTCACCGCGACGGGTCTCGTCGACGTTCCGTCACAGATGGCGGCGTTCGCGGGCGACGGCCAGTCGGCGCTCGTTGGGAGTGCGGTGTCCATCAACCCCGCCGTGCGTGTGAGCGACCAGTATGGGAACGCGATTGGCGGCATACCGGTCGCCTTCAGCGTCAGCCTCGGGGGCGGCAGTCTCGGGACGCCGGCGACGGTCACGACCGACACAGCCGGGATCGCGCGGTCGCCCACGTGGACCCTGGGCCTCCTTGCGGGCTTGAACACGCTCAGCGCGACCGCGACCGGCCTCCCGACGGTGACATTCAGTGCCGATGGATTCGCGTCCCTGGCGTCGACGATCTCGTCTCAGGCAGGTAACGGGCAAGCCGGCACCGTCGGCACAGCTTTGGCGACGGCGTATGCCGTAGTCGTGAGAGATGCCCTCGGCTTGCCCGTGGCCGGTATCCCGGTGAGCTGGGCGGTGGCGTCGGGTGGCGGAGTGATTACGCCTGCGCTGGATACGACCGACGCCTCAGGAACCTCGACCGCCGTCCGGACGCTCGGCACGGTCGCTGGCACCCAAACCGCCACGGCCTCGGTCGGCGGCCTGACGGGCTCTCCGGTGGTTTTCAGCGCGACCGCGCTCTCCGCGGCGCCGACGCAGCTCGTCAAGCAATCGATCGACCCACAAAGCGGCACGGTGGCGACAGCCGCTGCGGCCCCGGTAGTCAAGGTCACCGACCAATTCGATAACGGGGTTGCTGGTGTCATCGTCGACTTCGTTGCTGCGGGCGGGGGAGCGCTTGGCGCGGTGAAGGACACGAGCGACGCCCTTGGCCTCGCGACCGCCAGCAGCTGGACGCTCGGCAACGTGGTTGGGACCAATACCGTAACGGCGACTGCGGGCGCGTTGCCCGCTCGGACATTCACCGCCACCAGCGTCGCGGGGCCGCCGGCCCGCCTCGCGTTCCTCACGGAGCCAACGCGCGCGCTGGCGGGCGACACCATCGGACCCGACGTTCAGGTGGCGATCCAGGATCAATACGGCAACGTCGTGCTCCCCGCGACAGACGTCGTAACCCTGGGGCTGGGGCCGACGCCGCCGGATCCGGCGGCGAAGTTCGTGGGAACGGCCAACGCGGCCGCGGTCAACGGCGTGGCGGTGTTCCCCGGCTTGGCGATCGATTCGGCGGGGAGCGGCTATACGCTGGTTGCTACGGCCCTCAACCGGGCGGGCACGCAGAGCGCGCCGTTCGACATCGGTGGCGTGATAGGCGCGATTCCCGTGACTCGCGGACCAGTCGCCGCGGCGTTGAACGTCCAAACGAAGAAGATCTATGTACCGGGAGCGAGCTTGGTCTCGGTATTGCTCGACGACAGGGAGCTGTTGCCGCAGATCCCGGGATTCGAATCACCATTCGGTGTCGCGGCGAATGCGATCACGAACCAAGTCTACGTCTCGAGCCTAGCGGGCCTTTTCGTGATCGACGGCAGCAGGACGCCTGACGTCATCCGCCTCACGATTCCGGTGGGGGCTGGAGCGAGGGGCGTCGCAGTGGACGAGCAGACCAACTTTATCTACGTCGCCGCGAGCGACCCGCTGAAGGGCGGGCCTGCGTTGGTACCGGTGGACGGGTCGAAAGATCTCGTCGTTTTCACCGATGTCGTGCCGCTCCCCGCACCGGGCTCCGGCGTCGCGTTCAACCCGAACGACGGGTTCGTGTACGTCGCGATCCCGACCTTGCAGCAAGTGGTGGTGATTGATCCCAAGGCCGGCAGCGCGCGGATCGTGAGTGAGATCCGAAACCTCGGGAAGGGCCCCTACGGCGTGGCGGTGGACGTCAGGGCCAATGTCCTGTATGTCACGAACCGGGACGACAATAACGTGTCCGTGATCAATCTCGTGGACTTCAAGGAGATTGACCGCTTGCAGGTAGGGCGCAGTCCCGAGGGGCTCGACGTCGACGCCGACCGTGGGGTCGTCTACGTGGGGAACAGCGGTGAGGCCACCCTGTCGCTCATTGGTCTCGACAAGGGCACATTCAGCGTCTTTGCGACGCTGTTCGTCGGACCAACCCCGAAGGCCGCGGTGGTCGACCCGGTCTCGGGGCGCGTGTACGTGCCCACGCAGCAGGACGACCTGGTGCGGGTGATTCAGCCGTAGAGCGAAGACGGGCCGCCGAGTTGTCACCGGCGGCCCGTCTGCTCGCATGTCTCGCCGTTTACAACCTCAACCTCACGTTGATGTCCACCAATACCGCGTCCGGCGTGTCCACAAACACGACGCGATTTTCGACGCGCCGGATGATCAGCTTCAGCGGCGGGCCCTTGCCTTTTCCTTTGCCCATGTTGCCGCGGCGGTAATACACGATCTGCTCGTCATTCACTTTCTCGACCTTGATGATCACGTAGCCCTGACGCACCAGGACCTCGCGCGTGACCGACACCGCGCGGTCGGGCGCGACGACGAACTCCTTCTTGTGGCTATTGCCTTGTGCCGCGACGGGTCCTGCGGCGAGCGCGCTCAGGACGGCAAGCGCGAGCAGCGAGCGTTTCATGATGAGCCTCCCATGGAGGGACCGAATGCTTACCCCATGGAAGAGTCGCGGGACGTGATGCCGGTCACTTCAACAGCAGCTTCGCGATCGTGTTGAGCTGCATGTTGCTCGTGCCTTCGTAGATCGTCCCGATCTTCGCGTCCCGGTAGAACTTCTCGACCGGATACTCCTTGGTGTAGCCGTACCCGCCGAACAGCTCCACCGCGAGCGACGTCACCCGCTCCGCGACCTGCGAGCTCAACAGCTTCGCCATCGCCGCTTCCTTCGTATACGACTCGCCCACGTCCTCGAGCCGCGCCGCGTTGTAGACCATCAGCCGCGCGGCTTCGAGCTCCGTGGCCGCCTGCGCCAGCTGAAACTGCACGCCCTGGAACTCGGCGATCGGCTTGTTGAACTGCTGGCGCTCCTTCACGTACCTGAGGGAGGCATCGAGCGCGCCGCGCGCCACGCCGATCATCTGCGCGCCGATGCCGATGCGTCCCGTGTTCAGCGTCTCGATCGCGACCTTGTAGCCGTTCCCGACTTCACCGATCAGGTTCGCCGCGGGAACTTCGCACTGATCGAGAATCAGCTCCGCCGTCGAGGACGCGCGAATGCCGAGCTTGTCTTCCTTCTTGCCGACGCTGAAGCCTTTGAATCCGCGCTCGACGGCGAACGCCGTGATTCCCTTGTAACCCTTGGCGAAGTCCGTATTCGCAAAGACCACAAAGAACCCAGCCTCTGCGCCGTTCGTGATCCACAGCTTGCGGCCGTCGAGGATCCACTTGTCGCCCTGCTTGGTGGCCTTGGTCTGCAGCCCGAACGCATCCGATCCCGACGCGGCTTCGGAGAGGGCGTAGGCGCCGACGAGATCGGTGGAGAGGCGCGGCAGATAGCGGCGCTTGATATCGTCGGATGCCCACTTGAGGAGTAGCGCGTTGACGAGTGTGTTCTGGACGTCCACGAAAATGGCGGCCGAAGCGTCCACGGCGGAGAGCTCTTCGACGGCGAGCACGGTCATGAACAAACTGCCGCCGGCGCCGCCGTGCGCCTCCGGGATCTCGATGCCCATGAGCCCGAGCTCGAAGAATTTCGGAATCAATGCCGGGTCGAGCTGTGCGGCCTGCTCCATCGCGCGGACACGCGGCCGGATCTCGCTCTGGGCGAAGTCCCGGACCGCGCCCTGAAACATCCGTTCTTCTTCGGAGAGCTTAGTGAGGGGGTTCACGCCTTCTTGTCGGACGGGCCCAGCGCCAGCATTTCCCGAATTCCGCCAAGCGAGCCGAGCACGCCGGTCGCCTCATAGGGCATATAGATGACTTTGTTATTCTGCCCCGAGACCATCTCTTTCAGCGTTTCGATGTAGCGGATCGCGATCAGGTACTGCGCCGGATCGCCGCCCGTGCCCTTGATGGCGGCGGTGATGCGCTCGATCGCTTGCGCTTCCGCCTCTGCCACCTTGAGCCGTGCCGCGGCTTCCGCCTCGGCGTGCAGAATCTTGGCCTGTTTGTCGCCCTCCGCCGTGTTGATCTCCGACTGGCGGATACCCTCGGCCGCGAGGATGCGCGACTGTCTGTCGGCGTCGGCCGTGATGATCGTCGCGCGCCGTTCCCGCTCGGCGCGCATCTGCTTCTCCATCGCGTCGCGGATGTCGCGTGGCGGATTGATGTCCTTCAGCTCGACGCGGCTGACCTTGGCGCCCCACTTGTGCGTCGCCTCGTCGAGGATCGCGCGCAGCTTGGCATTGATCATGTCGCGCGAGGCCAGCACCGAGTCGAGCTCCATCTCGCCGATCACGTTGCGGAGCGTTGTCTGGGTGAGCTTCTCGATCGCGTCCGGCAGATTGGCGATTTCGTACGTCGCCCGCACCGGGTCGGTGACCTGCGAGTAGATCAGCGCGTCGATCTCGACCACCACGTTGTCCTTGGTGATCACGTTCTGCCGCGGGAAGACGTAGACGGTCTCGCGCAGGTCGATGCGCTCGGTGCGGAAGCGGCGCGAATAGGCGTCGCCCGCGGGCGTGATGATCGTCTGGTGCCAATCGACGGACCGCGGGCGATCGATCACGGGGAGGATGAAGTTGATCCCCGAGGCCAGGGTCTTGTGATAGCGGCCGAGGCGCTCGACGATCATGGTCTGCGCCTGCTGGACCACGCGAATGCTCTTCGAAATCAGGACGATGGCGAGGAAGACGACGCCACCAATGAGTATCGTGCCGGGACCCATCGCTAGAGCTCCTTCTCGACCATGAGAGTCGTACCGTCCACCTGAATGATCGTGACGGCCGTGCCGGGCTCGATGACCGTCGCGTCGGACGACGCCCCGCGCCAGTCCTCGCCGTCCACCTTGACCCGGCCGGCGCTTCCCGGGCCGATGCGCTCGGTGACGATGCCCGTCTTGCCCAGCAGGGCATCCACCCCCGTCCGGAGCTCGGATCCGGGGCCCAGCTGGAAATAGTGCATCAGGCGGGGCCTGAGCCCGGCCATGCTGACCACGCTGGAAATCGCGAACGCGAGGCCCTGCGCCACCGGTCCCAGCCCGGGCACCAGCGCCACGACGCCCGCGATGGCCGCCCCTACCGCCAGGCAGGCCAGCCAGAAGCCGGCCGTAAACATCTCCGATACGAGCAGGGCGATAGCCGCGAGAAACCAAAGCAGCCAATCTTCCATAAGGTCGAAAGCTGCAACCCTTCGAGCGCTTACGCTATCCAACTTGGAGTAACCGCTAGCCCTAGCCCCTAACCCCGAGCCCCTTTATGATCGCTCGCTCACTGCTGCCACTTGTTGCTGTTGCATTTGTTACCGTCCCCATCTCTGCTGCCGCACAATCCTCACGTCACGCTCTCAAAGGCGAATCCGTCGCCATCTACAACCTGGTCGGTGAGCTCCACGTGGAGCCCGGCTCGGGGAGTGACGTCGTCGTGGAGGTGCAGCGTGGCGGCGCCGATGCGGCGAAGCTCGAGATTCAGGCGGGGCCGCTGCGCGGCCGCGAAACGCTGCGGATCATCTATCCTGACGACGTCATCGTCATGCCGGAATGGGGCCGCGGGTGGAACACCACGCTGCGGGTGCGCGACGACGGCACCTTCGGCGACGACGGCGAGGTCAGCGGTCATCGCCGCGGCGGCTGGAGGGGCGACGGGCATGAGGTCAGAATCACGGGACGCTCGCGCAATGGACTCGAGGCGTTCGCCGACCTGCGCGTGACCGTGCCCACCGGCAAGACGCTCAGCGTCAACCTCGGCGTGGGAAAAGCGTTCGTCAGCAACGTGGAC
>JBOHSJ010000170.1:0-2926 GCA_050733035.1 Gemmatimonadales bacterium | reverse complement strand
GGGTAATGTTGGTGTAGGGGCGGATCTGTATCGCCGATCGATTTCCATCAACTCCTTCACTACCCGATCCCAGTTATAATAGGTCTCCACGGCGCGGCGCCCTGCCGCGCCCAGTCGTTGCCGGCGCTCAGGATCCGATAGCAGCTCGATGACGCCGGCCGCCACCGCCGCCGGATCGTCAGGGTCCACGAGAATGCCGGTCTGCCCTTCCCGCACCGCATCGGGCACGCCGCCCGAGCGGCCCCCGACCACCGCGAGTCCACACGCCGACGCCTCAACCAGCGAGATCCCGAATCCCTCCGCGAGCAAGTCGTGGCGCCGCGACGCCCCGACGTAGAGATCGGCCGCGTTGTAGAGCGCCGGCAGCTCTTCGTCGGAAACGGCGCCGAGAAATCGCACAGCGTCGCCCAGGCCAAGCTGCCGCTGCAATTGCTCGAGCTGGGGGAGCCGGTCGCCCACACCGGCGATGGCGTAGCGGGCGGTGGGATGCGCCGCCCGCACCGCCGGGAGCGCTTTCATCATTGTGTCGATGCCCTTGTGCCACTCGAGCCGCGCGACGGTCAGCAGCCACGGGCCGCCGTTCAGTCCGAACTTGCGACGCACGGCACTCGCATCGATGCCGGGCCGGAAATGCGACGGCGTCGTGCCCAACGGAACGGTCTCGACCGGAACGTCGAGATCGAGCTTGCCCAAAACGCTGCGCGCGAGATCCGCGGTCCAGCGACTGATGGCGACGATCACGGCGGCCTTTCCGATGATGCTTCCCGCCGTTCCCCGCTTGAACCGGCTGCGACGAATCTTTTCCTCGATGAGCAGCAGCTCGGTGCCGTACGCGATCACGCCATACGGCACACCGTACCGCGCAGCCACCCAGCGTGCCAGATAGCCCGCGGGCTTCAACTCGGCACACCACGCGAAACCCGGACGCCACTCCTTCACCAACCTCCCGAGGCCCCAGGCCCAAACCCCGAGCCCCTGAAGAGTCCGCAGCCGTGTCGCGCGAATGCCGATGCGGTCGATGATTTGGGGAAAGCGCGCGTCGCTCGCGTCACTGCCCTCATACGATCCCGTCGAAACGACGAGGGAGCGTTGCGGGTATCGGAGCGCCATCTCGCCCATCATGCGGGCGATGCCGCCGCCGTGCGGCGGAAAGTTGAAAGCTAGGAGGAGACTTGTGATTCGATGTCCCGCAGATCGCGGATCACCCGGTCCCAGTTGTAGTAGGTCTCGATCGCTTTGCGACCCGCCTGCCCCAGCCGGCGCGCCAGCAGTTGATCGCCGAGCAGGCGCTTGAGCGCGGTAGCCACCGCTTCCGGATCGTCGGGATTCACGACGAGGCCGGTCTCGCCGTCGTGCACCGCTTCCGCGAGGCCGCCCGATTGCCCCGCGATCACCGGCAAACCGCAGGCGCTCGCTTCTGCGAGCGCGATGCCGAAGCCTTCCACGCGCGCGCCGTCGGCGCGGCGCGACACGCCCAGATACGCACTCGCGATATTGAATACCGCGGGCAGCTCCGCTTCCGGCACATTACCGACGAAGCGCACGTAATCGGCGATCTCCAGCTCGTCGGCAAGTTTCTGGAACGTCTTGCGCTGCTTGCCGCTCCCCACAATCAGGTAGTTCACGTCCACGCCGTCCCGCCGGCATTGCGCGACGGCGCGCAGCGACATGTCTACGCCTTTGTACGCTTCGAGCCGCGCCACGGTGAGCACCCAGGGCGCCTGCCCGTTGAGGTGATAGCGCGAGCGCACGGCATGCGTGTCGATCCCCGGCCGGAACTGCTCCGGGTCGGTTCCGAGGGGAACGAGCCGCACGCGCTCGGCGAGCGGGTCGAGGCCCAACTCGCGCAGCACCTTCTGCGCCTGCTCGCGCGTCCACTGGCTGTTGGCGACGACCGCGACCGCGGAACCGAACAGCGCCTTCGCCGTCTTGCGCGCAAAGCGCGAGTGATGGATGGCGTGTAGCTCCTTCAACAGATCGCCGCCATGCACGAAGACGCCGTACTTCGTCCCGACGCGCTCGTGGACCCATTTCGCGGGATAGGTGCACGGCCGGATGGAATCGCACCACGCGAAGCGCGGCTTGTGGTGGCGCGCGAGGGTGGCGACGCGGCGAGACCAGAACAGCAGGCCGGCGAGATTGCGAAGCGCCTTGCTCGGCACCGGGAGGCGGTCCACGATCGTGCCGCTGAAGCGCACGTCGGAATCCTGAGAGTCGCGATGTTGGCCGGTGGAGACGAGCAGCTCGCCGCGCGGATACCGGCGCGTGACCTCGCCCATCATCCGGGCGATGCCGGTTTGCATCGGCGGGAATTCGCCGGTCAGCAGGAAGGTCTTAACCAACGCGTTGTCTCTCCCAGAGAAAAGCATACTTGAAGAACACCGACGCCGCACTCATGCCGGCGTGGATTACGCCGAGGCGGCCATCGAGGATGCTGCCGTGCAGGATGTAGTCGCGCCAAAACCGGAAGGCGGGCCGCAAGGCGAGGTCGCTGAATGACGCCCGCCGGCCCTGGGCGGCGAGGTCCGCCGCGCTCATGCGACTATACGCCACGATCTTATCCAGGTGATGTCCCAGGTCCTTGTAGGGCGTGTGGTCCAGCTCGTTGGACAGCTCACCCTGCTCGGTTTCCGGAATCTCGAGGCCGGGATGCGCCGTCTTGCCGCCGAACCGCCTCCCCCGCCGGAACAGCCGCACGACCCAATCCCGCCCCCAATGGCCGCGGCGCAGCACGTGTCCATGAAAGCGATTGCGCCGCTTCACGCGATACGCCTCGTGCCGCGGCGCCACGACCACGTCGGCCAGCTCGGCCGCGAGCGCCGGTCCGATGCGCTCGTCGGCGTCGAGCGCGAACACCCACTCGTTGTTCGCCGCCGCGATGCCGGCGTTGCGTTGCGACGCGATGCCCGGCGCGACGCCGTCGAGC
>JBOHSJ010000169.1:0-2684 GCA_050733035.1 Gemmatimonadales bacterium | reverse complement strand
GAGCCGTTCGATCTCGTGCTGTGCGACGTCCGGATGCCGGAGCTGGACGGGCTCGCCTTTCTCCAGGCTTACCGGGCCAAGCGGGGGGCCGCGCTCGTGATCATGATGAGCGCCTATGGGGGTGAGGAGGCGGCGCTCGCCGCTATGAAGGACGGAGCATACGACTATATCCCCAAGCCGTTCCGTCCCGACGAAGTGGTGCTCACCTTGCGCAAAGCCGAGGAACGGGAGCGGCTGCGCCGCACGGTCGCGAGCCTCAAGGCGCAACTCGAGGAAGGACCGGGGGCGCGCGGCATCGTGGCACACAGTCGCGCGATGCGCGACGCCCTCGAGCTGGTGGGTCGCGTGGCGGAGCGCGACACCACCGTCCTGATCACGGGCGAAAGCGGCACGGGGAAGGAGGTCATAGCCCGGGCGATCCACCGCGCCAGCCCCCGCGCCGATCGCCGGTTTGTCGGAATCAACTGCGCGGCCATTCCGGAGAACCTCCTCGAATCGGAACTGTTCGGTCACGTGCGGGGAGCATTCACCGGCGCGGCGGTCGACAAGACCGGGCTGTTCGAAGAGGCGCATGGCGGCACGCTGCTGCTCGACGAAATCGGCGAGTTGCCGCTGGCGTTGCAGGCGAAGTTGCTCCGCGTGCTGCAGGAAGGGGAGATTCGCCGCGTCGGCGACCAGAAGAACCGCCGTGTAGACGTCCGCATCCTGGCGGCCACCGCTAAGGATCTCGAGGTCGAGGCGCGCGCGGGACGGTTCCGCGAGGACCTGTACTACCGGTTGAACGTCGTGACCCTGCGGCTGCCGCCGCTGCGGGAACGCCCCGACGACATCGGTCCTCTGGCCCAGCATTTCATCGAGCGCCTTGCGCGCCGCTTCGGCCGTTCGCTCACGCTCCCCGCGGGCACCGTCGCCTGGCTGGAGGCGCAACCGTGGCGGGGCAATGTGCGCGAGCTGGAAAACGCGCTCGAGCGGGCAGCCGTGCTGACGGATCGGGACGCGCTCGAGCCCACAGACATCGAGCGGCCAAATACCAAGACAACCGCCGGGGGTGACGCCCCCGACAGCAAGGTCTCCACTCTGAGTGACGCGGTCGAGGCAGCGGAGCGCGCGGCCATCACCGCAGCGCTCGCGACGGCGGGGGGTAACCGCCGCGAGGCCGCGAAGCTGCTCGGCGTGAGCCTGCGGACCCTGTTCTACAAGATCGACCGGTGCCGCATCGCGTAGTGCAGTAGTTTGCATAAGTGCAGCTTATTGCAGTACTTTTCGGGTCCTACGCTGGTATGTATCTCATTATTTTACAATCGTTTATACCACGGCACGTATCCTGTAATGGAGTTCGGCCGAGAGGGGAGTGGCCATGAGAAAATCGGGGTTCACGTTCGTCGAAGTGCTGATCGTCATGATCATCGTCGGTCTTATCGCGGCGCTGGGCATTCCGCGCATCCGCGATGCGATCGAGAAACAAAACGTGCGCTCGGCACGCTCCGCCTACACCACGCTGGTGGCCAAGGCGCGGGCGGCGGCGGTCGAACGCGGTTGTCGCTCGGCGCTGTTCACCACCTCCGGCACCAATGGCCGGGCGTGGGTGACGGCCTGCCGCGTGACGGGTGTCGCGGGACGGGACACCCTCGGCGGGATCGACCCGATCGCGACCCGGTTCGGCATCACGGTCACCGCGGGCAAGGATTCGATAACGTTCGATCCGCGCGGCCTCGCCATCGAGCGCGTGCGGACGGTGATCCACTTCCAGTCCGGCCAAATCAAGGACTCGGTCGTGATCAATTCCCTGGGCAAGGTGACACGGCTATGAACGGCAAACCGAAGTCCAACGAGAGCGGGTTCACGATCATCGAGATCATCATCGCGATCATCGTGCTCACCGTCGGCATTCTGGGCCTCGTCTCCACCGCGGCGCTGGTGACCCGGATGATCGGCCGCGGGCGGGTGTCCGAAGGCGCGGCGATCTTCGCCACGCAGCGCATGGAGCAGCTGCGGGCCTCGGCCTGCACCGTGCGGCAACCCGGGTTCGAGTACCAGTACCGTGGCACCTACCCGATCGCGTACAACATGTGGAACTGGATCGACGCCGGGAATGAGACGTACCGCATCCAGCTGCAGAGTGGCTACCGCACCGGGCAGAACCGCGTGCGCTACGAGAACATGGAGACGACGATCTCATGCCTACGCTAGGGCGTCGAGGGATGACCCTCGTCGAGCTGCTGGTAGCGCTGGTGCTGCTGGGCATCGTGAGCGCCGGGATCTATCGCGTGCTCGTGAACAACCAGCGGATTTATCAAGCGCAGACCCAACGCATCGACCTGCAACAGAACGTGCGGGCGGCGGTGAACATTCTGCCGGCCGAGTTCCGCGAGCTCGCCGCGACCGAAGGGGATATCCTGGCGATGGGGGCCAACTCCATCACCATTCGGGCGATGCGCCAGTTGGCGATCGCCTGCCAGGCGCCCGTATTGGGGCTGCCGGCCGCGGCCATCATGATCCGGACGCAGCCCTTCTTCTCGACGCGGGACTTCATCGTGGGCGACAACATCTTCGTCTACTACGAAGGCGACCAGGCGACGCGCAACGACGACAGTTGGGTTCCGGGGCGGATCACGGCGATCGCGAACGGAGACTGCCCCGGCGGCGCGGTCGGCGACGGACGGCTCATCACGGCGACCCTGATC
>JBOHSJ010000168.1:0-2176 GCA_050733035.1 Gemmatimonadales bacterium | reverse complement strand
ATCACACGGGGCTCGCGCGCGCGTTGCGCGACCGGCGCCTCGCCAAGCGCGCGCTCGACATTCCCGCGACCGAGCTTCCCGCGGCGACGGCCGACTGGCCGTCGCGCGACCCCGATCTGCTCGAGCGAGTGGAGGAGCGGCTCGCGCGCGAGCTCGGCTTGCCCGCCGATCAGCTGTTCCTCGACTTCCCTTCCAAGCCGAACATGTTCGACGTGTCCATGCCGGGGCTGGGGAGCCTCGGCCTGCCGCGCGTCGCCGCGGAGCTGCATCGCGCCGCGCAGCGGCTGCGCGTGTTTGTGCTCGAACGGGTCGAGATTCCGGCGCGAGCGATTGTCGAGTTGGTAACGTGGCCGCGCGAGGAAGTCGCCAGGCGGCTGGCTGACGAGAAGGCCCTGCTTAGCGCGGCCGGGCGGGCGTCTGCTGCGTCGTGACGTTGTCCTGAGTCGGCGCTTCGACGGAATCGATGCGCACGATGATCGCCGTGATGTTGTCGAGGCCGCCGTGGCGGTTGGCTTCAGCGATGAGCGAATCCACTTCGTCCTGCGGCATGCGGTCCGGCGCCAATAAATCCGCCAGCTGGTAATCCTCGAGCATCCCTGTCAAGCCGTCCGACGCAAGCAAATAGAGATCCCCGGGCTTGACCACTCCACCGTACAAATCAGGAGTGACATCGCTGTTCGCGCCGACACAGCGTGTGATGACGTTGCTATAGGGATGGGTGCGCGCCTGCTCCGGCGTGAGATACCCGGCATCCACCTGCTCCTGCACGTACGAATGATCTTTCGTGATCTGCGTGAGCTTCGAGTCGCGAAGGAGATAGGCGCGGCTGTCTCCCACCTGGCCGATGAGAAAGCGATTCTCGTAGAGGGTAAGTGCGGTGACGGTGGTGCCCATGCCGCGTTTGTCGTGCTCGGTCAGCGTGCGCTGGAAGATCGCGCCATTCGCAGTGCGGATCGCGTTGGTCATGCGATCCTGGATCTGTTTGTCGGACAGGCCACGCAACGAGTCGAGCTCGCGGGCGACGTACCGCACCGCCATCTCGCTCGCGACTTCTCCCGCGGCATGACCGCCCATCCCGTCGGCGACGACGAAGATCCCACGGTCGGGAACCATGAGGAAACTGTCCTCATTCCCCGACCGAATGACGCCGACGTCGGTGCGGCCTGCGGATGTGATGTGCACGTGATCCCTAGATAAACACCCAGTACACCAGTCCGATGATCCCGAGGACGAGAACCGCCGCGCTGCCGCCACAGCCTTTGCCCTTCTTCTGTTGCGCCACCGGCGGTCGTGCCGCCGGTTTCGCGGTGGGAGGTTTCGGGACCGTAGCGGCCTTGGACGCCGCCGGCGCCTTCGCAGCAGCAGGTTTGGGCTTGGCCGGGGGCGGCGACATAGTCATCACTTCCATGACGCGCGTCCCGCCGCCCTTCGCTACACCTGCCCCCTCATCCGTCGGCTCGAAGACCGTTCCGATTTCCCCAAAGCGTACGTTCGCGCCCGGCGCCAGTGGGATCTCGCCCTTGATCTGGTCCCCATCGACGAACGTCCCATTCGTCGAATCGAGGTCTACCAATACCCATACGCCTTCGCGGCGCTGCAGCTTCGCGTGGGTGGTAGAGACCGATTCATCGGGAAACACGAGGTCGTTGTAGTCGGCCCGGCCGATGTTGACCACCGGCGTCTTGACCACCAGACGTTGGCCCTTGAGCGCGCCACCCTTGACGAGGAAGCTCGCCAAGGCGGCGCCGGACGGCCGCGGAGCGGCGGGGACGCCGTGCACGGTCTCCTTGAGCTTCTCCGCGACTGGCGCCGAGCCCTGTGTCGGGGGTACGGCCGAGGGCGCGCTAGCGGCCGGCCCCGGACGAGGGTTTTCGGGCGGGGGGGGTGAGGGGGGTGAGGGGGGTGCGGCCGTGTCGGCGTAGAAGCGGAATTTCTCCTCACCGATCGTGATCACGTCGGCGCGCGCGAGCAGGCGTTGCCCCTCGATACGCGTGTCGTTGACCGAGGTCCCGTTCGTACTGGAATCCACGATCAAGTAGCCTTTGGGAGTCTGCACGATCTCGGCATGGCGGCGTGAGACGTCTTTTCCGGGTACCACGACGTCGCAGGAGGCGTCGCGGCCAAAGACCAGTGACGAACCGGCGATGGCGTATTCCCTCCCGTCGGTCAGGGAGAC
>JBOHSJ010000167.1:0-7461 GCA_050733035.1 Gemmatimonadales bacterium | reverse complement strand
CTGATGAACGAGACGCCCCCGTCCACCAGCTTCTGCGACAGCTCGAACAGCTTGTTGGGATTCGCTTCCTTCGCCGCGTAGGACAGCAGCAGCGACACGAACCCCTGCAGCTGCTTGCGGTCCACCCCTTCGTCCACGCGCACCGCGCCGATGCCGCACTGCTGGAAGACGTTGAGGATGTGCGAGAAGGACGCGTAGTTGTCGAGGTCGAGGCGCAGCCGCGTCGAGTTGACGAAGATGAATTCGCCCTGGAGCCGGATCTCGAGCTCGCGCTCGACGTCCAGGAGCTGCTTCGTGGTCGCGGCGAGATCGTCGAGCGCCTTCTGTACCTGCGCGTTCTCGATCGGGTAGAGCTTGAGCGAGCGGAACGCGGTGTAGAGCACGATGAGAAAGTCGCGGCCCGCATGGCGGAGAAACCCGTCCGTCGTCTGGACGGTCTCCATCATCGAAGGCCGCTTGCCGCCGGGCGCCGTCATGATACCGTTCCCACGTCGCGCAGCGCGCGGCTGACCGCGTTCCGCACCAGCGCTTCCTTGTCCTGTGCGACCTTTTGCAGGATGTCGCGTGCCGCGGGGGTGCGAATCTTCCCCAGGGCCATCGCCGCACACGCGCGCGTCTCCGGATCCTCCTTGCGAGCCAACAGCCCACCCTTGGGAACGAGCAGCTTCTCGAGGGTCGCGATGCCGGTCGCGCCGGCGAGCGCCCCGTAGGCTTCGAAGAACGCCATCTTCTCGGTCAGGTCCGCGTCCTTCAGCTTGTTGCCGAGCACCGCCGCTTCGATGCGCGGAAACGCGTTCCGGTGGCCGCGCTGGCCGAGGAACTTGACCGCGGTGATGCGCACATCGCGCTCGGAATCGTCGATTGCCTTCTCGAGCAGGCGGGTCGCGCTGGGGCTGGCGATCGTCGTCAACGCCTCGACGACGGCGAGCTTCAGCTCGCGCTCGCCGCGCTCGAGCAGCGGTCCCATGCCGTCGGGCGCGCCCGGCAACTTGAGCCGCCCCGCGAGCCGCACCATCTCGAGCTGCACCGCCGGGTCCGCGCTCGCGAGGGCCTTCAACACCTCGGCCGAGTGTGCCTGGGCCAGTCGTTCGGCGGAGTTCTGCACGAGATTGCGGACCCGCTCGTTGTGCAGCTTCGGCAGCCAGGCCATCAGAGTGCCCAAGGCGTCGGCGCGCAGCTCGCCGAACAGGTCGCTCAGCTCTTCTTCGGACGGATGGCTGGTCGCTTCGTCGAGCGACTGCAGCAGCTGCGACAACGCGTCCGACTGCGACAGCCGCGAGGGCAGCGTCTCGAGCGTCTGGCGATGCTCAGGGATCAATTCCCGGGCGCGCTGCAGAATGATCTTGCACTCACGGAGAATGAACGCGACGGACCGGAAATCGCCGGCGCCGAGCAGGTACGGAATGAAGTTCTCGACGATCGAGATCAGCTCGGCGCGGACCGTGCCGTACGTCTGCAGCTCCAACAGGTCGAACAGCATCGCGAGCACGTTGCCACGCAAGTCCTGCGAGTATTCGCGCTCGACTTCCTTGTGGAGATACTCGATCTCTTTGTCGTCCAGGAAGTAAAGGGTCGTATCGAAGTCATCGATCGAGACCAGCCCCTCGCGCTTGGGCGGCGCCTCTTCCTCGACCTGGCGGCGCAGCGTGGCCGCGTCGCCGGGTCCCGCGTCACCGCCCGGCGTTCCGCCACCACCCATCGGCGCGGCCCCGGTGTCGGAGCGCTCGATGGGCACCGCGTTTTCGCTGGCCAGCTCGCGGAACGTGTAGGTGACGAACTGGAAGTCTTCGGCCCACAGCAGCGTCAGCAGATCGTCGGGCGCGTCGGCCTGCAGGTTCTTGGCCTGTTGCAGCACCGCCAGGAACCGCACGATCTCGACGTCCTCGACGCCCGGTTTGAAGCTGAGCGAGCGAACGCCGTCCTTGAACAGCGTCCACGCGATGCTTTCGTTGCGCTGGTCCTGGCTGTAGACCGCGTTGTCCTCCCAGCGCATCTCCGTCTCGCCGATGTCGAAGATCAGGTCGTCGGTCGCCTGCCAGATCTGGCGGAACGCGGTGCGGATATTGTCGACGGCGCGCTGGTAGACGGGATTGTTCGGCATGTACAGCTGCGTCGCCCGCATCCCCTTGGTGATGACCTGCATCAGCTCCTCGACCTGTGACGGCGGGAGCGCCAGCTCGGGAACGGGGGACGTGGGATTCGTCAGAGCGTTGCTCCCGTAAGCTCGGCGACCATCGCGACGTCCTTGTCGCCGCGGCCGCTCAGGTTAACGAGGATGAGGTCATCAGAGGCCCACCGCTGCTTCATCACCCACGCGATGGCATGGGCACTCTCCAGCGCCGGGAGAATGCCTTCCAATCTCGACAGGCCGGCAAAGGCTTCGAGCGCCTCCCGATCCGTCACGGCTTCATACAATACGCGGCCACTGTCCTTCAGGTAAGCGTGCTCGGGGCCCACGCCGGGATAATCGAGACCGGCCGAAACGCTGTGCGCCGGCTGCACTTGCCCGTCGGTATCCTGCAGCAGGTAGCTCAGGCTGCCGTGAAAGACCCCGGGGCGTCCCGCCCCCAGTGTTGCCGCGTGCTTGTGGCTGGCCATGCCCGCTCCGGCCGCTTCCACGCCCACCAATGTGACGGCCTTGTCATCGAGAAATGCGACGAAGATGCCCATGGCGTTTGAGCCGCCGCCGACGCAAGCGACCACGGTGCCAGGCAGGCGACCGAACTGCTCGAGCACCTGCTCACGGGCTTCGCGCCCGATCACAGACTGAAAGTCGCGGACCAAGCGCGGGAACGGATCGGGGCCTACGACGCTGCCGATGATGTAATGCGTCGTCGTGACATTCGTGACCCAATCGCGTAACGCTTCGTTGGTGGCGTCCTTCAGGGTGCGCGTGCCCGACGTCACCGGCACCACCTTGGCCCCCATCAGCTCCATCCGATAGACGTTGAGCCGCTGGCGACGCATGTCCTCCTCGCCCATGTAAACCACACAGTCGAGGCCAAAACGCGCGCACACGGTGGCGGTTGCCACGCCGTGCTGGCCGGCGCCGGTTTCCGCGATGATGCGGCGCTTTTTCATGCGCTGCGCGAGCAGCACCTGGCCGAGCGTGTTGTTGATCTTGTGCGCCCCCGTATGGTTCAAGTCCTCGCGCTTCAGGACGACCTGCGCGCCCACCTGCGCGGACAGGCGGGGAACGACAGTGATGGGTGTGGGGCGGCCGACATAGTTCTTGAGCAATTCATCGAGCTCGGCCCAAAAACGCCCGTCGGCGCGCGCCGCCTCGTAGACGCCGGCCAGTTCCTCGAGCGCGTGCATCAGCGTCTCGGGGACATAGCGGCCGCCGTAGGGGCCGAACCGACCGGTTTCGGTGGCTTTGATCATCGAGACGTCCGCTTCACGCCTACCAGCGCGCGCACCGCACGCTCCGGATCGTCTTGCCGGGCGACGCTGGTTCCCACCAGCACATAATCCGCACCGGCGGCGGCCACCCGCTCCACGTCGCCGCGCCTCTCGATGCCACTCTCGGCCACAACGGCGACAGAACCGGGGACCCGTCGAATCACGGTCTCCGCCTGACGGAGGTCGACGGCGAACGTGGAGAGGTCTCGCGCGTTCACGCCGATCGCCCCGGGCTCCGCCGCAAGCGCTGCGTCAAGCTCGTCCTCGCCATGCACCTCCACCAATGTTTGAAGTCGCCAGCCGGCCGCGGCCCGAGCCAGCGCGAGAAGCCGCTGCCGGGTCAACGCCCGCACGATAAGAAGCACCGCGCTTGCCCCCGCGGCCCGGGCCTCCACGATTTGCAGCTCATCGAGAATGAAGTCCTTGCGAAGCACCGGCACACGTACCGCCGCCGCGACGCGCTCCAGGTCCTCCAGCGATCCACCAAAGTGTGCTGCATCGGTGAGGACCGAAACGGCAACCGCGCCGCCGCGGACGTACGACCGGGCATGCAGCACGGGATCGAGGTCGGCTCGGATCTCCCCCTGTGAGGGAGAGCGGCGCTTCACCTCCGCGATCAGACCAACATCACCAGCCGGTTCCTGGAACCGCACCACGGGAGCGGCCGCCGCCGCCCGACGTTCGAGCTCGGCGGCCTTTCCCTGAAGGGTGGCTATGCGGCTCCGGGTTACAGCCAGGATAGCGTCTAGCGTGGGGCGGCGCGGGTTTGGTGACATCCTTGCGTTCGGGCGTTCTTCGGGTAGATTATGTTTCGGTATATCTTCGGGAGCTAATATGCCGGTCACGCGGCGCCAGCGCGAGATCCTCGATTACATCGGGAAGCACATCGAAGAGAAGGGGTACGCCCCTTCCTTCGAGGAGATTGCCCGTCAGTTCGGGTTCCAGTCGCTGGCCACCGTTCATGAGCACCTCACTAATCTCGAGCGCAAAGGTTACATCCGGCGCACTCACAATGAGAGCCGGGCGATCGAGGTCGTGCCGCCCAAGGGGCAGACCGGCGCGACCGAGCTGCCGCTCCTGGGTCTCGTCGCCGCAGGACAGCCCATCGAAGCCATCACCGGTGACGAAACGATCGCCGTCCCGGATGAGCTGCTGCCGCGGCGCGGACGCAGCTACGTGCTGAAAGTGCGCGGCGATTCGATGATCGACGAGCACATCAAGGACGGGGATTACGTGGTCGTTCAGGAACGAAACCAGGCGGACGCGGGGCAGACCGTCATCGCGCTGGTCCACGGAGAGGGCGCCACGGTCAAGCGCTATTACCGTGAGCCTGGTGGGTGGATCAGGCTGCAACCGGCCAACGACACGATGCAGCCGCTGCGCATCAATGAACGCGATGTGATCGTCCAGGGCGTCGTCGTCGGGGTCATCAGGAAATACTAGCGGTCGCTTTGCGCAGGCGGTCCAGCGCCGCGCGGGCCGCGCCCGACGCGACGACTTCGCGCGCCCGACCGATCCCTTCCGCCAGCGAGCCGGCGATCCCCGCCACGTAGATCGCGGCACCGGCGTTGAGCAGAACCGCTGCCAGCCCTGCTGGATCGGCGGCCCCTCCCCCGTTGCCCAGAATCCGCTCCAGTCTGTCGGCGTTGGCCGCCGGCTCCCCACCCTGTAGCTCTCCCACATCCTCGATCCCCAAGCGGAACCGCGCCGGATCAATCTCCCACTTCCGCACCGCGCCGTCCTGCACCTCCCAGACATCGGTGATGCCGAGCGGGGAAATCTCATCCATTCCCACGCGGCCGTTTACGACCAGCGCGTGCTCGGCGCCGAGTCTCACCAGAGCTTCGGCGACGATGGCGGCGCGATCGGACTCTGCCACGCCGATGACCTGGCGTTTGACACCGGTCGGATTGGCCAGCGGGCCGACCAGATTCATCAGGGTCGGCGTACCGAGCTCGCGGCGCACGGGACCGACGTGCTTCATCGCGGGATGGAAACTTGGGGCAAACAGAAACACGATCCGGGCGTCAGTCAAAACGCGACTCGCGCTCGCCGCATCCAGGACGATCCGAACACCGAGCGCCTCGAGCACGTCGGCGGAGCCACAGCGCGACGTGTAGGAGCGATTGCCGTGCTTGGGGACGACTGCCCCCGCGCCGGCGGCGACGAACGCGGCGACGGTCGAAATGTTGAACGTGGGGACGGTGCCGCCACCCGTGCCGCACGTGTCCACGAGATGTGCCTGGCTCGCGCTCACGGGGACCATCGCATCACGCAGCGCGCGCGCCGCCCCTGCCAGCTCGTCCGCCGTTTCTCCTTTCGCCCGCAGCCCCATCAGCAGCCCACCGATTTGCGAGGGGCTAGCCTCGCCGCTCATCACGATGCCGAACACTTCGGCGGTTTGGCTTTCGGAAAGCGATTGGCGGTTGGCGAGCGCGGTCAGCGCGCGGCGCAGCGGCGACGCATCCATGAGGCGTTAAGGCTATCACCCTTGTCAAATAGTGACAACGAGTTGCATCTTTCCCCCCGTGACAAGCCGCCCCTTCCTCGCGGTGATCCAATACGACGGGGGCGGGTTCGCAGGGTGGCAGCGGCAACCGGCCGAGCGGACGGTCCAGGCCGAGTTCGAAGCGGTCCTCGAACAGCTCATGGGTCGCCGGACCGCGGCGACCGGCGCAGGTCGGACCGACACGGGCGTTCACGCGCTTGGCCAAGGGGTCAGTTTTCAAGGCACGGAGCGCTGGGCCGCACAGCCGTCCGATTTGCGGCGCGCACTCAACGCCTTGCTCCCGCGCGAGATTTGGGTTCAGCAGGTGCATGGGATGCAGCCCGGCTTTGATGCGCGGCGCAGCGCGACGGCGCGGCGCTATCGGTACCTGATCGGCACCGATGAGGCTGCGGCGTCGCCGTTTCGCCGGCCCTATGAATGGGCGCTCGGACAAACGCTCGACGCCAGCGCGCTGGAGCATGCGGCGGCGGCGCTCGTCGGAGAGCACAGCTTTCGCGGCCTGGCCGCGGCCGGCGCGAACACCACCCACTACCGATGCCGCGTGGCGCTAGCTCGATGGGCGCCGCGAGCGGACGGAGCGGGGATGGCGTTCACGGTCGAGGCCGATCGGTTTCTGCATCACATGGTGCGGTTCATCGTGGGCACCATGGTTGACATCGCGCTCGGCCGGCGCCCGCCGGCGGATTTCCCCCGTCTGCTCGCAGCAAGCGACAATCTGGCGGCCAGCCCGCCCGCTCCGCCCCAGGGATTGTACCTGGAGGCGGTGCAGTATCCACCGGACCTCTACGCCGAGGAGTCTACGTCATGAAGTTTTTCCTCGACACCGCGAGTCTCAAAGACATCAGCTGGGCGGCGCAGGCCGGCCTGATTGACGGCATCACCACCAATCCGTCGCTGTTGTCCAAGCAGGCGGGCGATCTCGATCCGCGCGACGTGCTGAAAGAAATCTGCTCGTTGGTCGAAGGACCGGTGTCCGCCGAAGTCGTGGCGGTAGATGCCGAGGGCATGGTCAAGGAAGGTAAAGAGCTGGCGAAGATCGCCGAAAACATCGTTGTGAAAATCCCGATGCTCGAGTCCGGGATGGTGGCGGTGCGGCGCCTGACGGCGGAGGGAATCCGGACCAACGTCACGCTCTGCTTCTCCAGCATCCAGTGCCTGATCGCCGCCAAGGCGGGTGCGTCGTACGTCAGTCCGTTCATCGGACGGCTGGACGATGTTGGGCAGGAAGGGATGGAGGTCATCCGCGAGGCGCGGGTCATCTTCGACAATTACAACTTCGAGACGGAGATCCTGGCCGCGTCGCTGCGCCACCCTCGCCACGTGATCGACGCGGCGATAATCGGCGCCGACGTCGCGACGTTGCCGCCCGACGTCCTGAAGAAGCTGCTGCTCCATCCGCTCACCGACCGCGGCCTCGATCAGTTCCTCGCCGACTGGAGCAAGCTGGTCGCGCGGGCGAAAGCAGCGGTTTGAGCTGGGTCTCTCCGCTCTCCTCCCGTTACGCCTCTCCCGCCATGCAGGCGCTGTGGGGCGAGCGCCGTCGCATCGGT
>JBOHSJ010000166.1:0-3112 GCA_050733035.1 Gemmatimonadales bacterium | reverse complement strand
TGGCCCGGCAGGGCTCGGCTCGGCGTCACTTGGAGCGCGACAGCACCGCAAGGCCGTCCCGTGGCGTCGGAGATGGCGAGGAACAAGTCGTCGCGCGCCGGCGGCTGCAGGGCCGCCCAGGAGCTGCGGTGAGGGAGGGGCAGCATGCGCCCGGTGCGCAACAGGCTGCGCTCCCATTGTTCGCGCTCCGGCGTCAGCCCGCGCCACAGGGCGACCTTGAAGCCGTCCGCTTGCCAAGTGGAAGGCGCTGCGAACGCTCCGTCTCCCCGAATCACGACACGTCGTCCTTCACCAAGGGCCATGCCGTCTCTGACGCACGGCCTGTACCCAGCGGAGAGGGCCTTCCGAGGCGGATTTCCGCCCAAAACAGGCGCATCCAGCCTGGAGTTGTGGCAGTTGTGTTACAACTCACGCCTATCAGGGTGGTTAGCCGGTGAGGCCTGCCGTGGCTCAGAAGGTGCGATGAGCAGGGGGCAGATGAGCCATCCACAAGCCGTCGGTGAAGGTCTCGAGAAGGGCGCCCTGGCTGGGTCCGGCACACCCGGCCTGGTCAGCGTCGTCGTGCCCACGTACAACCGGGCGAACGTCGTTCGCGCCGCGATCGACAGCGTCGTGGGGCAAACCTACGCGAATGTAGAAGTGGTCGTCGTTGACGACGGATCGCGGGACGACACGCAGCGCGTCGTCGAAAGCTACGGGGCGGGGGGCGCGCCCGTTCGCTACCTGCACCAGGCGAACAGCGGCGTATCAGCGGCGCGGAACCGAGGGCTAGCCGGCGCCCGCGGCGAGTTCATCGCGTTGCTGGATTCCGACGACGAGTTCCTGCCGTGGAAGCTCGAGGCGCAAGTCGCGGTGCTGCGCGCGCACCCCGAGATCGGGATGGTGTGGACCGACATGGCGGCGATGAACGAGAAGGGAAAGGTGCTGGACGCGAAGTACCTGCGCACGTTCTACGACGCGCACGCCCTCGCGCGCCTCGAGGACGTCTGCACGCACGCCGGACCGCTGCAGCACGCCTGGCCGGGCGCGCCGCCGCATGTGGCTACGGCCCCGGTGTACACGGGCGACATCTTCTCCCAGATGTTGCTCGGCAACTTGGTGCACACGTCGACAGTCGTGCTGCGACGCGACCGCCTCCGCCAGGTGGGCGGCTTCGACACGTCGCTGAAGCACAGCGGCGAGGACTACGAGTTTCATCTGCGCACCTGCAGCTATGGTCCGGTCGCGCTGCTCGATGCGTCGAGCATCCTCTACCGCGTCGGCGCAGCCGATCAGCTCACCGCCCCGCAGCTGGGCATCCATCGCGCGCGCAACAACCTCACCACGGTGCTCCGGTGGTTCGAGCGGGGAGCAGGCAGGATTCAGCTACCGCCGCGGACGATCCGAGAGCGGCTGGCACAGTCGTTTCGCTGGGTGGGTGAGGCGGAGATGGAGTACGGCGACAGAGGAAGGGCTCGCGAGCACCTGTGGAAGAGCCTGCGGTACGCCCCCGGACACACCCGTACGGCGCTGCTCCTGCTCTTCGCCCTGCTGCCGCGGGTCGCGCTGCGCGGCGCCCGCGGGGCGAAGCGGATGATGCGTCTCGCGCTCCGCGGCGGCTAGCGCGCGCTCCACGCCGCGCGCAGCGAGCGCAGCTGAGCCACCACCGTGTTGCGATGCAACACGAACGCCCACGCCACGTAGGTCACCAATCCGACGCTCACCTCGATCACGAGACGCGCCGAGGCCGGCCATCTCGCGGGGAGCAGGAGCGACGCCGCGTACACGAACGCGGCCATGCCGAGTGCGGCCGAGAACGCAGGGGCCAGCGTCCGGGCGACCTCCCGCCACCGCAGATCGATCTTGCGCAGCGCCAAGGCTTCGGCGTACACCCAGATCAGCGCGAACGCGAGGGCACTGGCCGCCGCGACGGCGGTAATCCCGAACTGGACGCTGATGAGCACCGCGATGATCGTCAGGACGCTGGTCAGCGTCGTGATGCGGAGGCTCAAGTCGACACGTCCCAGGGCATTGAACAGCGCGCTCACCAGCGCCAAGTGAAAGGCGAGCGGCGTCGCGAGCGCCGCGACCTGTAACGGTGACACCACCGCGCTCCACTGCGGGCCGATGACCACCGGGACGAGCAGCTTCGCCGTGACGATGAGGCCAAGGCACGCCGGCAGCGCGATGGCCATCGTGCCTAGCGAGAGGCCGAGGAAGTAGCGCCGCAGCGCCGCGACATCGTTCTGCAGTCGCGCGAACGTGGGATAGGCGACCGGCTCGAAGGCGCTTCCCAGCTTTTCGAGTGGCAACCGGGCGAGCGCGAGTGCCATCACGTACAACCCGACCATGCGCGTCCCCAGCAGGGCCCCGACGAGGGCCACGTCGATATTGGTGCGCGCGTAATTAAGCACGCGATCGGCGGTCAGGATGCCGCCGAACCGCAGCAGCTTGCCGACCTTCGTGTCCGGTCCGGGGAACCGGGGCACTGCGGGTTCGGCCCAGATCAGCATGATCGTGAAAACGGCCTTGCCGATCAGGTAGCCCACGACGAGCGCCCAATACGATTGCAGCACGAACGCGAGCACGAGCGTGGCGACGGCCGTCAGGACGCCGCGCAGAAACTGCGCGCGTGCCACCAAACCGAACGCGAGCCGCCGGTGCAGCATGCTGTACGGCACCGCCGCCGACGTGGTGAGGAGCACACCGATCGCGAGGGCCTGTACGATCGGCACGATGCGCGGATCGCCCTGCACCTTGGCCCACAGCGGCGCGCTCAGTGCGACCAGCACCGCGGCGCCCAGGCCGAGCGCGCACGTCACACCCATCGTCGCCTCGATGTCCCGCTTGCTGAGATCGCGGCTCTGGACCAGCGCCGACCCGAGGCCCAGGTCGGTGATGACCTCGAGGAATCCGGTGAGCACCGTCGCGAGCGCGACCAGGCCGTAGTCCTCGGGCGCCAGCAACCGCGCGATGATGAGGGTCGAGGCCCAGGTGAAGAGCTGCGCGGCCCAGCGCACACCGCCGAGCCACACGAGCCCGCGCAGCACCGTGCCGCCGAGCGGCTTTTCGTGCGTCGTTGGTGTAGCGGTGAGATCAGGCACGAGGCAAAGTAACAGCAAAACGCGGGCCG
>JBOHSJ010000165.1:0-5756 GCA_050733035.1 Gemmatimonadales bacterium | reverse complement strand
ATCCATTGACGACCGGTCCGTCGCGAACGCGTTGTTCGACACGGCGGCCGCATGGCTGCGGGCAAGGGGCCTCGATACGATGCGCGGGCCGATGAGCCCGTCGATCAACGACGAGTGCGGCCTGTTGATCCAGAACAACGGGATGCCGCCGTCGTTGATGATGCCGTACAACCCCCCGTACTACGAGGGACTCCACGAGCGGTACGGTTTCACAAAAGCGAAAGACCTGCTCGCGTTCGAAGGCGGCGGGTCGGCAAAGCCCCCGGAGCGATTCCTGCGCCTGGCCCAGCGCGTGGCGCAGCGCGCGGGGATCACGCTGCGCCCGCTCAACAAGCAGCGGTTCGCCGAGGAGGTCGAGCTGGTGAAAGCGCTGTACAACAAGGCCTGGGAGAGGAACTGGGGCTTTGTGCCGCTGACGGAAGCGGAGATCGACCACCTCGCCAAACAGCTGAAGCCGATCGTCGTCCCCGACCTGATCGTCTTCGCCGAGCGCGCCGGCGAGGTCATCGGTTTCGGTGTGGCGCTGCCGGATTTCAACCTCGCGCTGCTGCACAACCGCTCGGGCCGGTTCTTCCCGGGAATCCTCAAGGTTCTGTGGCATGCCCGCAAGATCAACCGTGCCCGCGTCCTGCTCCTGGGCGTCATTCCGGAGTTGCGCGGCAAGGGGATCGACGGGATGCTGTACGACTGGGTCTGGCACGCCTGCGTCAAGCACGGCATGCCGCGTGGCGAAGGCGGGTGGATCCTCGAGGATAACGCGCCCATGACCAAAGCCTCCCAGCAGCTGGGCTTTCACGTCTCCAAGGTGTACCGCATCTACGATAAGCCGCTGTGAACGTCTTCGTGACCGGAGGCACCGGTTTCGTCGGCGCTCACCTGGTCAAAGCGCTGCGTGCGCGCGGCGACCCGGTCGCCGCCATGGTGCGCCGGCCCGCGCTCGCCGAGCGGCTCGGCTGGGGAGACGGCGTTCGTCTCATCCGTGGCGATCTCGGCGACACCGCCGCGCTGCGCGAGGGATGCGCCGGTGCCGACGTCGTCTACCACGTCGCCGGCAAGATCGCGGCGCGCGATGCGGCCGAATTCATGGCCACGAATCGCGACGGCACGGCCAACGTCCTCGAGGCCGCCCGGGATGGCGGCGCGCGGCGCGTGCTGTTCGTCTCGTCGCTCGCGGTCGCGGGACCGACGACCCCCGGGCATCCGATCGACGAGACCCGGCCACCCGCGCCGGTCACCGACTACGGGCGCTCCAAGCTGGCGGCCGAAGTCCTGGTGCGGGCCGCGCCGGCGACCCTGCCCTGGACGATCGTCCGGCCGCCAGTGGTGTACGGCGAATGGGACCGGGGCACCCTCAAGATCTTCCAGCTCGCCCGGCGCGGCGTCGTTCCGGTCTTCGGTGACGGTTCACAGGAACTGTCGGTCATCCATGCAGAAGATTTGGCGCGATCGTTGATCGCGGCAGCCACATCGCCGGCCGCGGTGGGACGCGTGTATTTCGCGGCACATCCCACGCCGACGACGAGCCGTGCGCTCGTCCTCGCGGCCGGCCGGGCGTTAGGGAGAGCGAGCGCACCGCGAATCTTGCCGGTGCCTCCGCTCGTAGCGCGCGGAGTGCTGTGGGCCGCCGGGACCCTTGCGCATATGGCGGGGCGCGCCAGCTTGCTGTCGGCCGACAAGGGCAATGAGTATCTCGCTCCCGCCTGGACATGCCGGAGCGATGCGCTGACGAACGACACCGGCTGGCGCGCGCAAATCCCGCTCGAGGAAGGGCTGCGCCGCGCTGCGGATTGGTACCGGGAGGTGGGATGGCTCTGAAAACGCTGTGGCGTGGATTCACGGCGATCGATATCGCGACGGCGGCATACGTCGCGATCGCGACGGGAGCCGTCGTCTATTCCTTCCAGGGCGAAGGCATCCCTGGGTGGCCATGGCTCCTCACGGCGCACGCGCTGATCGCCACGCTCGTCCTGCTCGCTCCCCGCGCGCGCGCCGCGGGACCGGTCGGCCGGTTCCTCGGCGACTGGTATCCCATGCTGCTGCTGCCGGCGCTGTACGGCGAGATCGGGGTGCTCACCCTCAGCGCCGGATTTCAGAATGATCTCCTGATCCAGCGGCTCGAGACGTGGGTCTTCGGATCGCAGATCTCGTATCGCTGGATCCGGGAATCGCCGAGCCAGCTGTGGTCATGGATCCTGCACGCCTGCTACCTGGCGTACTATCCGATTCTGTACGCGTCGCCCTTTGCCCTCTGGATCGCGGGACGCCGCGATGCGTCGCGCCATACGATCTTCGCGGTGATGGCGACGTTCTACCTCTGCTACCTCGCGTTTCTCTTCTTCCCGGTCGCGGGACCGCGCTACGCGTTTGACGGCGCGCACAACATGGCGACCGACGTGTGGCCGGCGCGCTTCGCCGCCTGGCTGCTCGATCGCGGGGACTCGTGGGGAGCCGCGTTCCCGTCATCGCACGTCGCGGCGTCGGTGGTCGCGACGGGAATGGCGCTGCGCTATTGGCGCGCTGTGGGGCTCGTGCTACTGCCCTTCACCGCCGGACTGATTCTGGCCGTCGTGTACGGGCAGTTCCACTACGCCGTGGACGCGCTGGCGGGATTGATTCTGGCCGCCGTCATGCTCGGTATCATGCAAACCGCCGAGGCTGAAGAGCCCCGGCGGATGGCGCAGCGGCTAGTGTCCGACGTGTGAGTGCATCTGGGACATCGGGATGACTGTCGGTTTCCCGAGCGGCCCCATGAAGTGCCGCAGGTCCTTCTGATATAGCGAGTCGTTCGTGTTCGTCGCCGGCCACACGGCTTTGCGATCGGGCATGAACAATCCCCCCACCACCCCCATCCCACCGCCCACGATCGTACGCCCGGTGGGATTCTCATAGATCACCCGCACGCGATAGCGGTGCGTCGGCGTGATGCGCATACCGATACCCGTAAGACCGTAGAGACCCGTGATCGGAACCGCCTTGGGTTGCCCCGGCGGCGCCCGCGCCGGCTCTCCATGCCACAACAGTTTCCCCGTGGTCGCGTCCCAGAACTCGATCGTTCGGCCATACTCGTGCACGTGACCGCCGATCACGATGAGCTTGCCATCGACTGCGGGGCTTCCTTCATACGAGCGCTCGCTGCGACCAGGCGGCAGGTCAAATGACTTATCCCCAACCGGAAACGCCACGTCGAGCTGCCAGGGAATGACGGAAAAGAGCGGCCACGGCCTCCGCTCGGGCACATAACTCAGCACCAACCGGACCCGGACGCCGCGGTACCCCTCCCGAGTCGGATTGTGAACCATGGCATTGGCAAGAATGCGTTGGCCCGCATGAAACCGGGCGCCAAACAAGAGCCACGGGAAGCGGATTTCCCCTGTCTCCATCCCGGACGCGAGAACCCGCCGAGAAATTGGCAGGAACAGCTCACGCTCGCTGGGATCCATCACATTCATGTGGTGGAGCAGTTGGCTCGGTAGGCGTCGCCCAGTCCCGTCTACAATCTCCGCATGCAGTGCGTAGACGAAGCCGTTCACGGGGAACTCCCCAACCGACGCCGGCTGCTCCACGACGGTGCCCGCCGGCACGTCGATCGGCGGCAGCTCGAGCAACAGCTCGTCGCGGTTGGGAACGGCCGTGATGGTGGTGCGCTCGAGGTCGCCCCAGTCATCGGGCGTCCTGGGAGTTGGCGGGGAGGTTGGCACCGCGCTCGCCGCGTACCCAGCTACGGCTAAGCGCAGCGCGGCCAGGACCACGAACAGACGTCGAGGCATCGGCAATTCCCTCAGCGAATCAGCGGTACGGTTGTAACAGCGAGTCTAGAAAACGGGACGCCATCGAAAGCGACGCCTGGTGGAACGGCGACGCCGAGGCGCTCCAAAATCGTCGGCATCAGATCTACTGTACGGACCGGAGCCTCCGGAAGAGCCACGCTCGCCAAAATGGGCACTTCCACATGTTCCGCAATGAGACTGCCGTGGCCCGCCCGGTGCTCCGGGATTTCCCAGGGCCCGCGAAAATCGGCCCCCGGCGCCGCGGCGAGGACCAGATCCCCGGCTCGCGCCGACTGGAACAGCTGCAACAGTTGGCGTGGTGCGTCGGGCAAGTCAGTCTCCCTGGTGCGCGACAGCATTTCCCGGTCATCCAGCTCGAGGAATCCGCCGAGCCCGAGCGGATCGCCGTCCTCGGGCGCATAGCGAACCATTCCCGACGCCTCAGTTAACCGCGCGCGGGCATTCTTGGTTCGGACTACCACGCCGCCGGAATCGTCACGGCAGGCGGCGAGCCGGACCGCCGGCAGCCCCACCAGGCGATCCAGCAGGGCGCCGGGGATTTCAGACTCCGTCCGGGCACGGTCACGGCCGGAGCGGGGCTCGAAATAAAGCTGCACGCTGGCATTGCCCGAGACCATCGTCGCCACCTGGGCCTTGCGCCTCCACACATGTACCGGATGCCGCAGCGCGCGGATGCCCTCCCGCTCGAGCAGGACAGCCGGGTCGCAATGCTCTCGCATGACCGTCATCCCATGGTCCGAAACAACGAAAAAAGCCGGAGGCTCCTCTCGTGTCTTTTGGACGCGGGTGATGAAGGCGCCCAGTGCTCGATCGACGAACCGATAGCTCTCCAGCACCGCGGGATGCCACGGGTCCTTCAAGTGGGAGATACCGTCCACCCCGGGGAATACGACGAAGAGGAAACGCCATGCCTCGTGGACCGCGTCGAGCCACGCGCGCGCCACGGCCCGGTCGAGCGCCGGATAGGTGCCGACATAATGAGCGGCCGACCCCAGGATCATGCGTTGTGTGGGGATGCGGTTCGCTCCGCGCCCGAGTCCCCGCGTGAGCGGCGTGCAGATCGCGATGCTTTCGGGAACGAGATCGAACAGCGAAGGCACGGGCGCGATGTCTCGATTGAGCCACCCGCCCTGTACTCCGCAGTAGCTACGCGCGGCGCGCCACTGGTCGCGCCAACCACCGGCAGCGCCGCGGCGATCGAGCCAACGAATCCCCGGAATGTTTACGCTGCCGGGGTAGCGGCCGAAGAGGAACGGGATGTAAGCAACGCCGGTTGTCGAAGGAAAGACAGTTGTGCCGACGCCCTGGCCTCCCGGCTCGATCACCCAACGCGAGAGATTCGGCAGCTCTCCGCGGCCGAGCAACTCGTTCAAAACATCGACGCGGGCACCGTCGATGAGTATCAGGACTGCCCTCATTGCGTCCCCGCCGGCGGATTCTGCCGCTGCCAACACAGTCCGAGCGGTTTGCAAAGGACGACTGTCGCGATGATGGCCGCCGCGAGCAGGATGACGACGACGGCGGGCCAGATGGGATCGGTCGGCCGCGGCACCCAGAGCGCCCGCTGAAACGCGGCGGCGTCAGGCCAGCGCCGCTCAGGAGCCGCACTCAGTGCCCGGCGCAGGACACGTCGCAACCGGCGTGGGATCCCGGACCAATCGGCGGTGCTCGGATCCGTCCCCGGCGCCCACGGGCGAGCGCTGACGCATTCGTAGAGGACGGTTGCGACAGCGTACAGGTCCGTGGTCAACGCATCGGTGCTTGCCGTACTCGCGCCGATCAATGTCGGCTTACCGCCTTCGAGGACGATGCTCTCCGGCGAGATCGAGCCATGGGCGGTGCCGCGCGCGTGCGCGGTTTCGAGGGCGGAGAGAAGCGCGCGACAGAGTTGCGTGGCTTCCCGGGCAGATAACGGGCCGAGGCGAAGCCGTTGGGCGAGGGTTTCGCGCGTCGCGTTCATACCTGCGC
>JBOHSJ010000164.1:0-11411 GCA_050733035.1 Gemmatimonadales bacterium | reverse complement strand
ACTGCAGCGTGGGGTACACGGTGCCGGGCGACGGGGAGTAGCACCCGTGCATCCGCTCCTCCAGTTCCTTCATGACTTCGTACCCATGACGTGGCTTGTCGCGCAGCAGCTTCAGGATCACGTATTTCATGTCGCCGGCGCCGAACCACTGTCGCCGTCCACGACGCCATCCTCGCGGTGCCCGGAATCCCCAGCTAAAAGCCTCCCAGCCGAACTTCCCACCCATCGCTGCCTCACGTTAGATGTTACGTCACGATATTCTTGCAAGATATATCTTGTCAAGATGCTTTTCCGGTCGTGTGCGCCAAGTCACGATCCGACTTGAGCTTGCAAGTTCGACGCTCACCCGTACATTGTGGCCACGCCGAACCCCCTAATTCCCCATGCACCTACCCGCGCCCGGGAGAGGAGCAGCAATGGCAGTCGAAATCACCCCGCACCCAGCATGGGTCGCGGAGTTGGATGCGACGCTGGAGCCAAGCCGTCAGGCTATTCTCGATACGCCGGTTATCGTGGACGCATCGGAGAATCAGCTGATCGACGGCCAAATCCAGAACTTCCTGGTCGGGTTCTATCCCATCATTCGGGACTTCCCGCAGTGGCTTCAAATGCTGCTGGATCGATCCCCCGCGATGGGGCGGGAATTCTTCACCGACAACATCCGCGTGGAGCGCCGGCACGACGCCATGTGGCGGGCGATGGGAGACGGGTTCAACGTTCACAAGAAGCGGTTCCAGGAACCGGAGCCCATGATTCCCGAGGTCAGGAAATTTCACGCCTACTTGACCGACATGTGCCGCAACGCCGAGTTCGGCCAGGCCGTCTCCGCGACTAACTATGCGGTCGAAGGCGTCGCGCAGAAAATCTCGGAGAAGGCGCTGCGGGGGCTCGCCAAAAACGAGAAAATCGGTCCGCGCGGACGTTGGTGGCTCGAGGAGCACGCGAAATACGACGACGAGCATCCGATCCACGCGCTCGAAATCATCAAGGATTGCGTGAACCGCAACGGCGCTGATACGCCCGACAAGGTGACGAAGTCTGCCATGGAGAGTCTCCAGCTGATGAAAGTCTCGATGGAGGCGTCTTATCACGCGTGAGTAAAGCGCGTCGCATCTCGCCGACCCGGGGCACTGGGTCCAGCACCGCGACCGCAAAAGGTCCGCGGCTGGACCTGCTGCAAGCGGCGGCCGATATCGTCACGGCGCTGCCCGATGCGGTGGTAGTGACGGGCACCGATCGCCGGGTGCTCGCGGCGAACGAGGCGGGCGCGGCGTTGCTCGGCTGGGATCTCAGCGAAATCGTAGGACAGGCGATTGCGGACGCCGTGTCACCCGGCGAACGGGTGCACGTCGCGTCGCAGGAAGACCAGGTGCTCGCGGGCGAGCCGCAGCGTTACGAAACCCGCATCGTCAATCATCAGACCGGCGAAGAGCGGGACGTCGCCGTCTCGAGCGGTCCTTTCCGTGTGAAGGGCGACCTGATCGGCACGGTCGCTACTCTGCGTGACATCACCGATCCCAAGCGCGCCGCCGACACGCTGGCGCGCTCCGAAGCCCGCTACCGCCACCTGGTCGAATCAGCATCTGACGCGATCGTCACACTCGATGCGAACGGCCGGTTCACCACGGTAAACCACGCCGCGGAGAACATCTCCGGCTACAAGCGCGATGAGCTGGTGGGCCAGTGGTTCGCCCCGATGCTTCCGGACGACGATCTCCCGAAGGCGCTCGGGCACTTCCAGCAGGCGCTGGCCGGCGAGACAGGGCTGTTCGAGTCGCAGTTCTACCGCAAGGACGGCGAGGTTCGCACCATCTCGATCACGTACTCGACGCCGCAGAAGGACGAGGAAGTCCTCTGTCTCATCCGCGACGTCACTGACCAGAAGATGCTGCAGGAACAGCTGATTCAATCGGAGAAGATGTCGGCGATCGGCCAGCTGGTCTCCGGCGTCGCCCACGAGCTGAACAACCCGCTGGCGGGCATTTCCGCGTTCGCCCAGCTCCTCCTCGCCGAGAAGCGTTTTCCGCCCGATCAGCGCACCGCCGCGGAGACGATCTACAGCGAGGCGCGGCGCGCGAGCCGCATCGTGCAGAACCTCCTCACGTTCGCGCGCCAGCATAAAGCCGAGAAGGTGCCCACGGCCATCAACCAGGTCCTGGATGACACGCTGGAGCTGCGTGGCTACGAGCTGCGCGTGCGCGGCATCGACGTGCGGCGTGAATACGACGAGTCACTGCCCGACACCATGGCGGATGCGCATCAGCTGCAGCAGGTGTTCCTGAACCTGATCACCAACGCCGAGCAGGCGATGGAGCAGCGCGACGGCCACCATCACCGGTTGACCGTGCGCACGCGCCGCGCCGCCGAGGCGATCCGCACCGAGGTCGAGGATACCGGCGGCGGCATTCCTCCGAACCTGATCGAGCGGATCTTCAATCCCTTCTTCACCACCAAGCCGACCGGCTCGGGAACCGGCCTCGGATTGTCGATCTCGCTGGGCATCGTGCGCGAGCACGAAGGCCGGATCTGGGCGGAGACCCCGGCCCAGGGCGGCGCCCGGTTCGTGGTGGAAATCCCCGTGACTGCGCCACGCACCTCCGGTGAGCACACCGCCACCGTCCCCGTCCAACCCGTCGGCAGCGACCGCCTGCGGGTGCTCGTCGTGGACGACGAAGCGTCGGTGCGCGTCTCGCTGCAGCGCTATCTCGCCGGCAAGGGCCACGAGGTAGAGACCACAGCCAGCGGCGAGGACGCGCTCACCCGCCTCAAAGCATCGAAGTACGACGCGGTGATCGTGGATATGCGCATGCCGGACCTGTCGGGTGAACAGCTCTTCGAGCGGCTCCGCAGCAACGACCCCGCCCACGCCGAGCGCGTGATCTTCACGACGGGCGACCTCGTGAACGAACAGATGCGCCGCTTCCTTGACGGAACGGGACGGCCTTGCGTCCCGAAGCCATTCGAGTTCGCTTCTTTCGACCAGGCATTACCCGCGGCACGACGCCGCGCGTAGCGCGTAGGGGCGCAGCATGCTGCGCCCCTACATCCCACAACACAACCCGGTATTACCATGCGCCCCAGCCTCGCCCTGCTGGTCGTCGTGTCTCTCGCGTCGCCCCTCGTTGCTCAGGACCCGTTCGACTTCTACGCCCGCGGCCCCTATCGCCAGGCGGTCCCCCGGCCCGAGGCGATCACCGGCTACGCCGCGGGCGATCAGCACACCATGTACGCCGTCATGCAGAACTATCTCGACACCCTCGTCGCCACCGCGGGCGACCGGGTGCGCATCGAGACCTGGGGACGGACGACCGAGTACCGGCCGATCCGGGCGTTGATCATCTCCGATCCGGCGAACCTCGCCAAACTCGACCAGATCCGCTCCGGCCTCGCCGAGCTGGCCGATCCGCGCAAGACGTCAGCGGCCCGCGCCGCGGCGATTGCCGCCCAGGGACCGGCGGTGGCGCTGTTTCAGTACTCGGTGCACGGCGACGAGCCGGCGGGGTTCGAGGCGGCGATGCAGGTGGCGTATCAGCTCGCCGCGTCCGACGAGCCGCAGACGCTGGAGATCCTCAAATCGGTCGTGCTGGTGTTGAACCCATCCGCGAACCCCGATGGCCATGAGCGTTTCGCCGCCTGGTATAACTCGGTAGCCGTAGGAGCGGATCATCCGTGGGCGTTCGAGCAGAACCTGCCGTGGAGTATCACGGGCCGCTACAGTCATTACCGCTTCGACATGAACCGCGACTTGCTCGCGCAGAGCCAACCAGAGGTGCGGGCGATGATGGACGGCGTCATGCGGTGGCGGCCACAGGTGTTCGTGGACCACCACTCCACGACGCCGACATTTTTCTTCCCGCCGGTCGCCCAAGCCGTGAACATGAATCTCCCCCAGCAGACCACGAGGTGGTTCGACACGTACGGCCGCGGCAACGCCGCTGCGTTCGACCGCTACGGCTGGCAGTACTTCGTGCGCGGTATCTTCGACTTCTTCTATTTCGGGTACTGGGACGTGTGGGCCACCTTCCAGGGCGCGACGGGGATGACGTATGAGACCGACGGCGGCCCGGAGTTCCGCAAGCGCCGGGACGACGGCTCCATCACGACGTTCCGCGACGGGATTGCGCATCACTTCATCGCGTCACTCGCGACCCTCGAGACCACGGCCAAAAACAGACAAAGCCGGTTGACGGACTACTACGAATTCCGTCGCTCGGCACTGACCGAGGCGGCGACCGACCGGCTGAAGCGTGTCGTGATCGTCCCGGGCAACGATCCGCAGTCCGCCGCGCACGTCGTCGGCCTGCTGTTGCGCAACGGCATCGAGGTGACACGGCTCCGCCAGCCCCTCGCCGCCCGCGCGGCGCACGCGTACGTGAGCGCGCGGAGTCCCGCCACCGCGCGGACGTTCCCCGCGGGCAGCTACGTGATCGACTTGAATCAGCCACAGCGCCGCCTCGCCAAAGCGATGCTCGAGCCCGAGGCCGAGCTGCAGCGCACGTTCGTGGATCGCGAGCGCGCCAAGTTCCAGCGCAACCGGCGGCGGGGTGAGGACGCCGACAAGGAGGAGTACGGCTTCTACGACATCACCGCCTGGTCGCTGCCGCATTCGTTCAATCTCGATGCCTACTGGACCGAAGACGCGGGCGCGGCCGGCGAGGCGGTCGCCGACACGATGCTGCCGCCGGCGCCCGCACCCGCACGCGCCGCGAGCGCGTACGTGTTCCCCAACGACCGCCCAGGCGCTGCTCGGCTGGCGCTCGCGCTCGAGGCGGAGGGATTCAGATTGGCGGTCGCCACACGACCGATCCAGGCGGGCACCCGCACCTATCCGCGCGGGACGTTCGTGGCGCGGCCGCAGCGCAACAGTGCGGCCTTGCATGAGCGTATCGCCGCGCTCGGCCCGTCATTCGGCGTCACGGTGTCGCCGGTGCAAACGGCCTTCCCTGACAGCGACGACATCGGCATCGGCTCGGGCGAGGTGGTGGCGTTGCACGCCCCCACGATTCTCGTCGCCGCCGGGGACGGCATCTCGGAGACGAGTTACGGCTGGCTCTGGTACTTCCTCGACAAAGAGCTGAACGCCCGGTTCACACCTGTGGCGCTCCGCTCCATCGCGCGCATTGACGATTTGCAGTCGTTCAACGTGCTCATCATCCCGGACGGCAGCGGCGGCCGGATGCGGCGCGAGCTAGGCGATGAAGGCGTCGAAAAACTGAAGGCGTGGGTCCGCTCCGGCGGCGTGCTGATCGGCTACGGCGGCGCCGGCGACCTGGCCGCGACCAAGGACCTGGGGCTGTCCAGCATCGCCGCGGTGGCGCCCGACAGCGGCGCGAAGGCCGACACCACCGCGCCGGGCAACGAGCCGGCGCTGATCTCATCCACCGCCGCGTCACGCGACCGCGTCGAATGGATCCCCGGCGCGATTTTCCGGGCGACGCTGGATACCACACACTGGCTGACGATGGGCTACGACCGCGACCGCATGCCGATCTTCATCGATGGCGACGTGTTCTGGAAGCCGTCCAAAGGCGGGGCGAACCCGGTGACATTCACCGATCCCGCCGATGCGCTCGTGCTCTCGGGATTCACCTGGCCCGACAACACGGCCCGGCTGCTGAAAGGATCAGCCTGGGCGGCGGTCGAGAATCAGGGCAACGGGCGGGTTGTGCTCTTCCTGAGCGATCCGCTCTTCAGGGCATTCTGGAGGGGACCGGCGCGGATGCTGACGAATGCGATTTTGATGGGGCCGAATCGGTAACGCCTCACCCCCTGGCCCCCTCTCCGCAACGCGGAGAGGGGGAACGGGGGGTGAGGTCAGATCGCCCGCGTCGTCCGAATCACATCGCGGAGCTTCCAGACAGCGCTCGGTTCCTCGCGCACCTTCGGTGCGAACCGGAAGTAGCGATCCTCGTGCTCGGGCACCTTCCAGCTCACCGTGACCCGTTTCTGCTTGCGCAGCACGTCGATCGTCACCGTTTCGCCAGGGTCGTAGGACCGCAGAATGCGCATCGCCTGCATCGGCGACGTCGGTTTGCGGCCGCCGATGGCGGTGATCACGTCGCCGCCCTTCAACGCGAGCGTCGAGTCCTCCGGAGCGCTGACGACGAGCACCCCTTCGCGCGTGCCGAAGTAATCGCCGAGATCGGGGTTGAGCTTCACGAGCTCGATGCCGCCCCACGGACTACCGAACGCGAACTCGAAGTCACTGCCCGGGCCGATCCGCATCTTGGGCAGCATCCCCTCCATGCGGTCCATACTGCGCGCCATATCCGGACCTGCGAGCTCGCCCCACGACAAGTCTTCGGCCACGATCGACGCTTTCCGATTGTCGTTGCCGCGGCGGTAGTCGACCTGCACGGTGTCCCCCGGCTCCAGCTGACGCGCCAGCTCGATCAACTTCATCCCGGGACCGGAGTCCTCGTTGTCCTCCGCCTGCGCCCCGCCCAACGCGGTGCTATTGAAGCGCGTGATGACATCCCCGACCTTGAGTCCCGCTTTCTCGGCGGGCCCGCCTGGGGTGATGCCTTCGATCCGCGCACCGACCTTGTCCCTGGTTGCATCGGCACGGGTATCCACGATCACCCCGATGCGGCCGCGGTTGTCGTTGAACGCGAAGCCGAATGGTCCCTCGACGCGCACGCGCGGCCGGGTCCGCACGCGAGTGCGTGGCTCCTGCGCCGTTGACGCGGCGGGCCAAAGTACACAGGCGGCAAGCGCGGCCATGATCAGATTGCGATTCATCTTCTTGTCTCCTTCAGGGCTCCGTTTAGAGCCCTACGTAACGAGCGCGTGTGGCGCGGGCATTCACCAGCTCCCGCATCAAGCCGACGCGCTCCTGCCAGAGTTTGACCAGTTCGGCATCCCGTTGGTGCGCACCTTCCACCTGCTGCGCCAGAGTGCCGTCGAGAGCGGAGATGCGGTCTTCGAGATCCGCCACCACAGCCGCCGCGTGACCGCTCAGCACACGGCCCTCGATGTCGTATTGCTGCAGAGAATCTTCCAGTGTCGCCGATTGCTGCTTCGCCTTGCTGAGCTCGGCGTGGAGCCCGCCTCCCTGAGTCGACGGCGACAACAGCAGAATTGCAGCGAGTGTGGCGGCGAGCGCGAGGCTGCCGGTCCACGTTCCCATCGTCCGGCGCCGGCGCGAGCGCTCGGCCCGCAGCGTCGCCCGTACGGCAGGCCAGCCGTCGCGCGGCGGTCGCAGCGCCGGCAGCACTCTCAACTGCGCGACGCGCTGGTACAGCAATTCGAGCTCGGCCTGACAAGTCGCGCAGGTGGTGATGTGCCGGCGTGCCCACACCGACGCTTCACCTGCCCGCAGCGCTCCCAGATCTTCCATCGTGCAATGCATCATGCAGTCGCTCCTTCATCCAGCATTCGCCGCAGACGCGCATGGGCCCGCGCCAGCTGCGACTTGGAAAAGCTCACCGACTTGCCCATCTGATCCGCGATCTCCTCGTGCGTGTATCCCTCGACGTCGTGCAGCCACACGACCGCCCGGGATGTCTCCGACAACTGCTCGAACGCGCGCTCGAGATCGATGTTGGCGCCGACGTGCATCCCCCCCCCCGGATTGCCCGGCTCGTCGTCGAGGGCCTCCGTCTGGCGCACCTGATCGCGACGGATGCGCATCAGTGCCTTGGTCGAAGCGATGCGGCGGACCCAACCCCAGAGATGCCCTTCGCCCCGGTACTGCTTGATGTTCCGCACCACCTCGAAGAACGTCTCCTGCACCACGTCCTCCGCGTCCTCCGGCCGGCGCAGCATGCGGCGCACGAGATTGTAGACAGGCGTCTCGAAAGCCCTGAAGAGGGCCTCAAGCGCTGCTTCATCTCCGGCTTGCGCGCGGGCGACGAGGACGTCCGGGACGGCGAGAGACACGGTCATGTCCGAAAAGTTAGATGCGACAAGGAGCTATAGGGTCGCGCGTACGGCGTGCGCGGTGCGCCGTACGCCGTGCGCCGGAGGGCGTTTCGATCGGCAGTTCGGCGCCCGGCGTACTAAGTAATTACCGGGTAGGAACTTGAGCGGCGGACGGATATCTTGGAGCATGCCCAGGTCAGACGTGAAGGAATGGCTGCACCACTGGCAAGACGAGGCCGACGCCGCCTACCTCTACCTGGCCCTGGCCGGCCAGGAGCCTGATCCGCACCGCAAAGACGTCTACATCAAGCTCGCCGGAGTCGAGGAACGGCACGTCCAGATGTGGGGCAAGCTGCTCGCCGAGCACGGCCACGAGGTCGCGCACGCCAAGCCGTCCGTGAATGCCCGTATGCGGGCGTGGTTTGGACGCCGCTTCGGGACGCGCTATCTGCTGCCGATGCTGCTGCGCGAAGAGGGGCAAGAGGTGAAGGGCTACCTGAACCTTCACAAGGAATCGACGCTCGCCGACGCGCGGGAGGTTTCGCTGCAGCTCGCCAAGGAGTCCGCCGCGCATGCGGGGACGCTGGCAGACCTCACCGGCACGAGCAACGAGCCGTGGCACAAGACGGGTTCGGGTGGATTCCTGCGCAACGTCGTGTACGGGTTCGACGACGGCCTCACGGCGAATTTCGGTCTCGTGGCTGGCGTGATCGGCGCGGCCGTGCAGCCGCACGTGATTCTGATCTCCGGGGTCGCGGGGATGATCGCGGACGCGCTGTCCATGGGATCGTCGGGCTTTCTGGCGGCGAAGAGCGAGCAGGAGGTATGGGCGCACGAGATCGCGATGGAGAAGGAAGAGATCCGGCTGATGCCGGATATCGAGCAGGAGGAGCTGGCGCTCCTCTATGAGGCGAAGGGCGTGGATCCCCGCACGGCGCGGCGCATGGCCGAGGAAGTGATGCGCGACCCGGAGCGCGCGCTCGGGGAGCAGGTGCGCGAGGAGCTGAAAATCGGAGAGGCGCACTCGACGCCGCTGCGGGAAGGCTGGATCACCGGCCTTGCCACCGCCGTCGGGGCATTCATCCCCGTCTTCCCGTTTCTCGTGCTCGAGGGCCGTGCCGCGATCTGGTTGGCGTTCATCATCGCGATGCTGTCACACTTTGCCGTGGGAGCGGCGCGCAGCTTCTTCACCGGCCGGGGCGTGTTCCGCAGCGGCGTCGACATGTTCGTGGTAGGCCTGGGAGTGGCGATGGTCGGCTACTTCGTTGGCGACCTGATCGCGAAGGTGCTCTAGACGACGAGATTAACCAGCCGGTCCTGCACGTAGATCACCTTTTTCACTTTCTGCCCGTCAACAAACTTCTTCACCGCCTCATCCGCGAGCACCCGCGCAAGCACGTCCTTCTCCGCCATCCCGCGCGGCACGGTGAGACGCGAGCGGAGTTTGCCGTTCACTTGCACGGCGATCTCGACGTCACCCGCCGAGGCCAGACGCTCGTCGTAGGCGGGCCAGGCGGCCTGGAAAACCGTCTCCTTGCCACCCTGAAGCTCCCATAGCTCCTCGGCAATGTGCGGTGCGTAGGGCGCCAGCATAATGACGAGAGGCTGAATCAGCTCCCTGCTTCCTGCTCCCTGCTCCCTCAACTCGTTGACGTATTCCATCATGGCCGCAATCGCGGTGTTGTACTGAAGCGCCTCGGTATCAGCCGTCAATTTGCGGATCGTGCGGTGCAGCTTTTGCTCGACGGCGGCGGGCGCCGCCCCTGCGCCGCCCTTTGCCGCTTCGTGCGCCAAGGCCCAGACCTTCTCCAAGAATCGCCGAATCCCGACGATCCCCTCGTCCCGAAAGTCGCCACCCTCCTGGAACGGACCGAGGAACATGAGATACATGCGGAAGGTGTCGGCGCCCCATTGCTGAATGTAGGTGTCCGGTACAACGACGTTGCCGCGCGACTTCGACATCTTGGCGCCGTCTTTCACGATCAGGCCATGCGCCCGGAACTTGGGGTACGGCGTGTCGAAGTGAACGAGCCCCAGGTCGGACAAGACCATGCAGATGAAGCGGGAATAGAGCAGGTGGAGCACGGCGTGCTCGTTGCCACCGATGTAGCTGCTGACCGGAAGCCACCTCTTCGTCCGCGCGGGGTCGAACGGCCGGTCGTCGAACTCCGTCGAGGGATAGCGGAGATGGTACCACGCCGAATCGAGGAACGTGTCGGAGACGTCCGTCTCGCGCCGCCCCTGTGCGCCACACTGCGGACACTTCACGAAGTACCACTCTTCATGTCGCGCCAGCGGGCTCACGCCCGTGTCATCGGGGCGGAAGTCCTCGATGAGCGGAAGCTCGACCGGCAGGTCTTTCTCGGGCACCGGGACGACGCCGCACTTCTCGCAGTAAATGACCGGGATCGGTGGGCCCCAGTAGCGCTGCCGTGAGATACACCAGTCATGGAGCCGGTACTGCACACGCGCGGTGGCAAGCCCCCGCTCGGCCAGCCAGGCGACGATCTTCCGCGCACCCTCGACACAGGGCATACCGTCGAATGCGCCCGAATTCATGAGCGTGCCCCCTTCGGACACGCTGGGCAGCGTTTCCCCCTCCACCGCGACAACCTGCCGGATCGGGAGCTTGAACTGCGTGGCAAACTCGAAGTCGCGCTTATCGTGTGCCGGCACCGCCATGATCGCGCCCGTCCCGTACTCCATGAGCACGTAGTCGGCGATCCAGATCGGGATCGCCTCGCCCGTGGCCGGGTTTCTGGCGTAGGAGCCGATGAACACGCCGGTTTTGGTCTTGTCACCGACGCGCCGCGAGACGACGTCCTTCGACTGGACTTCTCGCTGATACGTTTTTACGACCGAGCGCTGCTCCACGGCGGTCAGCTCGTCCACGAGCGGGTGCTCGGGCGCGAGCACGAGGTAGGTCGCGCCGAACACCGTATCGGGACGAGTCGTGAACACCGTGATCTTGCGGCCGCTGGGCGTTTCGAAAATCAACTCGGCACCTTCGCTGCGGCCGATCCAATTCCTCTGCAGGAGGACGGTGGAGGAGGACCAGTCGAGGTTCTGGAGGTTCTGGAGGAGCCGCTCGGCGTAATTCGTGATCTTGAAAAACCATTGGTCGAGGAAGCGCTGCTCGACGGGCGTGTCACACCGCTCGCAGCGCCCGTCGATGACCTGCTCGTTGGCGAGCACGGTCTTGTCCTTGGGACACCAGTTCACCGCCGCGCGTTTCTTGTAGGCGAGCCCCGCCTTGAACAGCTGGATAAAGAGCCATTGCGTCCACTTGTAGTAGGCGGGATCGGTCGTCGAAAGCTCGTGCCGCCAGTCGAACATCCCGCCAAAGCGCCGCAATTGCCGGCGGAACGTAGCGATGTTCTGCGGAATGAGCTTCGCGGGGTTCGTGCCGACGTTGAGCGCGTAGTTCTCGGAATGGATGCCGAACGCATCGAAGCCCATCGGCTCGAACACATCGTAGCCCTGAAGCCGCTTGAACCGGCCGTAGATGTCGGCGCCCGTGAACGCGAACATGTTGCCGACGTGCAGTC
>JBOHSJ010000163.1:0-14970 GCA_050733035.1 Gemmatimonadales bacterium | reverse complement strand
TGATGGAGGAGCGCAGCATGCTGCGCTCCTCCATCACGTGACGTTCTCGTTGCCCGACGCGGGGGGCGATTTCCGTGGTCGAATCGTGGGCCGCGAGATCCACGGCCACTGGATTCAGCCTCTCACCAACTACAACGGTGGGCGCTACGCGACGCCGGTGACGCTGGTGCCGGACGGACCGCAGCCCGGCCGCTGGCGCGGCACGGTCACGCCGCTCGACGATCGCTTCACGATGTACTTCCCCCTCACTCCCGCCGGTCCCAACAAGTACCACACGTACCTCCGCAATCCCGAGCGCAACCTCGGGCGGTTCTTCCGCGTCTCACGTGTCGAGCTGCACCGCGACACCGTGCAGTTCATCGGCAACCTGGGCGAGGGGGAGCGTGTCCTGACGCAGGGCATCTACGAGGAGGGGGCGATCTGGGGCGTGCGGCTGCGCGGCGGGGCCTATGACTTCGCGAAAGTTGTAGATACAACGAATTCCGGTTTCTACCCACGGGGCCGGCCGGCGGCGCGCTACCGCTACAGTCAACCACTCCGGCTCGATGATGGCTGGCCCGTCGCCACGCCCGCAGAGGTCGGCATCTCGCGCGACTCGATCGAGCGCTTCATCCAGATGCTGATCGACCTGCCGATGGATTCGCTCAGCACGCCGCAGATCCACAGCGTGCTCGTCGCGCGCCACGGCAAGCTCGTCGTGGACGAATACTTCCACGGCTACAGCCGCGACCTGCCGCACGAGCTGCGCTCGGCATCAAAGAGCGTGATCTCCGTCCTGATCGGCGCCGCGAACACCGCCGGCATCCCGATCCGCGTGGACGCGCCCGTGTACCAGACGATGCTCGGCTCCGTCCCCGCCGACCTCGATCCGAAAAAGAAAACGATGACGCTCGAGCATCTGCTGTCGATGAATGCCGGCTTCGAGTGCGACCCCGACTCGGCGCCGCCCCGCACCGCCGACGAGGACGTGATGGGGCAGAACGGCGTGAAGGACTATTACGGCTATACGCTCAACGTGCCGCTCAACGCCGCGCCCGGTGAAAAGGTCTACTACTGCAGCATGGAGCCGAACCTGGCCGGCGGCATGATCGAGAAGATCACGCGGGAGCCGCAGGTGGAGCTGTTCGACCGGCTCCTCGGCAGGCCGCTGCAGATGGGCCGCTATCACCTCGGGCTGCAGCCCTCGGGCGAAGCGTACGGCGGCGGTGGCCACAATTTCACGTCGCGTGATTTTCTCAAGCTCGCGCAGCTGATGATCGACGGCCGCTGGGGGACGAAGCAGGTCTTAACCCGAGACTGGGTGCAGCGCTCGCGCGCGCCGCTGCTCGAGCTGTGGGAGGGGCAGCAATACCGCTGGCTGTGGAATTCGCGCGAGTACCACTACGGCGGGAGAAAAATTCGGGCCTACTTCGCGGGCGGAAACGGCGGCCAGGTCTTCGCGGCCTTCCCAGATCTCGACCTCGTGATCGGCTATACGGCGGGCGGCTACAACAACCCGGCGACGCCGATGTGGCGACGGATTTACGGGTTCCAGGACATCTTGGCCGCGGTGCGCTAAAGAGCTCATCCCTGGGGTCAACCGGCAACGTCACACATAACGCGCGACTGCCATGGCAGCGAGCGCCAGCCCGAGCAGCACCATCACCCCTTTTTGTATTGAGGCTCCGCGCACCCTGAGCCGCTGCATCTCGGCCATCAGCGCGGGCCGTTGTTCAGGCGTCGCCGTCGGTAGCGATTCGGCGATCTTTGCAAAGCGCGTCATCGTGGGCCGCGCGCCGGCGACGCCGACCACGAACCCGACAATCGCGGCCAATCCCCCCAGCCCGAAAGCCAGACCGGCCGGCGTCGCCAGGTACGCCCCGAACTGGCCCCCTGACAGTCGCTGGAACAGCCACAGTCCCGACACGATGGTGACGAGCGCGAGGATCGGCAGGTAGACGGGAACGCGGCGCCGCTGCAGCGCGACCATCAGCTTGCCGCCTTCAGGGCCGGCTTCGTTCACCGCCGGCATGAGGAAGAGCGTCATGAACGCCATCATCCCCACCCAAATTGCGCCACTGACGACGTGGACAAATCGCAACACGATCATCACCACGTGCACTCCTCGTAGGGGTGAAGCTCGAGGAAACTCCACGGTTCATGTTCCTGATTTACGTCGATAGTCTCTAGAGAGGCAAGGAGGCGGGCCATGTTGTGGCCCCGCCCCCAAAACAACCATCAACAGGGGTTGTTGATGTAGGTCTTCCAGCTCCCCGAGGGACCGGAGACGCTGCCTCGCGAGTCGGTCACTCTCGACTGAACGTAGATGTGCTGGATGTTGCACCCATAGACGATGGTATCCCAATAATTGGTGCTGCCCCGCGCGTTCCACATGCTCCAAGGCTGGCAGTTGAACCCGCCGACGGGACAGTCCATGCGGCGGAATTCGTACGTGTACGGAGGCGTGCCATTGGAGACGCTGGCCGTGAATCGACCGTATTGGTACAGGTTCATGGTATACGGGCCACTGACGAACGCTTGCGGCGCGCAATAAATGACCGTGATAGGCGAGGAGCCGCTCACGCGTTTCTGATTAGCCCGCTCGGGTCGGCGTGGTTCCGCGATTTGCCCCAAGAGTCATATGACTCTTGGGGCACTCGCTGGAACAAAATCGTTGAGAAGAAAAGGAGACCAGCTCTTCGACGAGAACTCGGCGAGTTAGCCGCGAGCCCTCAACCGGACATCGATTTCGGCGATGATGTCGCGCGGTTGACCCCGCTTGGACCAGCCCTTGTGCTTGCCGCTACGCCCTCGCTCGCGCTCTTCCCACAAGCCGCGCACGACGACGCGCTCGCCGCTTGGGGTCGCGAAGATCCGCACGATCTGATCGTCGCCGCGCCGGGCCCAGATGATGCGGTTGCGGCCCGAACGCTCCACGCGGTACACGGTCCAGCCGCGCGTCACCAGCACGTCGCGCGTCACGACCACGACGCGCTCGACGGGCACGACATACACGTACTCGGCGGGCTCGGCGTAGACGTACTCGGCGCGGCCGTATCCTCCGGCGCAGCCCGCGAGACTCAGCGTGGCCGCGACGGTCATCAGATACTGTTTCATGGAGCACCTCCTGTTTGAGGATCGTGCGCTCCGTATGACCCCGAGTACGACTGAATGGTTTCGAGTTCCGCGTGACTGACATCACACGGTGTCAGGTCACAGTTAACTTCCAGGCATGAGTCGCCTCTCCTATCCGCCAGCGAACCTCGTCGCCGCGACGATCGCCGAGCATTTCCACCGGCACGGGGCCGAGCTGGCGCCCGACGCTGACACGATCGAGCGGATCGTCGACGCCGCGTTCTGGGCGAGCCTGCGCCGTGAGGAAGGCCGCGCGCCGACGATCTCGCTGGCGTATCTGCCGCCTGAGGCCGCGGGCACGGCGCTGCTCGTCGAGCGGCCGCTGGGGCTCGACCCTACGACGCTCACGAAGCTCGCGCCCGCGGTCGAGCGGCCCGGCATCCACCTCGGCGTGTGGGAGAATGGAGGCGAGCTGGCGGTGTGGGGCGCGACGCGCACCATCCCGCCGCTCTGCTTTGTCCTCGAAGTGATCGAGCCTGGGCTGCTCGTGATCAAGCATCGCCGCGCGGACCCCGGCGGCAAGTTCGCGAATCTGGCCGTCCTCGAGGGGGACCAGGTCAAAATCGTGGACGCCGAAGGCACGCTGGCGTCCGAGTGTCCCGATTTTGTCACGACACTGCTCGGATTCGATCCCGCATCCGGCAACCCGGAGAACGTGCTGCTGCCGCTCGCCCTCTCGATGCGCGCGCACAAGCACGGAGGCTCACTCCTGGTCGTGCCGCGTGACACCGACGCATGGCGCAGATCAATCGTCTCCGTGCCCTACACGGTCGTCCCGCCGTTCGCGCGGCTGCGCGATGGAGCGAGCAAGGAAGCCATCGACGCCATTGGCGGGCTGACGGCAGTGGACGGCGCGGTGATCCTGAATGATCGCTGGGACGTGCTGGCGTTCGGCGCGAAGATCGGGCGAACGGAGTTAGGTCCGTTCGTGGAGGAGGTCCTGGTACGCGAGCCGATCCTCGGTCACAGGCCGGTGACCGTGCATCCGTCGGAGTTGGGTGGGACGCGCCATCTCTCGGCCGCGCAGTTCGTGCACGAGCAACGCGACTCGCTCGCGCTGGTCGCGTCTCAAGACGGAAGGTTTACTGTCTTCGGATGGTCGCTTCGAGCGGGGATGGTACACGCCTATCGGGTTGAGGCGCTGCTCCTGTAAACGCTGCGTACACGACGTCCGACCACCACCCGCGACACCGTTCAATCTCCGCCATCGCCGCCGCATGCGACATCGCGGGCCGGTATGAACGTGCCGTCGTGAGCGCGTCGTGGACGTCGACGATCCCGACGATCTGCGCCGCCACCGGGATCTCCTCGCCACGCAGGCGATCGGGATAGCCGGTGCCGTCGTAGCGCTCGTGATGCCAGCGGATGATCGGTTTCAGGTCCCACGGGAACTCGACGGCGGCAAGCAGCTCGAGACCCCAGATCGGATGCATCTGCACGATTTCGAACTCCTCACGCGTCAGCGGACCCGGCTTGTTCAGGATCTCGTGCGGCACGCGCACCTTGCCAAGATCGTGCAGGTACGCGCCGAGACGGATCGTCGTCTGCTCGGTGTCGTCCAGCTCGAGCACGCGCGCGACGGCCAGGGCGCGCTGCGCCACGCGTTCGCAATGGCCGAATGTGTAGCTGTCCGCCGATTCGATCGACTGCCCCCACTCGCGCACCACGTCGAAGAACGTGGTCTCGAGCTCGGACACTTTGCCGCCGACGAACACGAGGTCCACCTTCGCATCGAGCCGGCGGAACAGGCGGTGCGCGGTGTTCAGTAACGTCAGCGCGTCCTGATTGCGTCCCATCGCCTGCATCAGCAACGCCAGCTCGCGCGACGCCTCGGCTTCGTTCAATACCGAGCCGGCGCTCACGGCCAGATCTATGGCCGTACGCAAACGCGACTCGGCGAGTGCGGGCCGGCCGGTCTCGCGATACACCATGCCGATCAACTTGTAGGCTTCGGACTTGTCGGCCTGGGAGTCGATCTGGTCGAAGATCGCGAGCGCGGCTTCGGCGTTGCGCCGCGCGGCTTCATAGCGCGCGCGCGCGAAATGCGCCTCGGCGTGATTCACGAGGCACATCCCCTGCAGGTGCGCGTCACCCGCGCGTTCAGCGATCTCGAAGCTCTTGGTGAAGTAGTCATCCGCTTTGGCGTACTGCTTGAGGTCGGTGTGCGCGATGCCGAGGTTCACGTAGGCCGTCGCGCGGCCATGCTCGTCGTTCGTCGCTTGATGGGCCCGAACCGAGCACTCGTAGTGCGCGACGGCGGACTCGATGTCGCCGCGGATGTTCGCGAGGATGCCGAGGTTCTGCTCGACGCGCGCCAGCAGCTCGCGGGACTGGCCGCCGCGCTCGAGCGCCTTGAGGAAATGCGCGCGCGCATCTTCCATCGCGCCGGTGCGGAGCGCCAGGCCGCCCATGGTGTTGAGCGCCTCGGCGGCGAGAATGTCGTTCTTGAGATCGGTCGCGACTTTGTAGCTGCGGTTGCACAGGTCGCGGGCGCGCGCCGACTCGTTGCGGTGATGGAGCACGACGGCGAGGCGGCGCAGCGCCTCGGCGAGCACGGCTCGTTCGCCGCTCCGTTCGGCCGTGGAGATCGCGCCTTCGTAGAGGCCGATGGCTTCGGGGATGCACGCGGCCCGTTCTTTGGCCCGCGCGTCCTGCAACAAATCCCCGGCCGGGCGAGCTGGTGCTCTCGGACCCGCCTGCCCTGGACCGGGGATCGTAACGGCCGTCACAACGTCACCACGCGACCACGTAATCAGAGAAGTGATCGACTTTGCCCGTTACCCGCTTGGCGAAGATGTTGTCGAGCGACAGCAGGTAATAGAGGATGTTGAGCCGCTCATCCGTGTACGCGATCCGCTTGGGCAGGAGCCTGCCGAGCACGCTGCAGTTCGCGTAGCTCATCGTGAGCGCAGCGGCGCGATCGAACCGCAGTCCCTCGGGCTGGAACCGGACGGAGTTCACGCCGCGGCCGGTGGGCGCGGTCATCGTGATTTCCGTCGGCGCGTCCAGGGCGCCGGGCGGGACGGAGAGTGTGTGCGGCCCGGCGCTGATGGAGCCGCCCATGGGACCGATCGTCTTGGTGCTCGACGCGTAGGGCAGGTCGGAGCACTCGAGCAGCCCCGTCGGCGCAAGGAGATCGCCGATCAGACCCGCCTGCGGCGCGGGGACTGAGGGGGGGGCACCTTCGGGCGCGACTGGGGATGACGGGGACTCACCGCACGACGTGGTGACGAAGCAAAGCAGAACTAGGACCGCGAGAGCACGAACGGCCTTCATGTACAAGAGTCCCTTCTTCACTTGGTTTGTAGGGACTTACCGGGGTACAATATGGGACCATACCCGGGTCAACTCCGTGAGAAAGGTCACATGGCGACGTTCTTGGAACCGTTCTGGTCCCCAACCAGCCGTGTGTTATAGTTGGCGCCGTGCCCGACCAAGTTTCCGCCACCTTCTCCAGCCTCGCCCTGGCCCTCGGCCCGAAGTACGAAGTCCGCCGCCTCGTCGGCTCGGGAGGCTTCGCCGAAGTCTATGAGGTGTGGGATAAGGACTTAGAGCGCCGACTCGCCGTGAAGGTGCTGCGTCCCGACGTCGCCTGGACCGCCGGAATGATCGAGCGCTTCCAGCGCGAAACGCGCGCGGCGGCCCGGCTCGAGCACCCAAACATCCTGCCGATTCACTTCGTGGGCGGTGGTGAAGGGCTCGTCTACTACGCCATGCCGTTCGTGGACGGGATGTCGCTGGGCGAGCTGCTGAAGCGCTCCGGCGCGCTCCCCCCCGAGCGTGCGCTTGCGATCATCATCCCGATACTGGACGCGCTCGATCACGCGCACAAAGCCGGCCTGCTGCACCGCGACATCAAGCCCGATAACATCATGCTCGACGTCGCGCGCGGACGGCCGCTGCTGGTGGACTTCGGCATCGCGCGGCGCCTCGACTCGGATGCGGGCGCGGGGCTCACGCAAACCGGTCTCGTGATCGGCACGCCGCACTACATGAGTCCCGAGCAGGCGCTGGGCGATCCGAACCTCGGCCCGCGCTCGGACCTCTACTCCCTCGGTTGCGTTCTCTTTCAGATGGTAACGGGCGAGCCGCCGTTCGACGGCGAGTCGTCGCAGCAGGTGGTCGGCAAACACATTGCCGATCCGCCGCCCGCCGCGCACGACGTGAATCCCAAAGTGCCGCGCGAGCTGTCGGACGTGATCCTGCGCTGCCTGGAGAAGCAACCGAAAGATCGCTTTCAATCCGCCGCGGAAGTCATCGCGGCGTTGGAGAGCGACAATCAGCCGCATACGGTGCGCTCGCGGGCCACCGCTGCGCAGGCAGCAACGGAGCTGCTGGTCTCTGGCGGCCGGACGGCCGGACGGCCCGTCGGCCGGACCGCTAGACCCAGGCGCATCGGCTGGATCATACTGGCGATTGCGCTACCGGTGCTCGCGCTGGGAGCCGGCGCGTTGTTCTTCCGGCAGCCCGCGCTCTCCTTCGAGAATCCGCTCGCGGATAGCGTGACCGTGCAGGTCGGAGCGGCAACGTGGCGTGTCGCACCTGGCGGCAGTGTGCGCATCGGATTGCGGCGTGACACCACCGCGAGCGTGACATGGCGCGTGATCCGGCCGCGCGCGGGCGAGCGCGAGCTGGGTTTGCCACTCGGTCAGATGCTCGACATCAGGCGGCCGCGCGGGACGGTGGTGCGCAGAGCCACGCCGCGACCTGGCTCGCAGGCTTACTTCGCCCCCCTCATTACTAATGAAACGGGCCGGCCGATCACGATTACGATCAACGCCGGTCTCGCGGGCGCCGTGTCGTGCAACTGCACCGTGCCGGCCGGCGCGGTGCGGATGCCGATCGGCTACTACCAACTGTTTCAGAATTCGACTGTGCGGGCGGAAGATCCCGGCAGCGGGGCAGCCGCGACATTCAGAGACTTGGGACCGCAGGTGGACAAAACGCGTGGCACCATTGGCCTGCGATTCAGAGCCGAGGATCTCCGCACAACACGCTGACACACCCCGGTAGATCTTCGCTCTTGTGACCACCCGTACCTGACGGCAGGCTCAAGCTACTCACGCAAGGAGCCCGCCATGTTCAGGCTGCAACACCAACTGGTTGCCGTTGCAGGTGTCGTTCTACTTACATCCTGCGCCGCCGCACCGCCGCCGCCTGCGACGCGCAATCTCGCCGCCCTCGACAGCGTCACCAGCGCTATCGTCGGCCACCCGATCACGACGGCCTCGGTTGACGCGCGCTCGCACTTCCTTGCCGGGCAGCGCGAGCTGGATCTGGGCCGCGCCTTCGAGGCGCTCGATCACTTCCAGCGCGCCGTCGCCGCCGATTCGACGTTTGCGTTCGGCTACCTCAGTGTGGCCAACACGTCGAATTCGCTGGCCGACTTCAAGACCAACCTCGCGCGCGCCGAGCAGCTCGCCGCCGGCGCCTCGGAGGCCGAGCAGCTCCAAATCCAGGTTGTCCGCAAAGGGTTGGAGAACGATGTGAGCGGGCAGCTGGCATTGGCGGAGCAGCTCGTCGCGAAGTTCCCCGAGAGCCCGCGCGCCTATGTCGTCCTGGGCGGCGTGCAGACCGGACTGAACCGGACCGCCGAGGGACGGGCCTCGTACACGAAGGCGATCACGCTCGCGCCGCGGCTGGTGGTAGCGCATATCAACATCGGCACCACGTATCTGTTCAACGAGCCGCGCGATTTCAACCAGGCGCTGGAGCACTTCAAGCATGCCGAGGCGCTCGCACCGAACGAGCCAAGCATGCACGATTTTCTCGGCGACGCGTATCGCGCGCTCAATGACATGCCTCAGGCGCGCCGCGAATACACGCGCGGGCACGAGCTGAATCCGCGCGACGCGGGATTGGTGCAGCAGCGCGGCCATGTCAACTCGTTCGCGGGGGACTACGCCGCGGCGCGTGCCGACTACGACTCATCCATGGCGCTGGGCCGCGGCAACGAGCGGGGCTTCTTTGCGCCGTTCCGCGCCTATGTCAGCGTCCACGCCGGCGATCCAGCCGCCGCGATGGCCGAGCTGAATCAGTTGGCGGCGCAAGCCGATGGGATGGGGTTACCGGATCCGCTTGCGGTGAAGGTCAACGCCCTCACCAACGTGGCTTTGATCGCCATCGATACGCGCGACTTCGCAGCCGCCCAAGCGGCGCTCGCGCAGCGCACACCGTTGATGCGGCAGCAGTCCGAGCAGGCCGCGAGCGCCGGGTTCCGCCGCGCGCAGGACGCCAACATCGCGTACTTCAACGCGTGGCTCGCCGCCCGCAGAGGCGACTACGCCACCGCGCGGCGCGAGACCGACCGCATGGCGGCCATTGTCGCGCCCGACGCGAATCCTCGGAAACTGGAGCCCGTGCACCAGTTGAAGGGGTTCGTCGCGATGTATCAGGGGCACGCAGCGGAAGCCGCCGCGCACCTCGCGCAGGGCAACCTGCAGGATCCGTATATCAAGTTCCAGTACGCCATCGCGGTGGACGGTTCAGGCCAAGCTGACAAAGCCAAGCCGATGTTCCGCGAGCTGGCGGTCTACAACTTCAATAGCCTGGGCTACGCGCTGATTCGGAAGGAGGCGCAGCAGATGGCGATGTAGGCTCGGCGAACAGGCCGACCTCCGAGATCGCAGGAGACACCGGGGCCTGCGTGACACGCAGTCGCACACGCGACGTCGTGACACGCGGGCCCCGAATCAGGCGGCAATTCCCGATGCTGGTCGCGGCTCCGAACTGCTGCCACCCCCCCTGGTGCCACATGTCGACAATTGTTGACTCCACGCGCTGGCCGAGGGGGAGGAACTCGCGCAGCCGCACGACGTTGAATGCCGTCTCGCGCTGCAATTCTATGATCAAGCTCGGCGTTTTTTCGCCGTCATCCGTCGCCCAATACGTTTCCCGTTTCCCGTCGACCACGTTTCCCGCGACAAACCGGCGATCGCGGTCGTTCCCCCGCGAATTGCTCGCGCTGACGCGTGCCCCTGCCGCCAGGTTGGTGGCGAACGTCGCGTCGATGAGGCGGCGGAACTCGCGCAGCGAGCGGGCGTCATTCTCGTGAATCCGGCCGCGCCGGTCGGGCGGCAGATTCAGCAGAAACGAGGCGCCCCGCCCCACCGATGCGTAATACAGATCCACCAGCTGCTGCGGTGTCTTGACCTCGTTGTCCTCATGCTTGTGGTAGAACCAGCCGGGCCGGATCGAGACGTCGCATTCGGCGGGAACCCAGTGCGTGCCGGGACGGTCGCCGCGGTTGAGCCGCGCAACATCGGCATTGCCGGGGGAGAAGTCGTCGCGGTTGGAAGTCGCCCAGCACGTCTCGCCCGCGATGCCGCGCTCATTGCCGACCCAGCGGATGTCGGGGCCGGCGTCGCTGAAGAGCACGGTCTGCGGCTGCAGATCACGCACCAGCTGCCACGTCGCCGGCCAATCGTAGTAGGTACGGTTGTCGATCTCGCGCCGCTCGTACGCGCCGCCGTAGTACCCGTCGCCCCCGTTCGCGCCGTCGAAGAAGATCTCGAACACCGGGCCGTACTCGGTCAACAGCTCGCGTAATTGATTGCGATAGTAGACGAGATACGCGGGGCCGCCATAGTCCTTGTGGTTGCGATCCCAGGGCGAGAGATAGACGCCGAATTTCACCGCATGGCGGGCGCACGCTTCCGAGATCTCTTTCACGTAATCTCGGGTTTTCACGCGGTGCTCGGTGTAGCGCGACGGCCAGAGGCAAAAGCCGTCGTGGTGCTTGCAGGTGAGGATGAGCCCTTTCATCCCACCGCCCTGCGCAGCGGCAACGATCTGGTCGGCATCGAAATCGGTGGGATTGAACACGCCCGGCGATTCGTCGCCGTAGCCCCACTTGCGGTTGGTGAATGTGTTGACGGTGAAATGGAGGAAGCCGTAGCACTCCAGCTCGTGCCAGGCTAATTGCCGGGGAGCCGGGAGCGGGCCGTAAGGAGCGGGCGGATCGACGAGATCGATCCGGCGAACGCCGGCAAGCGATAACCCCGCACCGGCTGTCGTCTTAAGAAACTGCCGTCGGGATGGGCTCATTGAACGTTTTGTGCTTCCTCATCTTGAAGAGCAAATAACCCGCACCAATCCACAAGCCCAGCAGCGTTAGCCATTGCAGCAGTGTCGCACTCATGGCAAACACCTTCCCGGTCGGCACCGGCGGTACGAAGTGCGGCGTGTTGTTCACCGCCGCGTGCATCAGCATCGCGAGCAGCAGGCTGCCCGTGCGCGCGTACAGCCACGCGATCGCGACGGAGATCGCCGTGACGCTGAGCGCATAGACAGGGAATGACTGCCCGGTTGTGTCGGTCGCGGCAACAAAAAACAACGGCAAATGCCAGGCAGCCCAGATGATCCCCAGCAGAATCGCGGCTGCACCGAGCCCGAAGCGCTGCGTGAGACGCGGCAGCGCGTAGCCGCGCCAGCCGATTTCCTCGCCCGCCTGAACTGGGGTGAAGATCACCGTCGCCGCGAAGTAGGCGAACCAGGGCTCTTGCACCATGGCGGGCCACGTGCCGCTCATGATGCGATACACGATCGCCGCCACCAGCTTGATCACGGCGAGATAGAGCAGCGCGAACAGATACCAGCGCGCTGGCACCTGCCACTTGAACGCCGGGTTCACCAGCGCTGGCCGCTGCTCGGGACTTGTGAGCCACCACGCGACGAAAGCGGGGGCAATCGTACCGGGAAGAAATGCCAAGATGCGAAACGGCATGCTCGGCGGGACCAGCGACGCCAAACCCCACAGCGCCCAGCTCACCGCGTAGGTGAGGCCGAAAAACCTAACGATCGTCTCGATCCTCGTCCGCGATGTCCACTGCCATCGGGAAAAAGAGCGAGCGCTTCACGCCGGGAAACGGCTTGTCCCAGCCACGGGCGTCGTGCCACAGGATCTTGTTCAGTAAATCGGTCGGTGCCGCATCGGGCGCGTTGAATTTCATGCGCGCGGACGCGAGCGCGGCGCGGCGCCGCTCCGCGGCATGCGGTCCCGTAATCGACCCCACCCGCTGATTGACCTCCGCAAGCGACTGCACCGGCACGAGCGCGGTGTACGGCGCGAGATTGGGTGATTCGTCCGGCGCGATGAAGCTGGCCCGCATGTCGGTCGCGACGAGGTCGAACATGCTGAGCGCCGGCAGGCCGAGCATCAGCTCGATCGTCTTCACCATACTCGGCTGCGAATAGAAGGTCGGGTCGATCACGCCGCGCCTGGCGTAGGGACTCGCCACCAACGCAACGGTGCGATGTCCGTCGATGTGATCGACGCCGTTCTGCGCGTCGTCCTCGACGATGAGAATCGCCATCGATTTCCAAAACCGGCTGCGCGACAACCCCTCGACGATCTTGCCGAGCGCGAGGTCGTTATCGGCGACGCACGCCTTCGGCGTGCACCAGCCGGGGTTCGTTCCCTCAGTATGATCGCTCGGCAGAATCATCATCACGAGGTGCGGCATGCGGTTCCGGGCTTCCCACTCCTTCAGATGCTCGAGCACGACCTCGGCCTTGGCGACGTCGGGAACGCCCATCGTCCACCCCGGATACTCCCGCACCAGCACGCGATCGAGTGATGGAATGTCGGACCGCGTGTGGTAGAGCTTGGCGAATTCCGACCGGAAGTACGCCCCCGCATTCGGCGGCGACTCGAGATACCGGGCCAACAGCCTGAACCGCACCGAGTCGCTGTACACCTTCGGTCCCGGCGCATATTCGCCGAACACGCTCACCGTCTTGCCCTTGGTTTGCGCGGCTTCCCACAAGAAGCCGCCGGATGAGTATGCGAGCGGATCCTGGCCCTCGGACGGATAGCTGCGGCCCTCGTACAGCGGCCACATCGGATATTCGGTCTCGTTGGCCTGCGTGAGCCAGTTGTGCCCGTCGGCGGAATTGCCGCCCGTCGCGAAGAAGTGATCGAGCAGCACGAACTGATCGGCGAGCGCATGCGCGTTGGGCGTCACGTCGCGGCCGTACTGGACCAGCGAGCTGTCGCTCGCGCCTCGACCCATGTCGCCGAACACCTGGTCGTACGTCCGGTTCTCGCGGATGATGTACACGACGTGCTCGATCAAGGACGGGTCGCCGGGGCGCTCGGGCACGGCGCGAGCGACGACGCGACGCGGCGCTGAGGGCGCCGGTTGGTCGCTGCTCCGCAGCGTGAGGCGATTGTTCCGTGCAACCGACGTCGTGTACGCCGTCAGCTCGGCCTCCGTCGGGACGGCAATCACGTTCACCGACCCGCGGTAGGAATGCACGTATTTCCCTCGCATCCCCGACGTGCGGCCTTCACCCGATCCGACCCCGAACAGCGCACCGACGGCGATCGTGCGGCCGTCCGCGCTGACATCGAGGCTCGAGGGATACCACCCCGTCGGGATCAGGCCCCGAAAGCGGCCCTCAGGCAGCGCGTAAACCGCCACGGCGTTCAGGCCGCCCAACGCGACGTACAACGTCGCGCCATCGGGTGACACCGCCACAGCCGTCGGCGCGAAGCCGATCTTGCGCTCGCGGAACGGCGCAATGGCGATCGTGTTCACCACGGCGTCGCGGCGCGTATCGATCACGCTCACACTGTCCGAGTTGCCATTCGCCACGTACAGCCGGCCGCCGCGTTCGTCCCACGCCACGCCGGTCGGGTGGCGGCGGACCGCGATCACCTTGCGCACGGTGCCCGTAACCAGATCGACCGCCGTCACACTTCCCGGCTGCGCAATGCCGCGCGCGTCCACGCGCACCAGCTCGGCGAACGCATCGCAGCATTGCTTGGCGGCACGATCGCGCGCGGTGGGTTTCCTGCCGCCCAGGTTCGAGACGTACGCCGTCGCGCCATCCTCGCTCACCACGGCCGAAACAGGCAGCACGCCGAGCGCGATGGTATCGAGGACCGAACCGCTATCCGCGTCGATGACCGCGAGGGCGTCGTTGGCGGGTAGCGGCACGACTGCTACGCGATGGCCCGTCGCATTCGCGCGCCGTGCCACCGCGACGCCGCCTGCCATGTCGGCGCCGAGCTTCGGCCACGTCAAGCGCGCGATGGCGCTGTCGTCATAGGCGAATGTCTTGCCGACGGTAGAAACGAACGCGCGGCCGTTGACCGGATCGATCGCGACGCCGTGCACCCCTGCCCGCCCCTCGAATCGGGCACTGGCCAACATCGAGTTGTCGCGCCACCCGAGCCGGTAGGCCGCCCCGTTGGCGGTGACCCAGATCTCGCCAGGCCGAGCGCCGAACCGCACACCCGTCACGCGCGCCGCGAAGACGCTTTGCACGCCGGCGGGCGTGACCTGTGCCGCCGTTGCGATGACGCCCGAGTCGGGAACGGTACGAAGTGGCTGTGGCGCTGCCTGGAGCAGCAATAGGAAGGAGGCAAGCATCGTGGAATAATGTCGTCAGGCCGGGACACTCTCCAGGGCGGCAAGGAGCCCTTCGAGATCCCAGCGGCCATCGAACCGAATCCCGTTGATGAAAAACGTCGGCGTCCCGTTCACCCCGCTCTTGACCCCGCTCATGAAGTCGTCACGCACGCGGTCCGCGTGCGTTCCGGCGTCGAGCTCGCCGCGGATCCGTTCCCCGTTCAGCCCCAGCTCGGTCGCGTACTCGATGAGATGATCGTCATCGAGCGCGAATTGGCGTTCGAACAGGCGGTCGTGCATCTGCCAAAACGCACCCTGGGCGGCGGCCGCTTCGGCAGCCTCCGCCGCGTGCTCGGCTTCGGGATGGATCCGGGTGAGCGGGAAATTGCGATACACGAAGCGCAGCTGCGCGCCCAGCTTCCGCTGCACGGCTTTGACGATCGGATACGCCTTGCCGCAGTGCGGGCACTGATAGTCGCCGTACTCGACGAGCGTCAGC
>JBOHSJ010000162.1:0-5860 GCA_050733035.1 Gemmatimonadales bacterium | reverse complement strand
CCCAAGCTCCGTTGCACGGTGCAGAACGACATCCTCAAGGAGTACATGGCGCAGCACGCGTGGGTTTATCCGGTCGAGCCCGCGCTCAAGGTCATCGTGGACATGTTCGAGTGGGGCGCCAAACACACGCCGCTGTGGAATACGATCTCCATCTCGGGCTACCACATCCGCGAGGCCGGCGCGACCGCCGCTCAGGAGCTGGCGTTTACGCTCGCGAACGGGTTCACCTACGTGGAGCGTGGGGTGGCTCGCGGGCTCGACATCGACAGCTTCGCCGCCCGCCTGTCCTTCTTCTGGGACATCCACAACGACTTCTTCGAGGAGATCGCCAAACTGCGGGCGGCGCGCCGTATCTGGGCGCGGCATATGCGCGAGCGCTACCACGCTCGCCAGGCGCGCTCCTGGATGATGCGCTTCCACAGCCAGACGGCGGGCGTCACGCTCACGGCGCAGCAACCCCTCAACAACATCGTCCGCGTCGCCTATCAAGCGCTCGCGGCGGTACTCGGCGGAACGCAGTCCCTGCACACCAACTCGCTCGACGAAACGCTGGCCCTGCCCACGGAGCAGTCAGTCCAGGTGGCGCTGCGGACGCAGCAGATCCTGGCGCATGAAACGGGTGTGCCGCAGGTGATCGATCCGCTGGGCGGCTCCTATTTCATTGAAGCGCTGACCGATCAGCTGGAGCGCGAGGCCGAAGGGCTCTTCGCCGAGATCGCGTCCATCGGCGGGGTCGTCCGTGGGATCGAGACCGGCTGGTTCCAGCGACAGATTGCCCAATCGGCCGCGGCCTTCCAGCGTCAAGTGGAGATGGGAGAACAGGTCATCGTCGGTGTGAACGAGTTTCTCTCGGATGACGATCATCCCGTCGAAATCCTGAAAGTCTCCAACGATGCCGAAGCGCAGCAGCGGCTGCGCATGGCGCGCGTGCGCGCCGAACGGGACCACGAGCTGGTCGAGCGGCGCCTGGAGACGCTGCGCCAGGCCGCCGAGTCCGACCACAACGTCATCGGTCCGATGCTGGACTGCGCGCGCGCCTACTGCACGCTGTACGAGATCCGCCACGCGCTGGAGCGCGTGTGGGGAGCGTACCGCGAACCCGTCTTCTTTTAGCCCATGAGCGCCCTCCCCGCCGCCATCACCGAGCAGGACGCGAAGGCCGTCGTCGCGCGGCTGGCCGCGATCGCACCTGGTAGTCACTGGGTCGTGAGCTGTTACCTCAAGCTCGAGCCGCGCGATCGGATGCGCGGCAAGTACCTGATCAAGCTGAAAACGCGCGCCAAGGGGCTGCTGCTCTCCTACCAGGATCAGCCGGCGATCGCCGCCAACCTGAAGCAGGTGCTGGAGTATCTGGAAGAACCGAATCACCTGCCGCGGTCGCGGGCGATCGCGATCTTCGCGTCGCGCGAGCTCGACTTGTTCGAAGCGCTGCCCCTCCCACACGTGCACCGCTCGCGTCTCGCGGTGGCGCACGAGCCCCTGGTGCGTGAGCTGCTGGTCTTGGAAGAGGAGTTCGGCACTATCCTCGCCGTGGTGTACGACCGGACGGCCGCACGCTTCTTCGAAGTGACGGCCTACGACTGCGTCGAGCTGCCGGGCCTCGCGGGGATCGAGTCGTCTCGCGCCGGGAAATTTCATGGCCACGCGGCCACGCCGTTCGGCAGCGCCGGCGAGCGCAACTTTCACCAGCGGATCCGCACCGAAAAGCAGCGGCTGTACGCGCAGATCGCCGACCGAGTCTTCCACATCAACCGCAACAAGCCGCTCGCCGGCATCGTCTTCGGCAGCGTGGGTGTGGACGCCGGGGCGGTGATTCCACACCTTCACACCTATGTTCACGACCTCGTGCTCGGCGTGGTAAAGCTGAGTCCCAAACAGTCCACGGCGGCGGAAGTGCGCGAGGCGACGCTGGTCGTGCGCGAGGAGCGGGAGCGCGAGTGGGAACGCGCCCACGCCGACGCGGTCAAGGACGGCGTGCCGCTCGGCTGGGCCGTGAACGGCGTTGACGTCACACTCAAGGCATTGAGCCGGGGGCAGGTGCGAACGCTCCTGGCCGAGGGCCACGATGACGATCCGCGGATCGATGAGGCGATAGAAGAAGCGCTGGATCAGCGCGCGCAGGTGGATGTCCTCTACGACGAGAAGGCACGGCGTGTCGTGGATGGCCTCGCGGCGCTGCTACGTTTCCGCTCCTGATGGCCAAGCGTCGTCGCCCGATCCGCATCCTGGTCGCAAAGCCCGGCCTCGATGGGCACGATCGCGGCGCGAAGGTCGTCGCCGCCGCGTTGCGCGACGCCGGGATGGAAGTGATCTATACCGGCCTCCATCAGACGCCGGAAATGATCGCCCAGGCCGCCATCCAGGAGGATGTGGACGTCGTCGGTCTGTCCATTCTGTCGGGCGCTCACATGACGCTGTTCCCCCGCGTCCGCAGACTGCTCGACGCGGGCGGCCGGCAGGACGTGCTGCTCACCGGCGGCGGCATCATCCCACCCGAAGACATGAGCACACTGGAGGCGCAAGGGACGGGGAAGCTGTTCGGACCGGGCACGCCGACGTCGGACCTCATCAAATACATCCAGGAGTGGGCGGCGGAGCACGTCGCCGCGTGAGCCACCCCCGCCTCAAGACCCTCACCGACGAATACCAGAAGCTCCGCACACGTCTCGAACAGGGAGGCGGCGCGGCGCGGATCAAGCGACAACACGATCAGGGGAAGCTCACCGCGCGGGAGCGGATCGCCGGATTGCTCGACACGGACGCGCCCTGGGTGGAAATCGGACTGCTCGTGGCATGGGATCAGTACGACGAGCAGGCACCAGCGGCCGGGGTCGTGACGGGGCTGGGCCGCGTCGGCGGGCGTCCCGTGGTCGTCGTGGCGAACGATGCGACGGTGAAGGCGGGGTCGTGGTGGCCCGAGACGATCAAGAAGATTCTTCGCGCCCAGGAGATCGCGATGCGGCAACGCATTCCGATCGTGTACCTGGTCGACTCGGCGGGCGTGAACCTGCCGTATCAGGGCGGTGTCTTCCCGGGCCAGTACGGCGCCGCGCGCATCTTCTACTACAACTCGATCATGCGCCGCTATCTCAAAGTCCCGCAGGTCGCCGCCGTCATGGGTCCGTGCATCGCCGGCGGCGCGTATCTGCCGGCGCTGTCCGACGTCATCTTCATGGTGGACGGCACGTCGTTCATGGGACTCGGCGGCCCGAATCTCGTGAAAGGCGCGACGGGGCAGGTGGTGGACGCGGAGACGTTGGGAGGCGCCGCGACGCATACCTCCGTCAGCGCCGTCGCGCACTACCGGGCGAAAGACGACAAGGAGTGTCTCGCGCACATTCGCGAGTACGTGGGCCGGCTGCCGCATGCGCCACCCGCGCGCCGTACGTACGCCGCGCCGAAACGCGACTTGAAGGAGCTGTACGACCTGATCCCCGCCGATCATCGCATGAGCTACGACGTGCGTGCGGTGTTCGAGTGCCTGTTCGACGCGGGACGTCTCGACGAGTTCCAGCCTGACGTCGCGCCCGAGATGATCTGTGGTCACGCCGCCATCGAAGGGCGCCAGGTCGCGGTGATCGCCAACTCGCGGGGCGTGATCAAGGGAAAGCAGAAAAACGAGGCGCCCAGAATCGGCGGCATCATCTACACGGAGAGTGCCGAGAAGGTCGCCTATTTCATCGAGAACGCGGATCGCGAGCGCGTGCCGCTCCTGTTCATCCAGGATGTCTCGGGCTTCATGGTCGGGACGGAGGCGGAGCACACGGGTATCATTCGAGCGGGCGCCCGGTTCGTCGAAGCGATGGCGACCGCGACCGTGCCCAAGCTGGTCCTGACGGTGAATCACGCTTCCGGCGCCGGTTACTATGCGATGGCGGGACAGGGGTTCGACCCGGACTTCATCGTTTCCTGGCCGACCGGTCGCATGGGTGTGATGGAAGGCGAGTCGGCAATCCAGGCCGTCTATGGCGCCGACGCCGCCAAGCCGGACAACGCCGCCGCCGTGGATGCCATGCGGGCGGATTACGAGCATCAGCTGGATGCGAAATTCGCCGGCGCCCGCGGCTTTGTAGACGCGATTCTGACGCCAGAGGCGACGCGCGACACGCTCGCGTTTCTCCTCGAGGTGTCCACCGAGTTCACCGGCCCCCATCTCGGGGCCTTTGCCTTGCCGAGCCTCACGTGATGCCAAAGCCTCTCGTCGTCGTTCTCGTCGCACTCGCCGCGGCGTGTGCCTCCACCAAGGGTGTGACGAAGCCGGCGCAGCCCAAGCCGGCGCTTCCGGCCACCGTTCCGCCCGATGCCAGTCGCACGAGCGGTGCCCAGCCGCTCGTCGATCCAGCGGTGGCGCACATGCTCGGCCTCATGCCGCTCAAGAGCGCCGGCGTCGACGTGTATCGCGCCGGGCACCCGACCTATGACGGCCGCGGGATCCTCATCGCGATTCTCGATAGCGGCATCGACCCAGGCGTCCCAGGGCTGATCGCCACCAGTACCGGCGCGCCCAAAGTGATCGAGCTGCGCGACTTTTCCGGAGAAGGACGAATTGCGCTCATGCCCATGCCCGCACCGACGGAAAGCGAGATGCGGGGCGCGGGGCGGATCGCACGGCTCACGACGGCGACCACGTGGTATCGCGGCATCTTCCGTGAGCTGCCGCTGGGCCGCCCGCCCGCCAGTGACGTGAACGGCAACGGCCGTAACCGGGACGAGTTCGCGGTGGTCGTGGTGAAAGCGTCGGATGGCTGGGTGGCATTCCTCGATTCGAATCTCGACGGCTCGTTCGAGGACGAAATGCCGCTGCACGATTATCGCCAGGGCCGCGAAATGATCGCCCTCGGCCGCAAGCCGCTGACGATCGTCGCCAACTTCAGCGAAGCGGATGGCGCCCCCGTGCTCGACCTGTTCTTCGATACCTCCGGTCACGGCACGCACGTCGCGGGGATCGCCGCCGGATACAACCTCTACGACGTCAGCGGGTTCACCGGTGTCGCACCGGGCGCGCAGATCCTGGGCCTGAAGATCGCCAACAACGCGCGTGGCGGGGTCACGGTACACGCGAGCATGATGCGCGCGATCGATTATGCGGCGCGCTATGCCGCCCAGCGCAACTTGCCGCTGGTGATCAACATGAGCTTTGGCGTCGGCAACGAGCATGAAGGCCGCGCGGTGATCGACTCGATCGTAGACGCGTTCCTGCTGACACATCCCGACGTGGTGTTCGCGATTGCCGCCGGGAACGACGGACCTGGCCTCTCCACACTGGGGTTCCCTGGATCCGCTGGTTTGGCGCTGTCGGTTGGCGCGGTCTTCCCCGGCGTCTTCGCCCGGCCGCCGCAGCCCGGTGTGCCGCCGGCCCGCGATGTCGTCGGTTGGTTCAGCTCCCGCGGCGGCGAGCTCGCCAAACCGGACCTCGTGGCTCCGGGAATCGCGTTCTCGACGGTGCCGCGTTGGGACACGGGCAACGAAGTGAAGGTCGGTACCAGCATGGCGACGCCATACGCCGCCGGGCTGGCCGCCTGTCTTGCATCGGCGCTGGTTCAAGAGGGACGGCGCGCCGCCGCCGCCGAAATCGTTCAGGCGCTGCGCGTGTCATCACGCCCATTGAGCAGCGCCCGGATCGTCGATGAGGGTGCCGGCATGCCGGTTCTCGAGACGGCGTATCAGTGGCTCAAGGGCGGACATCAGGGTTCGGTGTACGGAGTTCGCGCGACGACGGGCGTCTCGGCCGCGTTCCGGCGCAATGGCTTCGCCGCCGCCTCGGACAGCGTCGAGACATTCACTGTCCGCCACATCGCCGGTCTGCGTGCAGCGCAGTTCATGATGCGCGCTGACGTTCCGTGGCTCAGCGTTGCGGACA
>JBOHSJ010000161.1:0-5624 GCA_050733035.1 Gemmatimonadales bacterium | reverse complement strand
GTCTGCACGAAGTTCCCCCACTGTTCGCGCGTCTTCGGATCGATGTGCTCGGCGAGTAGTCCATGCTTGTTGCGGCAGGTCAGCACGTACTCGAACATGCGCCGCGCCTCGTCGCGCTCACCGATCGCCGCGAGCGCGTTGATGTACCAGAACGTGCACACGAGAAACGCGTTCGACGGCGTGCCGAAATCGTCCGCCGTGGTATACCGAAACACGAAGTCGCCGCGCTTCAGCTCTTTCCCGATGGCGCGCACCGTCGCAACGAAGCGCGGATCGTCGTCCGCGACGAAGAACACCTCGTTCAGCTGCAGCAGGCTGGCATCGAGGGTGTCGCCGTCGAAGGTGGCGACGAACGTGCCCAGCTTCGCGTTCCACGCGCGCCGGGAGATCACCGCGTGCAGCTCGCGGGCGCGCTCGGACCAATAGCTGGCGCGGTCGGTGAGCCCGAGCTGCGTCGCAATGCGGCCCAGCCGCTCGCATCCCACCCAGCACATCACCGCCGAGAAGGTGTGCACGCGCGTGCTGCCGCGCAGCTCCCACAGTCCGGCATCGGGCTGATCGAACGATTTGAGCGCGCGCTCCCCGAGGGGCTCGAGCCGCCGGAACAGCGACTCGTCACCCTCCCGGACCAGCCGCCGATCGAAAAACACGTGAGTCGCGGCGAGAATGGACGAGCCGTACACGTCGTGCTGTGACTGCTCGGACGCCTGGTTCCCCACGCGTACCGGCCCGATCCCGCGGTAACCGGGGAGCGACTCCACGATGCGTTCCCGCGGCAGGCGGTGCCCCGTGACGGTGTACACGGGATCGAGTCGCCGGTCGGCTCCCTCGGCGACGACGTTGCGAATGAAGCTGAGGTAGCGCTCCATCGTTTGCGTCGCGCCCAGGCGGTTCAGGGCGTTCACGACGAAGTACGCGTCTCGCAGCCAACAGAAGCGGTAGTCCCAATTGCGGCTCGAGTCCGCCGATTCGGGAATGGACGTCGTGACGGCCGCGATGATCGCGCCGGTGTCTTCGAAGACGTTCAGCTTCAGCGTGATTGCCGCCCGGATCACCGCGTCCTGCCACTCGAACGGAATGGCGAGCGAGCGGACCCACTCACGCCAGTAGGCTGTGGTCTCGGACAGGAAGCGGCTGCCGACGTCGTCGGCGCGGTCCTGGAGCGTTTCGTCCGGTCCCAGCACCAGAGTGACGGCGTCGTCGAGAAAAAAGGCGTTCTCCTCGAGAATCGCGGTGACGGGGACGTCGCTGGTGAGCCGCAGCACGAGCGCGTTGCCGACGTAGCGGACGTGGTTGCTGCCGTAGGTCGTCGTGGTCAGAGGCTGACCGTGGTTCTGGGCGGGCCGCGCGCGCACGCGAATGCGGGGATGCCCGGCGAGGCGCTGCACCCGGCGCACGAGCATCATCGGGCAGAATACCCGCCCGTGGTGTTCGAAGCGCGGGGCAAAATCGGTGATCTCAATCGCGCCCCCGCCGGTATCCGTGAGGCGCGTGACCAGCACGGGCGTATTGTGCAGGTAGCGCTGCTCGGTCTTCTCGCAGTCGAGCAGGTCGATGGCGAAGAAGCCCAGATCGTCGAGTTGGCCGGTACGCTCCTTGAGCAGCGAGCAGAACATCGGATCGCCGTCGAAGCGCGGGAAGCAGGCCCAATTGATCTCCCCGGCGTGATCGACGAGCGCGCCGATCGTGCCGTTGCCGATCAGCGCGAGATCGAGCGAAGCCATTGCTGCACCGCCTTCACGTTGTCGAGCCGCCATCGCGCCACCGTGTCTCCCGTGCCGACCTTGATCGAGTGCCCGCCCAGCTGGTTGACGGTGGCGAATCCGAATTCGTCGGTCGCGTCGTCGCCCACGAACACCGCCGCCCGGCCGGCAAAGGGGGGTTCGGCCATGAACTCGAGTAATGCCCGGCCCTTGTCCTTGCCGGTGGGCTTCAGCTCCAGCACGCTCTTGCCCTGCTGCAGTGTGTACTCACCCTGCAAATCGGGCAGCAGCGCTTCCATCGTCTGGTGCACGAACCCCGCCAGCCCGGGGATGCGGCGATAGTGCAGGGCGAGCGACAGCCCTTTGTCCTCGAGCAGGAGACCGGGTTTGTCAACGATGGCCTGCGCGAGGCGCTGCCGCACCGGGGTGAGATCCTGCGTGGGCTCGTGGCGCGTGGCCTGTCCCATGGCGTTGCGCCGCTCCGCGCCGTGCTGGCCCGCCACCGGCATGCGCACGCTGGGGAACAATGCGTCGATTTCCATAATCGGGCGGCCGCTCATCAGTGCCACCGCTCCGCCGGAGCATTGATACAGCTCTTGCAGCAGCTCCCGCAGGTGCGCGGAGACACGAACGGCGGCCGGCGTGTCGGCGAAGTCGACGAGCGTGCCATCCACGTCGAAAAAGTAGGCCCAGTCGCAGCGTGCCGCCGGTGGAGGGGGGAGCTGGGGGAGCTGACCCTGCTTCACCGCCGGGCGCCGGAGCTCGACGGTCCGCTCTGGCGCCGCTCGCCGGCGCGCGGCACCACGAATTCCGGCACGCGGCCACGCCGCCGGCTGCTGGCGGCATCCATCAGCATCCGGCCGGCCCAGCGAAACACGTTGAAGTCCTGGATCAGGCCTCGCATCAGCCGCATGCGTGTGCGCTGTTCGGTTTGGGGCATCGTGAGGGCGACGTGCAGCGCCCCGGCGCATTCCTCGGTGTCGTACGGATTGACGATCAACGCCTCCGGCAGCTCACGCGCCGCCCCCGTAAAGTGACTCAGGACGAGCACGCCGCGCTCGTCGTCGCGCGCGGATACGAATTCCTTCGAGACGAGGTTCATGCCGTCGTGCAAACTCGTCACCACGCACACGTCCGATCCACGGTAATACTCGAAGATTTCGTCGGGTTGATGATGCTCCGCCTTCAGAATGATCGGCGGATGCGTCGCTTCGGGGAACCGCTGGTTGATGCGCGTGGCGAGATCACGCACGCGCATCTCGTAGGCGCGGTATTCCTCGATGCGGACGCGCGTCGGCGCCGCGATCTGGATGAATGAAAACCGGCCGATCCACTCGGGCTTCAGCTCGAGGAGCCGCTCGACCGCGCGCATCCGTTCCTCGATGCCCTTGGTGTAATCCATCCGGTCCACGCCGACGCCGAGCGCGTGCTCGGGGGGGAGGTTGTGCCGCTGGCGGATCTCGGTCCGGCACTGTTCGACCGGCTTGCTCAGCAGCTCCGCCGGCGGCGGCCACTCGATCGAGATGGGATAGCGCTTGACCGAGGTCGGCTTGCCCCGGTAGGAAACCGAGAACGTCTCGCGATCCACGCGCGCTTCGAGGAAGCGGTCGACGGTATCGACGAAGTTGTTGAGGTGGAATTGCGTGTGAAAGCCCAGAATCGTGCTGCCGAGCATGCCGTCGAGCAGCTCCTCGCGCCATGGGCAGATCGCGAAGGCCTCGGGATTGGGCCACGGGATGTGCCAGAAGGAGATGATCGTCGCGGCGGGCAACGCTTCGCGGATCATGCGCGGCAACAGCGCGAGGTGATAGTCCTGCACCAGGACGATCGGACTGGGAGAGCTCGATTCCTGCTCGACGGTCTGAGCGAACTTGCGATTCACGTTGACGTACTGCTCCCAATCGTCCTTTCGGAAGATCGGCCGGACGTGGGCGATATGGCAGAGCGGCCAGACGCCTTCATTGGCGAAGCCGTAGTAGTACCCGGCCTCTTCCGCGGGCGACAGCCACACGCGGCGGAGACGGTACTGCGGATCGTCGGGTGGCGGCGGCACCGCAACGCGGTCGTGCGCATCGACCACTTCATGGTCCGCGTTGCCACTGCCGTGCGCGATCCACGTGCCCGAGCAGGCGCGCATGATCGGCTCGAGCGCGGTGACCAGGCCGCTGGCGGGGCGCCAGACCTCGATGCCGGACCCGCGCCGCACGTGGATGTAGGGTTCGCGGTTCGACACCACGATCACTTCCTGGCCGCGCAGCTCGCGGTGCAGGATGTCCCGCAGGGTCGCGGGAGTCCAGTGGAGCTGGTCTTCGTCCCGCGACCGATGATCGGCTTCGATGTCCGCGATGAGCTGGCGCAGGTCGTGCGCGATCGGCCGCAGCTCGGCGGGCGGCAGGGGCGACGGGCCCGCGCGCCCGGGAGCCAGGAACAGCGTTTCGCCGCGCAGCAGCCCGCGGAGTCCCTGGATCCAGCCGCGCCAGGACAACTGAGCGATGATCACCGTGATGAGCGCGACGATCAGGCCCAATCCGACGAAGAAGAGGAAGACGTACTCGCGCGTCTCTTGGCTGCGGCGGGCGATGAAGCTCATGTCGTGCACCAGCACGAGCTGGCCGATGGGCGCGGTCAGCGCCGGTATCCGCAATCCCTCCGCCGCGACGCCGGCGACGATGGGCCGTACCGACACGAGCACGGGGCCCTGCGCGGTCTGCAGCAGACTGCCCGAGGGCGTGCCGAAACGGCCCAGGTCCGAGCACCGCACTTCGGCGGGCAGTGACGGCGTGGCGATGGCGTCGCCCGTCGCCACGGGACAGAACGCCACCGCGAGCACGCGCTCATCCTGTGTAATGCGGGTGAAGAACTGCAGGATGCGGCGCCGATTGCCGGCCCGAAGCAGATCCTGGAGCGGATCCTCGACAGTATGCGCAATGAGATTGGAGCGGACTTCCAGATCGCGGCTGAACCAGCGCAGCATCAGCTTGTCCACCAGCGGCACCGCCGCGTAGGCGAAGACGCCGAGGGCCAACAGGAGCGGGATGACGAATCGCAATGAGAGACGCATGGCATCTAACATACCCAAGCGACGCAATCGGTTCCGCCCTGTTCGCTAGCGCCTGCCCGGCCGATTTCCAATATTGGTTCTGCCTACCACCCCAGGGGGAGCTAATGCGGTACGTCTCGCGCGGCACTGCGATCGTCTTGGCGTTGTTGGTGCTGGGTGCCTCGGTTGCCTCAGCGCAACGTCCCCAGACTCGCAAGGGATTCTGGATCGGCTTCGGATTCGGTTGGGGCAGTTACGGCATCTCGTGCAGCGGGTGCAGCGGACTCGGTCGTGAAGGCTCGTACACAGGCCACCTGGTCATGGGTGGGACGTTGAATCCCCATTTACTCCTGGGCGGGGAGACCATCGCCTGGACGAAGAGTGAAGGCGGGAGCACGGTGACGGCGGGGAACGTGTCGTTCGCCGCGCACTATTATCCGCAGCCTGCCGGCGGTCTCTTCTTGAGTGCCGGTGTCGGTTTCTCGAGGGCCGAGGTCAGCGGTGGCGGCTCCAGCACCGGTGAGACGGGACCCGGATTCACGGTCGGCGCCGGCTACGACCTTCGGGTCGCTGCGAATACCTCGATCACGCCGGTGGCGAACTTCGTCTATGGGCATCCCACGGATGGGTTGAGTCACAATTTCTTCCAGTTTGGGCTGGGCGTAACGTTCCATTGATCTAGCGCATCGAGTCTCGACGAGCGACCGGTTCGGCCGGTGACTACCGAGTTGAAACGGTCGTTTCGTCTTGTAGGGATAGGATGACAACACGTAAGGGTCGTCGCTCATTGACGAGTGCATGAGCCGGCTCTAGTTCTATCGTGCGCCCGAGTCAGAAAATCGGCCGGCGACGCATCCTCCGCAACGCCTCCTACCGACGCT
>JBOHSJ010000160.1:0-3506 GCA_050733035.1 Gemmatimonadales bacterium | reverse complement strand
CGGCCGCGCAACGCCAGCTCCGCCGGGTGCACGACCGGGCCGGGAGGCCGCGCCAGGACTTTGACGTGCGAGACGACCGCCGCGAGCGCGCGCCGCACCGCGGCGATGAGCTGCGGCGCAAGCGCGGCGAGCGCGGCGCGCGGATGGCCGACGCCGTCCGGCGGGGGGGGCGGCTTGGCGACGATCTCGACCGCGCCGAGCTCGAGCGCGCGAATTGCCCCGGACGTGCCGGGGCCCACGTAGGAGCTGACGACGACGATGGGCACGGGCGCTTCCGACATGATGTAGCCGATGGCGCCGAGCCCGTCGAGCTGCGGCATTTCGAGGTCGAGCGTGACGACGTCCGGCTTGTACTGATGGATCCTGCGGATGGCGTCGAACCCGTCGCGCGCCGTGGCCACGACCTGGAATTCGCCGGTCTCCGCGTCGCCGCCGCCGAGCACGTCCACCAGTACGCGCCGCATCAGCGCGCTGTCGTCGGCGACGACGACCCTGGGTTTGGAGGCGCGGTCAGATGACGGATTCACTGGCGCCCACCGAGCGAATTTCCACCCGGCCGTCCTTCACGTAAAAGCGTACGCTGCGCCCGCGCTCGCCGCCGACCGATTCACGAATGATCGGGATCTCGGCCGCCCGGAGCGCGCTGCGGGCGGCGAGGACGTTGCGCTCGCCCATCTGAATCGTCCCCGGCGTGACGAGCTGGCTGAACATGCTGGCGCCGCCGGCGAGCTTGGCGACGAGGCGCCGCGGGTCGGCCCCGAGCGCCTTGAGGCGCTCGATGAGGAACGGGACGGCGGTGTCGGGGAACTTCGCTTTGTTGGTGATGTCGCGCGCCAAACTGGTGGACGGCAGCAGCACGTGCGCCATGGCGCCGGCCTTGGATTGCGGATCGTGCAGCATGATCGCCACGCAGGAGCCGAGCCCGAGTGTGACAATGACCCCGTCCCCGCGCTCGGCCGCCCAGTCCGCGACTTTGACGATGACTTCCTTCACGCCGGTTTCGTGTAGATCCGCTCGCGCGGATCCGCGAGCGTGAGCTGGCTGCGCGCCGGCCCGAACAGCGTCTCGACTTTGCCGAGCAGCAGGATGCCGCCCGGTCCGAGCGCCTTCACGAATACCTGAAACAGGCGCTCCTGCGCCTGGCGCTCGAAATAGATCACCACGTTGCGGCACACGATCAGGTCGTAGAGCGGCCGGGGCGGCGGTTCGCGGGTCAGATCGTGCGCCAGAATCCGCACGGCATCACGCACCGGCTGAACCGGCTGCCCCTCGTTGAAGTACCGCCGCTTCAAATCGGCGGGCATCTCCGTGAATGCGCTCTCCGGATACTTGGCCTGGCGGGTGCGCTCGAGGCTCAACCGATCGACATCCGTCGCATCGATGGCCGCCTTTCCTTCCCCCAGAACCTCGGTGGCCAGCACGGCGATCGTATACGGCTCTTCACCGGAGGCGCAGCCGGCCGACCAGACGCGCAGCGCGGGCCGCGTCTTGGCCAGCGCGGCGAGGTAGGGCCGGAGCGCGTTCCACGTCTCCAGGTTCCGAAAGAATTTGGTGACGTTGATCGTGAGCGCGTCGAGCAGATCTTGATACTCGCGCTCGTCCTGATCGAGCACCCTGGCGTAGTCTTCGTAGGTGTGGATGCCGCGGGCGCGCATGCGCACCGCGATCCGGCGCTTCAAACACTTGTCCTTGTACGACCCGCAGCTCACCCCGCGCGCCCGCGAAATCTTCTCCGTGAGCGCCAGAAACGCACGCTCGTCCTGCGCTTTGGTCACGACAGCGCGCTCAATGTGTCCAGATTCGCTTTCACGAGTTCGTGCTTGGGATTCAGCTCGAGCGCGCGGCGCCACAGCTCGCTCGCCCGGTCGCGATCGTTTCGCTTGTACGCGATGTTGCCGAGCTTGAAGTAGACGTCGTCGCCCAGCTCGGGGGACAGCTCGATGGCGCGCTGGTAGAGGCCCCATGCTTCGTCGTAGCGCGAGGCGCGATAGGCGAGGTCGCCGAGGTTCTTGGACAGCTGCGGCAGCGACGGCTCGTCGTGCAGCGCCGCGCGCGCGAGCTCTTCCGCCTTGGGCAGCTCGCCCGCCAGCTCGTGCAGCACGGCGAGATTGTTGCGCAGCACGCCGTGCAGGGGATGCGCCTCCACGCCCTGCACGGCCACCTGCTCCGCCGTTTCGAAGTCACCCGCCGCGCCGGCGGCGAGCACCCGCGCCCAAAACCAGATCGGCGGAACGTTGTCGGCGAACAGCTCTTTGGCGCGGTCGAGCCGTCCCGCCGCGCCGGCGTGGTCGCCCTGTTTCAACGCGACGATGCCCCACCCCATGTACACGCGCGGATCGGTCTTCGCGCGCGACGCCGCCTCGGAGTAGGCGGCCTCGGCGTCCTCCAGCCTGCCGAGCTGCTCGTAGGCCAGTCCCAGGTTGTGCAGCACGGCGGGACGCGAGCCGCCTTTTTCCGCGGCGAGCCGCAGCGCTTCCATCGCCTCGCGCCACCGGGCCTGCTTCAGCGCCACCAGCCCGATGAAGAAATGGGCGTTGGCGTCGGTGGCGCGCAGCTCCGCCACGCGGCGGAATTCGCGCGCGGCCTCGTCCAGCATGCCGGTCTTGTAGAACGCGATGCCCAGATTGCGATGCTCTTCGACGCGGGCATCGGTCATCTTCACGTCCTCGGCGCTGGCGGTGCGGCCGGCCCGGTGCAGGAAGCCCGCCGTGACCAGTCCGTAGAGCGCCTTGCCGACCTCGAATTCGCCGAGCCCCGAGTCCTCGATGGTCTGATTCACATCGCGCGAGCCGTCGAGCAGCGGCAGCAGGCGCTCCTGGACCTCGGTGAGCTTCGCGTCGCTGATGGCCAGCCGGTCGCGGTCCACGAGGAAGATCAGATCGAAGGACGGGATCTTCTTTTCGATCAGCCCCCACTCGTCCACGCGGCGCGCGCCTTCGAGCAGCAGCGACTCGGGATTGATCGAGACGAGGAAGTCCTGCTGTTCGGGCCGGACATCGGCCTCGAAGTTGAACGTGCCCTGGGTCCAGGTGAACAGGTAGTAGACCGACTCCTCGATCTGCATGCGCATGTAGCGCTCAAGCTCTTGCTGCGTGAGCACCGTCTGGCTCACGAGAATCTCGCCCAGCTTCTTGTCGCGCTCTTTGGCCTGGCGGTGAATCGCGGCGTCGAGCTGCTCCTGCGTGATCTTCTCGTGTTTGACGAGGATGTCACCCAGGCGGTCGCGCCGGTTCACGATTGACGCGTAGGCGATGCGGCCCTTGTCGAAGTAGATGTAGCCGAAGTTGGAGCGGTCGGCGATCGACAGGCAGCCGGTCTTCTGCCCCAACGCCAGCAGCTGCAGCACGTCGGGGAGCGACGCTTCTTTGAGGGAGCCTTTGATCGCCATTAGCGCAGATCCTCGATCACCCGGTCGGCGGCCGCCGGCCAGTCCCACACCATCTTCTCGCGGCTGCGCACGCCGCCGGCGCTCGAGACCACGATGCCGCTGGTGCGCAGCCCCGTCG
>JBOHSJ010000159.1:0-3452 GCA_050733035.1 Gemmatimonadales bacterium | reverse complement strand
GTTGGAGATCACGCGCGCGACGCGCGCGATGGGTGAATCGTGAAGGGCATCGAGGAGGGCCTGCAGGTTCGTGCCGCCGCCCGAGACGAGCACGGCGACACGAACCGGCTGCCCTGGGGGGGTCACTGGCTACGAGTGCACCGCGCGACCGACTTCGGTTTCGACCCGCTGGTGACGCTTACCGAGAACGCCCCGGTGGCGTAGTGGTCGGCGGTGTTCACGACGATCTCGTACTCGCCGTTCTGCGGGAACGTCGCCGTGAGGCGCGCGTGGCAGTTGCCGCCCGAGTCGTCGTCCTGGAAGTCGCGCCCGCCGGTGATGCCGGGCCCGCGCAGGAACAGATACGCGTCGAACGCGTCCGACTCGAGATCGATCGTGATCGTCGTGCCGGCACGGCCCTGGATCGTCCAGGGCTGCGCGTAGGTGCTGTCGCTGGTCAGCAGCACGTCGTTGCGGGACAGGGTGCCCTGCTGCGTTTCGCCGACGGCGATCGCATGGTTGGCTTCGGGGCGCGCCACGGCGGCCGGGCGTTGCGCCGCCGGGCAGTCGGCCGCGCCGCTCGTCCCCTGCAGCGGCTTGGAGCCCTGGGTGATCGACAACGAGAAGCGGCCCGTTTGCTTCTTCGGGTCTGACGTCGTGTTCACCAGGACGCGGTAGGGGCCGCGGCTGGGGAAGGGGCGCGAGATGCGCGCCGAGCACCCGGGCCCGCTGTCGTAGTCGATGATGGAGTTGTCGAGGTCGTCGCCGCGGACGATGAGCACCGGATCGAAATCGTCCGACGCGAGATCGATGGTGATCGGCTGTCCCGCCGGCGCGGTGAACTGATAAACCTTGTAATAGGTGGTGTCGGGATACAGCGAGTCCCTGCCGGTCAGCGCGCCGTTGACCGTTTCGCCGACGCGCACCGTTGTGACCGACGCGGCCGACGCGACCGACGCGGTGGCCGGCGACGTGAAGCGGCAATTGCCCTTCGTTTCCGTCGTGGATTCGCCTTCGGTCACGCGCAGCGTGAACCGGCCGGTCTGGCGCCGTGGCTGCGAGGCGGTGTTCACCACGACGCGCAGCGGATGGTCGTCCTGCGCCGTGTACACGAGGCGCGCGTTGCACCCGCCGCCGCCGTCGTCGTTGTCCACGATCTTGTCGCCGCGACCCCGTGTGAGCCACACGAACGCATCGAAGTCGTCCGACACGAGATCGACCGTGAATGCCTGATTCGGCTTGACCGGGAGAATCCAGCGCTCGTAGTACGTTGAATCGCTGGGGAGCAGCGGGTCGTCCGAGGTGAGCGTGCCGGTGACCGTCTGGCCGACTTCGATCATCCCCGCCACCACGCCGAAGCCGCGGCACACCGTGTCGGCCGCCGCGGCCGCGCGGCCGCGCCGGACCGTGAGCTTGTACTCGCCCAGCTCCGCCTGCGCGCTCGAGTTCGCGTAGACGCGGTAGTTGCCCGTCGCCGGGGGCACGAACGACAGCCGCGCGTTGCACTTCTCGCCGCTGTCGTCGTTGCGCATCAGAGTGTTCCCGGACCCGTCGGCGACCAGCAGGTTGGCGTCGAAGTCGTCGGAGCTGAGATCGACCGCCACGGTGTCGCCCTTGTTGCCGACGAACGCGTACATCTTGTAGCGCGAGCCGTCCGAAAACTTCTGGTCGGTCGACACCAGCCGGCCCGTGACCGTCTGGCCCAGGCGGATCGGAATCTGGGCCGCGACCGGCGAAGCCACGACCAGCGCCGTTAGAACGAGACCGAAGCGCACAGGAAGCTCCTTAGCAACGGGGAAGGGCGACGCGCTAATTTGTGGTTTCGAAATCGCAAACACAATCGGACGTCGTCGTTTGAGCCGGTCGTTCAGAGGACCGTCAGCCGCAAAATCTCATCGGCGGCGCTCGCCAGGTCTGCGACGACCATCACGCCGAGCGCCCGCGCCTGCCCCTGATGGAGGTTGCCTTCCCCGGTCGCGACGAGAATCCCGTGGCCGCCGAGCGACAGGGCGGGCTGCACGTCGGACAAGCGATCGCCGACCCACCACGAGCGCGTGAAGTCGATGTCGAGGGCGTCCTGCGCGTCGACAAACAGCGTGGGTGCCGGTTTGCGGCAGTCGCACGCGGCGGGACCCAGGGGGGGGCCGGGGAATTGCGGGTGGTGGGGACAGAAATACGAGCCGTCGAGGTGCGCGCCGTGCGCGCTGAGGAGCTCGCTCAGCCGGCGCTGCACGGCGGTGTAATCCGCCACGGTGTAGAGACCGCGTGCAATTCCCGATTGATTGCTGACGACGACGACCAGATACCCGTTCTCGTTGAGGCGCTTGATCCCCTCGGCGGCCCCGGGGAGCAGCTTCACCTTGCCGGGCTCGTGCAGGAAACCTGGGTCTTCGACGATCGTGCCGTCGCGGTCGAGAAAGACCGCCCGATTAGACACGGAGGGCGGCGATTACGGTCTCGACTTGGTCGGGGAAGATCGTGCGGGCGTCGAGCAGCACTCGACTTCCCGAGACGCGCGCGATGATCGGGGGATCGTTATTGCGCAGACGCTCCGCGAGCCGCTCGTCCGGGAAGCCGGCGAGCCATGTTTTGAGCTTCGCGCCAGGGAACGAACCGCCACCCACCTCGGAGTCGCCCTCGATTAATTGGCCACCTAACTGTTGTGCACGCCGTTTGATAGTCTCCACGTCTTCGGTCAGCATGCGCAAGACGGGAATCTCCCGGCGCGCGACCTCGGGATTCCGATAGAGCGCCAACGTCGCCTCCAGCGCCGCCAGCGTCAGCTTGTCGGCGCGCACCGCGCGGGCGATCGGATCGGCCCGGCAGGCGGCGATCGCGGCTTCGCTGCCGACGAGGATTCCGGCCTGCGGTCCACCCAGCAGCTTGTCGCCGCTGAAAACGACCACGTCCGCGCCAGCCGCCATCCCCTCGGCCACGGTCGGCTCGCCGCTCAGTCCCCATGTGGACAGGTTCATCAGCAGCCCGCTCCCCAGGTCATACAGACATTGCAACTTCTTTTGCAATGCCAGCTCTGCCAGCTCCACGAGCGCCACGTCGGTGGTAAAACCGGTGACCTGGAAGTTGGAACGGTGGACCTTGAGCAGGATCCGGGAGTCAGGAGTCAGGGCGCGTTCGTAATCGTGTGGATGCGTCCGATTCGTGGTCCCGACTTCGACGAGCTTCGCGCCCGAGCGCGCCATGATGTCGGGAATGCGAAACGAGCCGCCGATCTCGACCAGCTCGCCGCGCGATACGATCGCGTCACCGCCGCGGGCGAGGGCGCTGAGCGCGAGCAACAACGCGCCGGCGGCGTTGTTCACGACCAGCGCGTCGGCTGCGCCCCCCCCGGTTAGCTCGACGAGCAGATCGCGGCAGTGCGCGTGGCGCGAGCCGCGCGTGCCGCTGCCCAGGTCGTACTCGAGCGCGGAGTAACCGGCTGCCACTCGCGCCTCCGGCTTCAACCTGGTTTCGTC
>JBOHSJ010000158.1:0-15074 GCA_050733035.1 Gemmatimonadales bacterium | reverse complement strand
TGCGGGGACTGAACAGTCAACTCCTCAAAGTCGCGACGGCCCAGCGGCCGGACCCCTCGCGCATCTCGCAACTCGACGAAGCGTTTCATGCACAATACGTCCATACCGCGGCCGGCCCTCGCCTGCTGAGTCTGCATCACGGCATCAAGCCGCAGGCCGAGCGCTACGTGCGCATGTACGTCAACGCCCTGGTGGACGAGATCGGGACCTCGGTTGCCGAACACAACCTCATCGTCCGGGCCATCGAGTCCGGGAACCCGGACGCCGCACAGCGCGCGGTCCAGACGAATTGGCGCAACGCCGCCGAGCGGCTGGGGCGCGTGATCGCCAACCTGGGCGAACATGGCACCTGGTAGGAGGACGCTGATGGCTCGCACGGTCCGTCTGTTCGTGCTCGGGGTCGCATTCGCGGCATTTGCCGAGCTCGCCTGTCGCCCGGCACCACAGCCCGGCGTCGCACCGGTCCTCGCCGGCCCGCCGTACGACGTCGTGATTGAAGGTGGACGCATCGTCGATGGCAGCGGCAACGCCTGGTTCTACGGAGACCTGGCGATCAGGGGCGACCGGATCGCCCGCATCGTGCCTCCGGGGATGCTGCGGGCCGTGGCGGCTCGGCAGCGCGTGGATGCTCACGGACTCGTCGTGGCACCGGGCTTCATCGACATCCAGGCCCACTCCCGCGACGAGCTGCTCGCGGGTGACGGCCGCGTGGTAAGCAAAGTCACCCAGGGCGTCGCGACCGAGATCATGGGTGAGGGCTGGACGAACGCGCCCGTCAACGATCGCATCCTCGAGGCGCGGGACCTGATCGACCCGGCGGACTCGGCGCAAACGATGCGTTTTCGCGGGGCGCACGGCTTCGACGCGTGGTTGCGCGCCATGGAGAGCCACGGGATGTCCGTGAATGCCGGCTCCTTCGTCGGCGCGGCAACCGTGCGGATCTATGCCAAGGGCTTCGCCGCCGGCGCCCCGACAGCCGCAGAGCTCGACACGATGCGCGCGGCCACGCAGCGCGCCATGGCGGATGGGGCGTTCGGACTCGCGAGCGCCCTGATCTACCCGCCCGGAAATTTCGCCGGCACGGACGAGCTAATCGCAATCGCGCGCGCCATGTCCCCCTACGGCGGTGTGTACATCACGCACATGCGTTCTGAGGCGGACCAGTTCCTCGAGGCCATCGACGAGGCGATTCGGATCGGCCGCGAGGGTGGCGTGCCGGTCGAGATCTATCACCTGAAGGCGGCCGGCCGGCGCAACTGGCCCAAGGCCGCGGCCGCGATCGCCAAGATCGACTCGGCGCGGGCGGCGGGGCTCGACGTGCAAGCTGACATGTACCCCTACGTCGCGGGCGGCACGAGCCTTTCGGCGTGCCTGCCGCCTTGGGCCTCGGCGGATGGCAAGCTGTTCGAGAATCTGCGCGATTCGTCCGCGCGCGCGCGCATCAAAGCGGAAGTGCTGAGCGAGCGGACCTCGTGGGAGAATCTGTGCGCGCTCGCCACCCCGGAGGGAGTGCTGGTGGCGGAGCTCAAGAAGCCCGAGAACAGCCGCTGGAGCGGCAAGCGCCTCTCCGAGATCGCGACGGACATGCACAAACCCTGGGTCGACGCGGCCATCGACCTGATTCTATCGGAGCAGCAGGGGATCGGCGCGCTTTTCTTCCTGATGAGCGAAGACAACGTCGCGCTCCAACTGCGGCAGCCGTGGATCAAGATCGGCACCGACGCCGGTGGGATCGATCCCGACAGCGCCCGCGGCCTCGCGCACCCACGGTCCTACGGGACCTACCCTCGCATCCTCGGTCGCTATGTGCGGGAGCAGCGCGTCATCAGCCTGGAAGACGCCGTGCGCAAGATGTCCGGGGCGGTTGCAACGCGACTCTCCATTCGTGACCGCGGGCTGCTTACTCCCGGTTACTACGCCGATGTGGTGGTCTTCGACCCCGCGACGATCATCGACCGTGCGACGTTCGAGCAGCCGCACCAGCTCTCGACCGGGGTGCGCTATCTGTTCGTGAACGGGGTGGCGGTGGTGAGCAACGGGCGTCACACGGGGGCCAAGCCGGGGCGGCTGGTGCGCGGACCTGGTTACGACGGGGGGGGCGCGAGGTGAACCTTGACTGAGGACGGCCAGCGCGCCGAGCGGTAGATCCGGATCGTCGCGGGACGGTAGTCCGACGCGCGCGCCTCGAAGATGTTGGGCACGAACGTCTGCGGGTTCCGATCGATCAGCGGGAACCAAGTGCTCTGCACCTGCACCATGATCCGGTGTCCCTTCAGGAAGCGATAGTTCTGCGTGTGCAGACCGATCGCGAGTGGCGTGACCTGATTTGGCTTGAGGGGCTCCGGTTTCTCGAAGCTGTTCCGAAAGCGGGCCCGTAATACCTCGTTGGCCACCATGAGCTGCCGGCCGGCGAGCGTCCAATCCTTGGGATACTCCTCCGGATAGACGTCGATCAACTTCACGATCCAATCGCCGTCACTGCCGGTGGTCGAGACGAACAGCTCGGCCGTAATGTCGCCGGCAATCGTCACATCGTCGCTGAGCGGCTCCGTCTCCCACGTCAGCACGTCCGCACGGTCATCGACAAACCGCTGGTCCTGGACGAGCCATGCGTACCAGTCGGAGCCATGCGGGGAATACGTCGGCTGGATCGGCCGGTGGCGGTACGGCACCGGGTGCGCCGGGTCCGACACGTAGCTGTCGAACGCGGACGCGCCACTCCCCGCCGGTGGATCGAACGAGAGCCGCCCGGCGGCGTGGAAGTACAGAGCCTTCGCGGTCGTCCGCCGCCGTGGCGGCCACTCGTCCCACGAACGCCACTCGTTGGCGCCCGCTTCGAACGTGATCGCCTCCGGCTGCCGCAGTTCTCCCTGATCCTTGAGAAAATGGGCGAACCACGGCGCCAGGATTCTTTCCTGGAAGTACCTGGCCGTGGGACTCCCGAAGTCGATGTCACCGAGTTTGTTGCCCTCGGCCCCCGCCCAGCCACCGTGGTTCCAGGGGCCGACCACGAGGGAGTTCACGCGCCCCGTGTCGTGCGGCTCGAGCAGGTCGTAGATCTTCATCGGGCCGTAGAAGTCTTCCTGATCCCACCATCCGGCCACGTTCAGCGTCGGGACCGTGACGCGCGTCAAGTACGGTGCCGCCGCCTGCTTTTGCCAGAACCAATCGTAGTTCGGATGGGCGACGTAGTCGTTCCACGTCGGGATCTTGCCGTGCAGGTGTCGCGCGTTGACGTTGGAAAGTGGCCCGAGCTCGAGATACCACTGATAGGTATCGTAGCGGTCGAACTCGAAGTTGTCTTGCTCCTTCGACGTCTCCATCCGCGCGGCATACTCGAAGCCGTAGCTGAGCCGGAACGCTCCGTTGTGGTGGAAGTCGTCGCCCAGAAACATGTCCGCAGGTGATGCCTGTGGCGACGCGGCGTCCAGCGCGGGATGCGGGTCCAGCATCGCCATCAGGGTGAGCCAGCCCGGGTACGAGATACCCAGCATTCCGACGCGACCGTTGTTGTTCGGCACGCGCCGGAGCAGCCACTCGATCGTATCATACGCGTCGGTGCTCTCGTCGACGGCGCTCGAGTCGCCGAGCGCTCGGTTTGCGCGCGGAGGGCGCATCATGACGAACTGCCCCTCCGATTGGTAACGCCCGCGGATGTCCTGAAACACGAAGATGTAGCCGTCACTCGCCAACGCGCGGTAGTAGCCCCGCAGCGCACGGGCGGCGCCGGCGATGCCGTACGGTGTGCGTGTGAAGAGAAACGGCAGCGGCGCGCTGGGGGGGGCCCCGCGCGGCACGAACACGGTGGTGTGCAGCTTGATCCCGTCGCGCATCGGGATCATCGCCTCGGTCAGGTCGAAGCCCGGGGCGGAATCGGGTCGCTGCGCGACGAGCGCGAGCGCTACGAGGAACCCGATCACTTCACGCGCGTGAACTCGATATCCTTGACGCTCTGCTCGAACGGCACCGCGACGCGGTCGATCTCGCCCTTCTGATCCATCAGGAACGTGACGAGGCCGCTCAGCGGTTGGAGCTCGGCCGGGTCATCGACCTCGAAGATGTCGTAGTGGTAATGCTTGAGCCGAGCCGTAAAGCCCGTGAACGACAGCTCGAGCGCCGGGCCATTCGCACGAACGGTGACGCGACCATACCCGGGGTGCTCGTAGGTGCCCGCGTATGCCGCGAGCTCGTGAGTCGGGGTGGTGTTTGGCTTCCGCGCCGCGGCCCGCTCGTCGCGCTGCTTCTTCTCGGCGGCTTGCGCTTCCTTCGTCTGCTGGCGGGCGCGTCCGACCCAGTCGAAGGACGCCAGACCGAGCAAGCGATCGAGCGCATACTCGGTCACGAGGTTCGGCACCGGATTGTTGCCCGACATGTTCGTCAGGACCACGACGCCGATCCGCTCCTTGGGCAGCCAGGACATCTGTGAGATGAATCCGTCGATGCCGCCGCCGTGCTGCACCAGCTTGTGCCCCCGGTACGGCATGACGGCGAGGCCGAGGCCGTATGTCGCCATGCCGAAGTCGTCAGGCCAGATGGGCTGGGGACCGACCAGCGTCTGCGGCGTTTGCATCTGCATGTCGTTGGCTTTTGAGAGGATCTCCTTGCCCTCGTAACGCCCCGAATCGATGTGAAACTGAATGTAGTGCAGCATCTCCTCAACGCTGGAGTTGATGGATCCGGCCGGCGCGACCGCGTCGATGTTCCGGTACGGCACCTTCACCAGGCCACACTCAGCCGCGACCGCTGCGCCGTTCCCCCCGGGCGACGACGCGGCGCCGTTCGCGGCGGCTTGGGTCTCGGCACACGTGCGCCACACGTACGCCAGCGCGGCGTCGTCCGACGCGGGCAGGTCCCGGACGGAGGTGTTCGACCGCCTCATCCCCAACGGCGCAAAGATGCGTTCGCGGATCAGATCGTCCCACGACCGGCCCGTGCGCTTTTCGACCAGGTACCCCGCGGTCATGTACATGAGGTTCTGGTACTGCCAACGGCCCCGGAACGACGTGCTCGGCTCGAGATGCCTGAGGCGCCGGTACATCTCCTCTCGGCCCAAGCTGCCCCCGTACCAGAACAGGTCGTGCCGCGGCAGTCCGGAGCGGTGCGTGACCAGGTCGCGAGGGGTCATCGCCTCGCTGGCGAGCTCGTCGTGCAGCTGGAAGTCCGGAAGGTAGTCGCGCACCGGCTTGTCCCAGTCGATCTTGCCCGAATCCACGAGCATGCCCATCAGCACGACGGTGAACGATTTGCTGTTGGACCCGATCGCCATCAGCGTGCGCGGCGTGACCGGCAGTTTTTGCTCGACATCGCGGAAGCCGTACCCCCGGAGGAGCACGACGCGGCCATCCTGGATGATCCCCAGGGCGAGCCCCGGGACGTGCCACTCCGTCATCTGGGACGTCACGAACTGATCCAACCCCGATAGCGCGCGCGGCGTGGCGCGCGCAGCGGAGGGCCGCGGCGTTTGGGCGGCGACGGTGCGCGCCAGTACCGGCGCGACGAGCAGCGCTGCGAGGATACGGAGTTGCATACGCAGTTGCATCCAGTCTTGGGGGGTGGCACTATTCTATCCGCCACTCGGCCAGTCCGCCACCAGGCAAGGGGACCCCACGCCAGCGCCCGAATCCAACGCCACAACGCGCGAGCTTGCGCGCGTCCTCCGCTTTCCCGATGTGATTCTGATCGTCGTGGGCACCGTGATCGGCTCGGGGATCTTTCTCGTCCCGGGCAGCGTGCTCCGGGAGACGGGCGGCGATGTCGGGCTGGCTCTGCTCGTCTGGATCGCCGGCGGCGTGCTCTCCCTGCTCGGGGCGTTGACGTACGCCGAGCTTGGCGCGATGAACCCGCGGGCCGGCGGACTGTACGTGTACCTGCGCGACGCGTTCGGCCCGGTCCCCGCTTTCCTTTACGGATGGGCGTTGTGCTTCGTGATCGGCAGCGGCTCGATCGCAACGCTCGCGGCCGCCTTCGCCCGCTACGTCCAGCAATTCGTGCCTCTCGATGCCCTCAGCGCCAAGCTGGTATCGCTCGCGATGATCGTGGTGGTCACCGCGGTCAACGTGCGCGGGACGCGTCACGGCGCCGTCGTGCAGAACTGGAGCACGGCGATCAAGGTCGGTGCACTGCTGCTGTTGAGTGCACTGCTTCTGCTGCGCGGGAGTGCGCTGCCGGGCGCTGACGTGCGCGTGCTGGCGACGCCCGTCTCGGGGGATATCCTCCGCGGCCTGGCCGTCTCCATGGTTGCCGTGCTCTGGGCGTACGAGGGATGGCACTATGTCACGTTTTCGGCGGGCGAAATCGTCGACGCGCAGCGCGTGTTTGCCCGTGGCATCGTCGCCGGCACGGCCGCCATCGTGGCGATCTACTTGCTGGCGAATCTCGGCTATCTCGCCGCGCTCGGTCCCGCCGGCGTCATGCAGTCGAACCGGGTAGCGGCCGACGCCGTCAGCACGCTGTTCGGCGGGACCTGGGGCCGGCTCGTCGCGATCCCCATCCTGGTGTCGATCTTCGGTGCCGCGAATGGCATCGCCCTCACCGCGCCGCGCGTGTTTTTCGCGATGGCGCGCGACGGCCTGATGTTTCGCAAGCTGGCCGAGGTCCATCCGCGATTCGGGACGCCCGCGGTGGCGATCCTGGCAGGCAGCGCGTGGACAATGGTCCTCGCGGCGTCAGGCTCCTTCGAGCAGCTCCTGACGTACGTTGTGTTCACCAGCTGGGCGTTCTATGCGCTCGCAGCCGCCGCGATATTCGTGTACCGGCGCCGGCTGCCACACGCGGTCCGGCCGTTCCGGGTGCCGGGTTACCCGGTGACCCCGCTGCTGTTCATCGTCGCGGCCGGTGGCATCGTCGCCTCGACGCTCGTGTCCCGCCCCACGCAGGCGCTGCTCGGACTCGGGATCATCTTTCTTGGGATGCCGGCGTACTGGTGGTGGCGCCGATCATCCGGTTCTACTTCCTCGTGAACGTGTACCGGCCGGACGGGCTGTTCTGCGTCATTGCCTTCACGCTGCCGCCCTCCACCACGAACTCGATCGTGATGTCCGAGAATTCCTTGAGCTTGAATCGATGGGCCCGCCACGGGATGAACGCCTGGAACGGCTGCCCTGGAAATTCCACGCCCAGGGTACCGTCTTCCTTGAGCACCACCTCGAAGCTCGCACCGGAAGGCGCCAGGTACGTGCCGACGTAGCGCCGCAGGGTCGCCGGAGCCGAGAGCTCGGCGGCTACGCGGCGCGCAAAGGTGACTTCCGCCTGGTCGAGCGACATCACCGCCTTGTCCACGTCACCCTGGGGGTTCGTGGAAAAGTTGACAGACCATTTGCCGTCCTGCTCATCGTTGGGCGTATCGAAGCGGTCGTAATGGAAGTGGCTGAGCGGCAGCGCGATTTGATGAAAGTCGAAGTGAAGGGCGGTATCGCGCTTCGAGATCGTGACGACGCCGTACGCCGCATTTTCGAACTCGCCGACGAAGTCATCCAGTGGATGCGATGGACGCGTGCCCTTGACCTGGCCGCCCCCCGCCTGCGCCCTCGCCGCGGTGCCCGCCTGCTTTGCTTTCTTGCGAGCGTCGTTGAGCCGCTGGCTCCAGGGAGTCTGCTCGAGACCGAGCATCCGCTCGTACACGTTGTATGACACGACGTTGTAGAGCGGAGCCGCGTGGTCGCCGATGACGAGGACAATCACACCCACGCTGTCCGAGAGCATGTACGACACCTGGGAATGGAAGCCGTTGATGTCGCCCCCATGGTAGGCCAGCAGATGCCCGCGATAGGACGCCGTCCAGCGACCCATGCCGTACGCGGCGTTGAGCAGCTCGCCCCATCCGAACGCTTCGAGGGTGGTGTTCGGCATGGCGATGGCCGGCTCGAGTGTGGCCTTCACGACGCCCGCCGGGATGACCTGCCGGCCGTCGTAGCGGCCGCCATTCATGAGGGCGATCAGCCAGTGGGACAGATCCTGAATGTTGGAATTGATCGAGCCCGCGGGCCCAATCGCCACCTGCTCGCGATAATACGGAATGCCGTAGAGCTCGTCCGAGTCCCGGCGCTCGGTGAACGGCACGCCGTGATCGGGCTGCTTGATGACGTCATCGATCGAGAACACCGTACCGGTCATGCCCAGCGGTTGGAAGATGCGCGCCTGCAAAAACTGCTCCCAGGGCTTCCCCGACAGGAGCTCGATGATGTACCCGGATGCGCCGTACATCAGGTTGTTGTACAGGAACGTCGTCCGCATGGGCTGCGAGGGCTCCAGGTATTGCAGCCGCTCGAACAGCTCCTCTCTGGTGAAGGGCGATTTGTACCAGATCATGTCATGCCGCGTGACGCCGGTGCGATGAGCCAGCATATCGCGAATGTTGACGCTGGCGTTCAGTGCGTCATCATAAAACCGTACGCGCGGCACGAACTGCCGCACTGGTTTGTCCCAGTCGAGCTTCCCCTCGTCCACCAACAAGCCGACCCCGATCGCGGTGAACAGCTTGGTGTTCGAGGCGATCGGGACGACGGTCGTCGGCGTAAACGGCAGCTTCTTTCCATAGTCGCGATAGCCGTATCCCCTGGCAAAGACGAGCTTGTCTTTCACCACTACGCCGACGCCGATCCCCGGGACGTTCCAGTCACGCATTACTTGGTTCATGTAGGCATCGAAGCCCGCGAGTCTCGCCGGGGTGCTGGTAGCCTGCGCGTGTGCGCGCGAGCAGAGCACCACGACGAGCACCAGGACCGCAAAGCCGGATGTGCGCGTACGCATCGATCTCCTCCGTCTAGGGTCGCCGCACGCGTACCGGTGGCGCCGGTTCCGCGCGCAGCCTGACCGGATGTGCTTCGAGCAACCGCAACGCCTCCTGCACCGCCCGCTCGAGCTGCGGGTCGCGTCCCTGCGCAACCAGCGCGGGCGTCTGATGCACCACGATGTCCGGGGTAATGCCCACGTTCTCGACGCCCCAGGTCCCTTCGAGATCGAAGAAACCGCCGCGCGGCGCGGTGATGTACCCGCCGTCGATGAGCCCCGGCACATCCCAGATTCCCACCAGCCCGCCCCAAGTGCGGGTGCCGACCAACGGGCCGAGCTGCATTTTGTGGAAGAGGTAGGGCAACATATCTCCGCCCGAGCCGGCATACTCGTTGATGAGCATGACTTTGGGGCCGAAGATGCCGGTGAGCGGCTCGGTCCACGGCCGGCGGTCACCGACCGGATTGTTGAAGTAGCCACGCAGGGGACGCGCGAGAATGTCCACGAAATAGTCGGCGATGTAGCCGCCGCCGTTGAAGCGCTCATCGAGGACCACGCCCTGCCGGTCCTGCTGCGCGAAATAGTACCGGTTGAAATACTCGTAGCCCTGATCCGCGGTATTGGGCAGCCACACATACGCGAGCCGGCCCTGGGACAACGAATCGACGAGGCGCCGGTTGCCCTCGACCCACGCGCGGGTGCGGAGATCGTCCTCATCGGCCACCGGCACCACGGTGACCGTCCATGCGCCGGCCGGCGTGGGCTTGTCGTTGAGCAAGAGCACCGTCTGGCGGTTCGCCGTCCCCTCGAGGGCGGCGTAGGGGCTCGCGGGCGGTCTCAGGTCGGTGCCGTTGACGGCGAGGAGGTAATCGCCGGTCCGGGCTTTGACGCCGGGCGCTGAGAGCGGCGCGCGCAGGTTCGGGTTCCAGTTCTCTCCCGAGTAGATGCGCTTGAAGCGATAGCGGCCGTTCTCCACCGCGAAGTCCACACCCAGCATCCCGACCTTCACCGTGTCGATCACCGGCGTATCACCGCCGAAGACGAAGGTGTGGCCCAGCGACAGCTCGCCGCCGACGACGTCGAGGAGATAGGTGAGATCGGAGCGATGACCGAGAGTGGCGAGCCAAGGCTCGTACATCGCATAGACCTTGTTCCAGTCGGCGCCGTGGTGATTGGGCACGTAGAGGTAATCCCGCTGGTACCGCCACGCCTCGCGGAAGATCTGCCGCCATTCGGCTCGCGGGTCGAGCCGCATCTGCAAATCGACGGCGATCTTTCCTTCACCGGCTTTGGGCGCCTGCTCGGTTCCCGTGATGATCCATGACTCGCCCGACTGATACAGCAGCTTCTTGCCGTCGCGTGACAAGCTGAAGCGCGTCACGGGAGAGACGAAGCTCTCCGACTTGCGCTTCTTCAGATCGTAGCGGTGCAACGTGACGCCCGGCTGGTTCTCGATCGCTTCGCTGACGAAGACGACACCCTCGCCGGCCGTCGCCAGCGCCGTGTAATTCCGCACGGGCATACCCAGCGCGAGAATCCGCTGGCTCAACCCAGCGCGATCAATCCGCACACGGACGGGTGCGGCGGTATCGGCTTTGGAGCGCGCCTTGGTCGTATCGGCCCGCGGCGTCGTGTCGCGCGCTTCCTCGTCGCTTTCCGGAAGGAGTGGCGAGGGGGTGTCGGCGGCGAGGACCATCAGATACGCACCGCGCCGCATGTGGCGGTCGTACGAGGTGAGATCGAGCCAGCCGCTCGAGAGACCAAAATCGGTGCTGGCGAGGAAATAGAGATACTTGCCGCCGGCATCCCAGGCCGGACTCAAGGCGTCGGAGAGGCCATCGGTGAGCGGGAACGGCTTGCGCTCGACCACCGAATACGCCATCAGGACGTGGAACTGACTCGGCAGCCGCTTCGCATAGGCGAGCCACTTCGAATCGGGAGACCAGACGGGCTCGAGCGTGCGCTCCGGATGCGCATACGTGTCGCCGTCGATGCGCGTCACCTTCCCTGTGGCGACTTCGACCAGCAGCAGGTTCAGCCCCTCATCGGTGACGGCGAGAAACGTGCCGTCCGGCGACCAGCTGGCGGTGTGGAAGAACGTCGGCTGCTCGAACGTGACTTCCCGCGGCGCGTTGAGGCCCTCTTGGGTGCCGATCATCAAGCGGTACTCGCCGCTGGCGTCGGAGAACCAGGCGACCTGCTTGCCGTCGGGTGACCACACGGGCGTGCGATCCGCGACGCCGGATGTGCGCGTCAGATTGCGCGCATCGCCTTTCTCGGCGGGCACGGAGAAGATCTCGCCCCGCGCCGCAAAGAGTGCGCGGGCGCCGCTGGGCGAGAGCGACGCCGATTCGATCCAGCGCGCCGCATTGACCCAGCGGGGCTCGGCCCACGGCAGGTCGCCCCGACACGTGATGGCGAGCTGCCGATCCTTGCCCGTGGCCGGCTCGAGCAGGTGGAGATACCCCGCCTGCTCGTACACGACGACGCCGCCGCCCGCGTCGAGCGCCTTGACGTCGTAGTCCTTGTGATGCGTGAGCTGAACGAGCTGCTTCGTCGCGGGGTCGTACTTCCAGACGTTGGCGGCCCAGTCGCGATCGGAGATGAAGTAAATCGCGTCGCCCATCCACGATGGCCAGATGTCCAGCGTCCCCTGCGACGGGACGGTATCCACCGCCTTGGACGAGAGCGTGTAGATCGAGATGGGATGGGTCTGTCCGCCGCGGTAGTTGCGCCACTCGACGTCCCACCGGGACACCTTTTCGTAGGCGAGCCGTTGCCCATCAGGCGAAAACGCGCCGCGTAGCCCGTCCGGCAGCGGCAGTCGCTCGGGCACGCCGCCCGTGGCCGCGATCGTCCAGAGCTGCTCCACCCCGACCGCGGGAGCGTGGACACGGCCTGAGCTGAACAAGACCTGTTTGCCGTCCGGCGTCCAGCCACGCGCGACGTCCGGCGCGGGATGCCACGTCAGCCGGCGCGCCTCGCCGCCCGCTGCATCGATGACGTAGAGATCCGTGTTGCCGCCGTACTGCATGCTGAACGCGATCTGCTTGCCGTCGGGCGAGAAGTGAGGATTCGATTCCGTTCCCGCAAAGCTCGTGAGTCGCTTGGCGTCGCCGCCGTCGCGACTCGCTACCCAGATGTCGCCCGCGTACGCGAACGCGACCTGCGCATTGCTCACCGTCGGTTGTCGGAGGAGGCGTGTGCCTTGCGCGTGCAGGAGAACGGGAGCACACAGCAAACCTAGGGCGACGGAGGTATACCGCATTGTATACACCACGGTGGAGGTGCCACTATGCTAGCCCGCAAACGAGCTATCGGCTATTGGCTATCGGCTATGAGGTGGTGGCCTTGAAAAACCCGGTAGCCGATAGCCGTTACCCGATAGCGCCTTAGGATCGAAACGGTACCGGCGCAAACGTGAGCAGAAAGAGCACCAGACTCATCCAGGCAAGCCAATAGCGGGATTTCGGCAGCGGCCGGTATGCGTCGAGCACCGGAGGGTGACCGAGCTGCCCCCGTGAAAGGACGAGCACGGCCAGTCCCCAGATCAGCCAAGTCACCGAAAACCACGAGAGCAGCATGATGAAGACCCAGAACACGCGCGCCACGCGGCGGTGTTGGGCGGGGAACACCGCAAACAGGATGTGCCCGCCGTCGAGCTGAGCCATGGGAAGCAGGTTGAGCATCGTCACAAATATCCCGAACCAACCCGCGAGCGCGGTGGGATGCAGCATGATCGGCGTCGCGGCGCCCCACATGAAGTGCCGGATCACCCAGGTGATGGCCGAATCACCCGGCGCCAGCGCTTCCCCCGCCCACGGGATAGCCATGCCCGGGATGGGTGAATCGGGCCACGGCTGACTATGCGCGAGGCCCCACCACAGCAGCGGCAGCGCGACCACGAATCCGGCGATCGGCCCAGCGACGCCCACGTCGAACAGCTGCCGCCGGTCGCTCACGATCGTCCGGAGCCGAATGAACGCGCCGAACGTGCCGATCCCAATCGGCGCCGGCGCCCCAGGAATGAAAAAAGGCGGCGAAACACTCAGCTGGTAATGGCGTGCGGTGATGTAATGGCCCAGCTCGTGGCACAAGAGGATCGCGAGCAGCGGCAGCGAAAATGACAATCCGCTCGGCAGCCCCCGCAGCATGACTGCCGGGCTCCAACCACTCGGATACGCCGGGATCGCGCCGACCATGATCGCGCCGGACAGGGTCATGGTGAACAGCACGGCGATGAACAACAGCGCGTGTGTTAACCACGACTCGCGCACGTTCTGCGTCGGACGGGTGAGGACGAGATGGCGTCCGTCGCCGTCGTCCGACCAGTAGTAGGTCCCCGGCCATTGCCGGAGGGCGGCTGCCAATTCCGCGGAGTGTGGGGGCCCGGCGTGCACCGGATCTACAAGGGCGTCAATAACTTCGCGGTCGTGGAGGGGGGTCGTTCGCCACGCCGCCAGGAACCTTGTGAGGGTCACGCCCGCTCGCTATACTTGGGCGTTCGCACACCGCCAATTTCCCAAGTTTCCATTTTCAACCAGGACCAATCCCCCATCCCGGGTTTCCCCCGCCGTAGCGCACAAACGGAGCTGAAGCACAAGTGGATATCGCCGAATTGAAGAGAAAGTCCGTCGCGGAACTACACGCGATGGCCGAGAGCCTGAACATCACCAACTACTCTGGGCTCCGCAAGCAGGATCTCATTTTCCGCATCGAGCAATCCCTCCTCGATTCCGACACCGTTCTACGCGGCGAGGGCGTGCTCGAAATCCTGCCGGAAGGCTACGGATTCCTCCGCAGCGCCGACTGGAATTACCTCTACGGCCCGGACGACATCTACGTGTCCCCCAGCCAGATCAAGCGGTTCGATCTGCGCACGGGCGACACGATCACGGGCCAGGTGCGCCCGCCGAAGGAAGGCGAACGTTATCTCGCGCTGCTGAAGGTCGAAGTCGTCAACGGCGAAGAGCCCGAGAAGGCCAAGCATCGCGTCGCGTTCGACAACCTGCGGCCCCGCTATCCCGAGCAGCAGCTCAAGCTCGAGCGCAAAGACGGCGATCTGTCGATGCGGGTGATGGACATCCTGTCACCGATCGGCAAGGGGCAGCGCGGCCTGATCGTGTCGCCGCCCAAGGCCGGTAAGACCATCCTGATGCAGAAGCTCGCCAACTCCATCATCGAGAATCATCCCGAGGTGTACCTGATCGTGCTGCTGATCGACGAGCGGCCCGAAGAGGTGACCGATATGGAGGAGAACGTGAAGGGGCCGAACGTGGAGGTCGTCTCCTCGACGTTCGACGAGCCCGCCGACCGCCACGTGCAGGTCGCGGACATGGTGATCGAGAAGGCGAAGCGCCTGGTGGAGCACGGCAAGGACGTCGTGATTCTGCTCGACTCAATCACGCGCCTCGGCCGCGCGCACAACGTGGTCGTGCCGCACTCGGGCAAGATCCTCTCGGGCGGTGTGGACGCCAACGCGCTGCAGAAGCCCAAGCGCTTCTTCGGCGCGGCGCGCAACATCGAAGGCGGCGGCTCGCTCACGATTCTGGCGACCGCGCTGATCGATACCGGCTCCCGCATGGACGAAGTGATCTTTGAGGAGTTCAAGGGCACCGGTAACTCGGAAGTGATTCTCGACCGGCGCATCGCCGAGCGGCGGACGTTCCCGGCGATCGACGTGCAGCGCAGCAGCACCCGCAAGGAAGAGCTGCTCCTCACCAAGGAAGAGCTCAACAAGGTCTACCTGCTCCGCAACTTCCTCTCCGACATGCCGCCCGTGGAGGCGATCGAGTTTCTGTTGGAGCGGCTCAAGCGTACCAAGACCAACGCCGAGTTCTTCCAGACGATGTCGCAGGGATGACCGAACGATGGAATGATGGAATGATGGAGCGAGAAGACATTCCCTCATTCCATCATTCCAACATTCCGCTCAAAGGGCGCATCCTCGCCGTAGACTGGGGCCAACGCAGAATCGGTCTCGCGCTTTCGGACGAAACCCAGACCCTCGCCCAGCCGCTCGCCACGCTCACCCGCCGCGCCGGGAAGCGTTTCCCCATGGCGCAGCTACTCGAACTGATCACCAAGCACAATGTTGTAGCGATCGTGGTCGGCCTCCCGCTCGACGAATCCGGGGCCGACGGTGATGCCGCTCACGCCGCGAGAAGCCTCGCCGATGATATCAAGCGTCGCGTGGGTGAGGGCCTGGAGGTGACCATGTGGGACGAGCGGATGACGACGGCGCGCGTGCTCGCGGCGGTGCGCGAAATGGGCGGCTCGACGCGGGGGCGCAAATCCGATATTGATGCGATGGCGGCAGCTTTGCTGCTTCAGCACTATCTGGA
>JBOHSJ010000157.1:0-9019 GCA_050733035.1 Gemmatimonadales bacterium | reverse complement strand
TCCGCCTGCCGGACGCCGATCGGCAAGTACCTCGGCGGTCTATCGCCATTACCCGGGCCCCGTCTGGGCGCCCTGGTGATTCGCGAAGCCATGCGGCGCTCCGGCGTCCCCGACAACGCCGTCGACGAAGTGATCATGGGGAACGTGCTGCAGGGCGGTGAAGGGCAGGCGCCTGCGCGCCAGGCGGCGATTCACGCCGGGCTGCCCGGCACGATCCCCGCGATGACGATCAACAAGGTCTGCGGCTCGGGGCTCAAAGCGGTGATGCTCGCCGCGCAGGCGATCAAGGCGGGCGACGAACAATGCGTCGTCGCCGGCGGGTTCGAGTCGATGTCGAACGCGCCGCATTACGTGTACGGCATGCGCGGCGGGATCAAGGCCGGCAACAGCGAGCTGGTGGACGGCATGATTCGCGACGGGCTGTGGGATTCGTTCTCCAACACCCACATGGGCAACCTGGCCGAGTACACGGCGAAGAAGGCCGGCGTTTCGCGCAAAGACCAGGATGAGTTCGCGCTCCACAGCCATCAGAAAGCGGTCACGGCTATCGAGGCCTGTCGATTCAAGGCGGAAATCGTGCCCGTTGATAAAGTCGAAAAGGATGAAGCCCCGCGAGCCGACACTTCGCTCGAGAAGCTCGCTTCGCTCAAGCCGTCGTTCGCAAAGGATGGCTCGGTCACGCCGGGCAACGCTCCCGGGCTGAACGATGGCGCGAGCGCGTTAGTCGTATCGTCCCTCGCATTCGCCAACGCGCACGGCGTGAAGCCGATGGCCAGAATCACCGGCTACGCAACGGGCGGCGGCGAGCCGAAGGATCTCTTCTTCGCGCCGATCGTCGCCGTGCAGAACCTGATGAAGAAGACCGGCGCCAAGATTTCCGACTACGATCTCATCGAAGCGAATGAGGCGTTCGCGGTGCAGGCGCTGGCCGACGGCCGGGCGCTGGGCTGGGACTGGAGCCGGGTCAACGTGCACGGCGGCGCCGTGGCGCTCGGTCATCCAATCGGTGCTTCCGGCGCGCGCGTCCTGACGACACTCTTGTATGCGCTGAAGCAGTACGGAAAGCGGACTGGCCTCGCCACGCTCTGTCTCGGCGGCGGGAATGCAGTGGCCCTGTCAGTGGAGATGCTCTAAATGACAGATCTAGCGTTGGGCGTGCGGCGACATGCGTGGGGCGTTCGTGCGTGCGGCGTTGTACTGGGCGCGCTTCTCGTCGGTCTCGCGGCTCAGGTTGCTGTCCCTCTGCCCGGGACTCCGGTGCCGATGACGCTGCAGCCGATGGCCGTCCTGCTGGTCGGCGGCCTGCTCGGCGCGCGGCTCGGCGCCTTGAGCATGATCCTGTATCTCGCGATGGGGGCGGCGGGACTTCCGGTGTTCACGCCGACGGTGCCGCTGGTGGGCGTCGCGCGGCTGCTCGGCCCGACGGGTGGGTATTTGCTGGCCTACCCGGTAGCGGCGTGGGCTGTCGGCGTGGTCATGGCGGACGGATCGCGCGTGTGGCGTGTGGCGTGCGGCGTTGTTGCAGGGCTGGTGCTGATTCACCTCGGCGGCCTCGCCCAGCTGGCGATTCTCACGGGCGACATTTCCGCCGCGGCGCGGTTCGGCACGGTGCCGTTCCTGCTGGGAGATCTGATCAAGCTGGCTGTGCTCGTGCCAGTCCTGACGAAGCTGACTCCCACGATTCGCGCGCGCCTCTGATGGCGCGCGTTTCGTTTGAGGATGTGAAGCGCGTCGCGATTGCGCTGGGCTGGGTGCTGCTCTTCGCCGTCGTCGGAATCGTGGTCACACTCGCGCTCTCCAGGCTGCCACCGTGGGGCGGGCAGGGATGGCAGTTCCTGCGCGACGTGGTCTACGGCCTGATCGGGTTCATGGTCGCGACGGTCTTCGTGGGCAAGGTGCTCGCCAAGGAGTCGTGGGCGCGGCTCGGGTGGCGGGCGCCCGTCGCGTCGCGGCTGGTGAACGGCATGGCCTTCGGCATGCTGATGGCGGCGGTCGCGATCGGACTCGCGTTCGTCGTGGATCGGACCAACGTCTCGCTCACGGGTGACTGGGAGCGCTGGCCGCGCGTCGCGCTGTGGCTCGGCGTCATGTTCCTGTGCGCGGCATTGGCCGAGGAGCTGATGTTCCGCGGCTTCCCACTGCGGCGCCTGGCCGACGCGATCGGGCCGCTGCCCGCGACGTTGGTGCTGGCGATCGGCTTCGCGGTCGCACATCTTGCCAACCCCCACGTGACGTTCGTGGCGGCGCTGAACATCGCGCTCGCCGGCATCTGGCTCTCGTTCGCGTTCTTCTCGGCGGGCGGCATGGCGCTCGCCTGGGGCTTGCATTTCGGCTGGAACGCCGGCCTGGCGCTGGCGTTCGACGCGCCCGTCTCCGGCTACATGTTTCGCGTTCCGGCGGTCGAGTACACGCCCGGCACCCATCAGTGGGTGGACGGCGGCACGTTCGGGCCTGAGGGCGGGATCATCGGCACGATCGTCATCATTGCCGGCATTCTTGCGGTGATCGGCAAGCGCGTGAAGCAGCCGCGCACCTGGCTCGCCGGATGAGCAGAGTCGCCGTCGTGGGCGCCGGGACGATGGGCAACGGGATCGCGCATGTCTTTGCCCAAGCCGGTTGGAACGTCACGCTGATCGATGTCGCCGCCGATCAGCTCGCCCGCGCGCTGCAGACGATTGAGGCAAACATCGCTCGCTTGGTGAAAAAGGGAGCTGGGAGCAGGGAGCAGGGAGCAGAGACTGTCAGCCGGATCAGAACCTCCACCAACCTCGACAACCTCGACAACCTTGATTTGGCTGTTGAGGCCGCGACCGAGAATCCCGAGATCAAGTTCCAGATCTTCGAGGACCTCGACCGGCTCGCGCCACCCGGCACGATCCTCGCATCGAACACCTCCTCGATTTCGATCACCGAGATCGCCGCTCAGACCAAGCGACCGCATCAGGTCATCGGGATGCATTTCATGAATCCGGTGCCGGTAATGCCGTTGGTGGAGGTTGTGAAGGGCTTGCAAACAGATGATGAGACCGTTCGCAGAGTTCTCGAGGTTGTCGAGGAACTGAAGAAGACGCCCGTCGTCGTGAAGGACGCGCCGGGATTCGTGTCGAATCGCGTGCTCATGCCCATGATCAACGAGGCGATCTTCTGCGTGCAGGAGGGGATCGCCACGCCCGAGGCGGTCGATCAGGTCATGAAGCTGGGAATGAATCACCCACTCGGTCCGTTGGCGTTGGCCGATCTGATCGGTCTCGACGTCTGCCTGGCCATTCTCGAGGTCTTACAGGAAGGATTCGGAGACCCGAAGTACCGGCCGGCTCCCTTGCTGAAGCAGATGGTTGCGGCGGGCCAGCTCGGCAGAAAGTCGGGGCAGGGGTTCTATGCTTACCGCGACTGAACAGCGCGAAGTCGTCGCGCTGGCGCGCGACTTCGCCAAGGAAAAAATCGAGCCATTCGCCGCTGAATGGGATCGTACGTGTGAGTTTCCAAGAGATGTCATAAACGAATTGGGCAAACTCGGCTTCCTCGGTATGTGCACGCCCGAGGAATACGACGGTATGGGGCTCGACACGCTGACCTATCTCCTCGCGCTCGAGGAGATCTCTGCCGCCGATGCCGCCATTGCCGTCTCGATAGGCATCCACAACGCGATTCCCACCACGATGCTCGTGCAGCACGGCACGCCGGAGCAGAAGCAGCGCTGGCTGAAGCCGATGGCGCGCGGCGAATTGCTCGCCGGGTTCGCGCTGTCCGAGGCCGAAGCGGGCTCCGACGCGGCGTCGTTGCGCGCGCAGGCGACCAAGGACGGCAAGGACTGGGTGCTGAACGGCGCCAAGGCGTGGGCGACCAACGCCGGCACGGCCGACCTCATGATGATCATGGTGCGCACCGATCAACCGAACGCGCGCCGCGGTGCCAAGGGCATTTCGACATTCATCGTGCCGACCGACTCCAAGGGCTACAAGGCAGCCAAACCGGAAGACAAAATGGGTCTCCGTGCCTCGAATACCGCGGGAATCGAACTATCAGATCTGCGTGTATCTGCGGCCCACATGCTGGGCGACGAGGGGATGGGGTTCGTGTACGCGATGGAGGGGCTGGACGCGGGGCGGCTGGGGATCGGGGCGCAGGCGGTGGGCATTTCGCGCCGCGCCATCGAGCACTGTCTGCGGTTCTGCGCCGAGCGGCAGCAGTTCGGGAAGCCGATCCAGGAGTTCCAGGCGGTGCAGTTCAAGCTCGCCGACATGGCCACGCGCACCGAGGCGGCGCGGGCGCTCGCGCATCGGGCGGCCGCGCGCAAGGATGCCGGCGAGGACATCACGCTGCACGCCAGCATGGTGAAGTTGTTCGCGTCCGAGACGGCGATGTGGGTTACGACACAGGCGATCCAGCTCTTCGGGGGGTATGGTTACATGCGGGACTTCCCCGTCGAGAAACTCTTCCGTGATGCAAAGGTCACCGAGATCTATGAAGGAACGAGTGAAATCCAGCGAATCGTTATCGCTCGGTCGCTCCGTAACGCCTGAGCAATCGAGCGCATTGTTCGCGCTGCTCGAGGAGCACGAGCACGAGCAGGTGTCGCTGGTGTACGAGCCTTCGTCGGGCTACCGCGGCATCATCGCGATCCACGACACGACGCTCGGCCCAGCGCTGGGCGGGACGCGCTTCTGGAACTACGCGACCGATCGCGAAGCCCTCATTGACTGTCTGCGGCTCGCTCGAGGAATGACATACAAAGCGGCGGTTGCGGGGCTGAATTTGGGTGGAGGGAAATCAGTCATCATCGGCGACAACAAGATTCGCAATCGCGAGCCGATTTTCCGCGCGCACGGCCGCCACGTGAAAGCGCTCGGCGGCCGGTACATCACCGCGGAAGACGTCGGCACGTCCGTGGGTGACATGGAATTCATCAAGGCGGAGACGGACCACGTCACGGGATTGATCGGGAAGTCGGGCGATCCGTCACCGGTGACGGCGTTCGGCGTGTATCGCGGCATGAAGGCGTGCGCCAAGCACCGCTATGGCGACTCCGAGCTGCGTGGCAAGACCGTCGCGATTCAGGGCTGCGGCAACGTCGGGTATTACCTCAGTGAGCTCCTTTATAAGGAAGGCGCGGAGCTCGTGGTGACGGACATTGATGCCTCAAAGGTCGAGAAAGTTGTCAAGGATTTCGACGCAAAGGCGGTGGCACCCGACGAGATTTATGGTGTGCAGGCGAACGTGTTCGCGCCGTGCGCGCTGGGCGGGATCATCAACGATCAGACGCTCGCGCAGCTGAAGGTGGACATCGTGGCGGGTGGCGCCAACAATCAGCTCGCCGAGGAGCGGCATGGCGACATGCTGGAGGAGAAGGGGATCACGTACGCGCCCGATTACGTGATCAACGCCGGCGGGTTGGTGAACGTGAACGCCGAGCTGCAGGGCTGGACGATGGAGCGGGCGCGCAACAAGGCGGGCGAGATCTACAACACGATTCGCACCGTGTTCGACATCGCGGCCGAGGAGCGGATTCCGAGCTATAAGGCCGCGGACCGGCTGGCGGAGAGAAGGATCGCGGCGATTGCGAAGGTGAGACAGAATTTTGTTTGAGCTATCGGCTATCAGCTATCGGCTATCGGGTCACTGCGATGGCTGAGAAGATTTATGTTGGAGCGGACCATGTCGGCTTCAAACTCAAGAACCGGCTTGTCGACGAGCTGAAAAAGCTTGGATACGAGCCAATCGATGTCGGTCCCGAGAAGCTGGATCCGGCGGACGATTATCCTGACTATGCCAAGCCCGTCGCTAAAGCAGTGAGCAGCGGCCAGGTGCAGCGAGGCGTACTCACCTGCGGTACTGGCCTTGGCATGTCATATGCAGCTAATCGCTTTCCGAAGGTCAGAGCTGCCTTGGCATGGAATGAGCAGGTGGCAGAGTTATCACGGCAGCACGGGAATTCGAACCTGTTGGTGTTGCCGGCACAGTTCGTGAATGAAGAGCAGGGCGTGAACATCCTGCGCAAGTGGCTGGATACGAACTTCGAAGGCGGCCGCCATCAGCGGCGCGTGGAGAAAATCGACAAATGATAAGGAGCAGGGAGCAGGGAGCAGGGAGCAGAACGACATGACCGATCGTCAGGCGCCGTTGAGCGATGTCGATCCTAAGATCCGCGCGCTCATCAATCAGGAAGTGGCCCGCCAGGAGCACGGGCTCGAGCTGATCGCGAGCGAGAACTTCGTTTCGATCGCGGTGCTCGAAGCGATGGGGACGGCGCTGAACAACAAGTACGCCGAGGGGTTGCCGGGGAAACGCTACTACGGCGGCTGCGAGATCGTGGATCAGGTCGAGCAGCTTGCGATCGACCGGGCGAAGCAGCTGTTCGGGGCGGAGCACGCGAATGTGCAGCCGCACTCGGGCGCGCAGGCGAACATGGCGGCCTATCTCGCCGTCGCGAAGTTCGGCGACACGCTGCTCGGCCTGGCGCTGCCGCACGGCGGCCATCTCACGCACGGCTCGCCGGTGAATTTCTCGGGGCAGCTGTTCAAGGCGACGGCGTACACGGTGCGCGAGGACACGGGGCGGATCGATTACGATCTGGTGCGCGAGGTCGCAAAGAAGGAGCGGCCCAAGATCCTGATCGGTGGCGGCAGCGCATACGCGCGCATCGTCGATTTCCCGGCGCTGCGGTCGATTGCCGATGAGGTGGACGCGGTGCTGGTCGTGGACATGGCGCATTTCGCGGGCCTGGTGGCGGGAGGGGTTTACCCGTCCCCCGTCCCCCACGCGCAAATAGTCACCACCACGACTCATAAGACACTGCGCGGTCCGCGCGGTGGGCTCATCTTGTGCGTGAGCGAGCTCGCGAAAGCGGTGGACAAGCAAGTCTTTCCGGGGACGCAGGGTGGGCCGCTCGAGCACGTGATCGCGGCGAAGGCTGTAGCACTACTTGAGGCGTCGCAGCCCGACTTCAAGCTGTACGCGAAGCAGGTCGTGGCGAACGCGCAGGTGCTTGCAAACCGGTTGATCTCGCTCGGCTATGCGATCGTCTCCGGCGGGACGGACAGCCATCTGATGCTCGTGGATCTGCGCAAGAAGAACATCACGGGGAAGGACGCCGAGATCCTGCTCGACCGCGCGGCGATCACGGTGAACAAGAACACGATCCCCGGCGATCCGCAGTCGCCGTTCGTGACGAGCGGCATCCGGGTCGGCACGCCTGCCGTTACGACACGGGGCTTAGGAGTCGAGGAGATGGAGCGCGTGGCGGAGCTGATCGATACGGTGCTGACGAAGCGGGATGAGGCGACGGTGCAGAAGGTGAAGGGGGAGGTGCGCGCGTTGGTGGAGGAGTTTCCGCTGTATGCGAAGGGGGTAGGGGTAGGGTGACGCCATGAATCGCGAAACTGTGAGACATGTGTCCTGTTCGTAACCAACGCAGCTAGCGCTCCGGCAGGAATACTGCTTAAGCGACCCGGGTTCTACCGTCAGCTACGCTCAAGCGAGGGCACAGCTTGGGTATGAGCCGGCGCTTGAGCGCACGGATTGACCCAACGAGTTTCGGTCTACGATTTGAGAATGATGGCCGAGCCGTCGTTTTAGCCGTGCCCTAAAGGGCCGGCTCGGCTACTACACGCGTCCTGAAGGACGCCGCACGCGTTCGTTTGGTTGGTAACCGTCGCTCCCGTTCAATATCCTCGACCATGCCGTTCCGTTTCTATGCCCACCTCTCCTGGACGACTTGGGCACGTTTGCCGCTCATCGACGAAGGCGTCGCACACTTCCTCGGTCCCTTCCTGCTCGCCGAAGCGAAAAGGCACGGTGCGCGGGTCGTGGAGATGGGGATCGTGTCAGACCATGTGCATCTGCTTCTCGAGCTCCCGCCGGTCTACGACGCGCCGCGGCTAGTCCAGGGTCTGAAAGGCGCGAGCGCGCGGCTCGCGAACCGCGACGGCCACGCATCTCGCGGAGGGCTTCGTTGGGAGAAGGGCTATGACTTTCGGTCGGTGGGCATTCGGCAGCTGGCGGGTGTTACCGCGTACGTTCGCGACCAGGAGCTCAAGCACGGGCCACCGGGCACGAAGAGACGATGAGCCCTTCAGGGCTCGCGCCTTCGCCGAGCCGGCGCTTCAGCGCGCACGGATCCTCAACAACCACTCGATTTCGATCCTTCATCGAGATCCTGAAGCCCGAGCCGTCGTTCTATCCGTGCCCGAAAGGGCCGGCTCGGCCAAGTCGCGCGTCCTGAAGGACGCCCCACGCGTTCGTTTGGTTGGGAACCGTCGCGCGCGTCTGATATCCTCGGCGCATGGCGTTCCGGTTCTATGCCCACCTCTCATGGACGACCTGGTCTACGCCGCTCCACGCCTCGTGCAAGGCCTGAAGGGTGCCAGTGCCGTCACGGCGTACGTACGCGATCAGGAGCTGAAGCACGGCCCACCAAAACCCTCCAGACCGATGAGCGCTTCAGGGCTCGCGTAGTGGCCAAGCCGGCGCTTCAGCGCACGGATACACCCGACGATCAGACCACTCCTTGGCACAAAGGGCCCCTTCAACTGCCGGAGGACGCCGATCCGGGGAGAATGAAAGGCGATCGCCCGTCCGAAGGCGCAGAATTGGCCTCCGAGAGCTCGCTCATCGAGCGCGAATGGACCCTAATCGGCGATTTGGGGAGCGTCACACCGAAAAAATGGACGCTCCGGCGCCACATGAGCACGCTCGCGGCGGGAAAATGGACGGTAACCGCCGATTTAAGGACACGTATCGGGGAAAAATGGAGACGCACGGGCCTTTTGAGGAGGCGCATTGGTCCTTTAAGGAGGCGCACTAGGCACCTAAGGAGGCGCACGGGTCATCGAAGCACGCGAATCGGTCATTTAACGGCGCGCGCTGGCCATTTAAGGAGGCGCACCGTCGATCGATGCTCGCGCAGAGTGGATTGAAAGACCCGCATTGTGGATCGAAACCCGCGCCGCCGCTGGCTCAACGAAGGTCCACCACCACGAGCTGCTGCGCGAGCTGAGGACTCCCAGAGACTCCCACCAGC
>JBOHSJ010000156.1:0-4579 GCA_050733035.1 Gemmatimonadales bacterium | reverse complement strand
GTTCAGTGCACTGCGCAGCCGAATCTGCCGCTGCTCGCGATGACGGGCGGGCAAGTCACTGTCAACTAACTAATCAAGTTGCAAAGTTGCTCAGACGGCAAAGTGGCTCCAAGCTTGAAGCTCGCAGCTTGAAGCCACTTCGCCGTCTGGGCAACCTCGCAACTTCTCTCGGAACTTGGGCCTTAGAGTCTGCTGGGGGGAGCAAGAGGTGGAACAGCCAGCCCCTGCTCTGGTTCGGGTGTAAAATCTTCCCCTGGATTGATGAATCGATCCCGCTCGAAATGGTACTGCTTATCGTACAGCTGCCGATACCTTCCATTCGCCGTCAGCAACTCCTCGTGCGTCCCTCGCTCGACGATCTGCCCGCCCTCGAGCACCAGGATCTGATCGGCGCTGCGAATCGTGGAAAGCCGGTGGGCGATCACGAACGTCGTCCGGCCCCGCCGCAACGCGCGCAGCCCATCCTGAATCTTGGCTTCGCTCTCCGAATCGAGGCTCGACGTCGCCTCATCCAGCACCAGGATTCTGGGGTCGGCCAGAATGGCGCGCGCGATCGCGATCCGCTGGCGCTGGCCGCCCGACAGCTTCACGCCCCGCTCGCCCACGACGGTATCGTATTTCTCCTCGAACTGCTCGACGAATTCATCGCAGTGCGCGATGCGCGCCACCGCCACGATCTCGTCCCGGGTCGCGTGCGGGCGCGCGAACGCGATGTTCTCGGCGACCGTGCCGTCGAACAGAAAGTTGTCTTGCAGCACGACGCCCAGCTGCGTGCGATAGTCGGCCAGCGGCACCGAGGCGAGATCGCGGCCGTCCACCAGCACACGGCCCTGTTCCGGCCGGTTGAACGCCAGCACGAGCCCGATCAGCGTGCTCTTCCCCGACCCGGACGAACCCACCAGAGCGGTCGTCGATCCGGCCGGCGCGCGGAACGAGACGTCCTTCAGAACGGGCACGCCCGGCTTGTATGCGAATGTCACATGATCGAAGCCGACGTCGCCGCGGACGAGACCGAGCGGCGCGCGCTGCGCGTCTTCGGCATCCTCCGTCGTCATGCGCCGCAGCTCGTAGATGCGGTCCAACCCGGCAAACGCTTCGGTGATCTGGGTCCCGATCGATGCGATGCCGATCAGCGGCGCCGCCACCAGCCCGACGAAGAACACGTACATGACGAAGTCGCCCAGCGTCATCGTCCCCGTCAGCACCGCCCGCCCGCCGACGAGGATCATCACGACCGCGATCGCGCCGATGACCAGTGTCGCAAACGCGCCCAGTCCCGAGACGCCGGTCATCGTCGTCGCGATGTTGCGGAACAGCTTGTGAGCCCCGCGCGCGAACACGAGCCGCTCGCCGCGCTCGGACCGGTAGGCTTTGACGATGCGGATCCCGCCCAGTGTCTCCGCCAGGCGCCCCGTCACGTCGGCGTTCAGCTTGCCGCGGTCCCGGAACAGCGGCCGCAGCGTCGAGAAGGCGTACGCCATGCCGCCGCCGAATACCGCCAGAATCAGGATCGAGATCGCGGTGAGCTGCCAGTTGAGCCAGAACAGCACGCCCAGCGCGATGCTCGCCGTGACGAGGCCGCCCACGAGCTGCACCAGGCCCGTGCCCACCAGGTTTCGGATGCCCTCCGCATCGGTCATGATGCGCGAGATCAGGATGCCGGTCTTGGTGGAGTCGAAGTACCCGATCGGGAGCCGCAATACGAAGGCCTGGATCGATTTGCGCATCTCGGTGATGGCGCGCTGCGCCGCGACGCCCAGCACCTGCGACAGGCCGAACGAGGTCACCGCCTGGACGAGCGTCGCGGCGCCGACGGCCGCGGCAATCACGCCCAGCAGGTCCGTCCGCCGGTCCTGAATGACGTGATCGATGATGTACTTGGACGATCCCGGCAGCACGAGCCCGGCAAACCGGTTGATGAGCATCAGCCCGAGGCCGAGCCCGAGCCGTCTCCGATACTGCCAGATCAGGTCGCGCGCTTCGCGCCAGGCATTGGAGTAGTTGGGTTTCGTTTTCTTGTCAGCCACGGCGGGAAGCTTACCTGGTCCGGAGCGGCCGTACCAGGAGTCCTGTTGTCGAGACGCGAACCTCGTAGGTACCTCCCCCTCGCGCTGTTGCGCCGATGAACGTCGCCGAGCCGTACTCCGCGTCGACGAAGGGCCGCAGCACCCAGTACCGGCGCGCCAGATCGAACGCGTCCACCGGCTTCGCGGCCGCCAGGGAGTAGACGGTCCGCTCCTGCGTCTGCTCGTCGCCCAGGGCCTGGTAGCGGCCGGCGATGCGATCGAGCTCATACACCGTGTGCAGGCCGAGGAAATTCCCGATCGGGCGCCATTTCAGCACATGGGCGTCCAGGTAGACGGCGTCGCCCGCGAGATCGAACATGTGAAGACTGCTGTCGGCCAGCGTCACGGTCGCGCGGAATCGGTGCGGGACCCCCACGATCGGCTCCGTCGTAATCCTGGCGGCCACGACCTCTTCCGTCAGGGCGCGGTAGCCGCGAATGCCGACCGTGATCGCGCCGCACAGCAAGCCGAGCGAGAAGAACAGCGCGGCGGCGAGAAAACCGACGAAGGAGCTCACGCGGCGGCGATTGCGCCATGACGAGACGGCGACGAACATGAGCGCCAGCGCCAGCACGCCGAAGCCGACCATCAAGATTCGCACAATGCCAGTCATTCCCTACACAATATGTGATCGATGCTCTGGCGCAAAATCACGCTCCTCGCCACCTTCACCCCTCACCCACGAGGCCTATGAAGCGCTCGACTGCGATCACCCTGGCCATCATAGCTCTGATCATCGCGCTCTTCTTCTATATGTCCACCGCGAGCGCGAATCAGGAATGCACGGTTTGCATGGAGTTTCAGGGCCGTTCGAACTGCGCCACGGCGGCAGGGAGCACGGCAGCCGAGGCGACGGAGACCGCGCACCGCACGGCCTGTGGGCCGATCGCAGTTGGCATGAACGAGACGATCGCGTGCGAGAACCGAGCGCCGGTCTCGGTGCAATGTCGGGGCCGGTGACGTGGTTGCTGGGTTCTCGATTCCCCGCGTTGCCATCCCCGCCAAGTTGCGGATGACGGCCGGCGAGCCGCGCGCCGGTGAGATCTACGTCATGGAGCGCGTGCCCCAGCACGCCGGACCGGAGACGCCGCTCGACATGCTCAATCGCGCCGAGGGTTTTTTCCCGTTTCGACCGAAGGAAGACGGCGCCAGCGTATTGCTGGTGGCCAAGGCGCGCACAGTGACCCTGACGGTGCCCCCGCCCGCGGAGGATGCGGCCCGCAACTCCGCCGCGAAACACGCGAGCCTCATAGTGACGCTCGCGGATGGCTCCGAACTGAGCGGCTCCGCGACCCTCGAGCTGCCGCAGCATCACTCGCGGCTGCTCGATTATCTCAATGCCTCGGCTGAGCCCTTCTTTGCCCTCGCGACGGCCGACCAGGTCCACATTGTGAACCGCGCGCACGTCCTCTACGCGCGGCCCGAGGACTGATCGAATGCCTGCTCGGCTTGACCCGTTCGTCGATGTGATGCTGCGCGAGCGCGCGGATCAGCTCTATTTGCTGCCCGACGAGCCGGTCACCCTCGTCAAAGACGGCAAGCCGCGCAAAGTGTCGAAGCAGCCGCTCACCGACCAGCACATCTACGCGCTGATGGTCGAAGTCGCGCCCCCGGAAGCGGCGGACAAGATCGACCAGCAGTCCGAGACCGAGTTCGACTATGCCGCCGGCACGGGGCTGGTGCGCGTACGGATCGTCCCTGAGGGGGGCCGCTTGACCGCCGTGATTTCGGCGGTTCGCAGGGCGTCGCAAGAGCAAGCGGCTCCGGCGGTTGCGGAGCCAGCGGCGCCCGAAACCGCCGTCCGGCGGCCTGCCGTCGCCAATGCGAAAACGGCCGGGCACCCCACGACGCCCCGCACCCAGACGCCCCCGGCGCCCTCGCCGCCGCGCGCCTCGGTCATCGCCGCGGCACCGATGGTCGAGAGCCCCCAGGCCTTGCCGGACATGCCGTCGGCGCCGAGCGCGCTGCCCGGCGAGTTCGCCACGTCGCACTACAAGGCCGCCGAGCAGCGGCTGGGCAAGCTGCTGCGCGACTTGGTGCAATCGAGCAGCTCCGACCTGCACCTCCGCGTCGGAGAGCCGCCGATGTTTCGCACGCACGGCGAGATCAAGCGGCAGGACGGCGCCGGGCTCAGCGTGAACGATCTCGAGCTGCTCGTGCTGTCGATCATGCCCGAGCGCAACCGCGGGGAGTGGAAGGAGACGGGCGACACCGATTTCGCGTACGAGATCTCGGGGTTGGCCCGGTTCCGCGTGAACGCGGCGCGCGACCGCAAGGGACCGGTCGCGGTGTTCCGCGTGATTCCCGCCAAAGTCGTGACGGTGCACGAGATGGGCTTGAGTGACGAGGTGCAGAAGCTCTGCTACCTCAAGAAAGGGCTCGTGCTGGTCACCGGCCCGACCGGCTCGGGCAAATCCACGACGCTGTGCGCGCTGATCGACCTCATCAACCGCACGCGCACCGATCACATCATCACGATCGAGGACCCGATCGAGTTCGTACACGAGAACAAG
>JBOHSJ010000155.1:0-5791 GCA_050733035.1 Gemmatimonadales bacterium | reverse complement strand
GTCAAGCCGGTCCGCTTCGCCGCGGCGGCCGCCTGGGGTGAGTCGAACGCCCCTTCGATCGCGAAGCGCAGATACTCCGGCAGGCCGATGGGTATGACCCCCCCGAGGACGAAGCGCGTCGCGCCGTTGTCGTCCACATCGGTGTTTGGATCCACGAACTCGTAGCGGCCGAACACGGTCAGCGACGACTTCGGGAACATGTACTGGCCGGTTACCCAGTACCCCATTCCGCTGATGTCGGCGGTGGCCAGCGGCAGATCCCGATCCTTCCCCCACACAAACCCGCCGAGCACCTCGAAGTTGTTGACGATCTTGTTGGCGCTGAGCCCGACCCGCAGGAAGTGCGACCGCAGAGTCGGGTCGCCGACGTTGACGCCCTTCACCGTACCGAAATATCCCACGGCCGTGATGCCCGAGCCCCGCTCGTCGAGCAGGTACTGATCCGTCACGACGAAGTCTTTCTCGGGATCGGTGTCGGTCGCGCCGGCTGATCCATCCGGCCTGATGCCGTTCAGCACTTCGGCGGACACACGGTTCCGACCGGTGACGAAAAACCACTCCGCGCCCAGCTGGTCGGTCGAGAAGGTGAAGGGGATGGCGTTGGTCCCTCCGGTGAGTGCTCCGCTGAGCGGCGTGGGCGTGCGGATCCCGGTGGGACGATCGAAGCCGGCAACGCCGTCGCGGAGCAGCCAGTGCATCTGGCCCGCACGGAAGCCGCGATAGGAGGATTCCTTCCCCCAAACGCCGAGGAGGTTGGAAACGAGCCCCACTTCGCCGGTCGGCTCGCGCTCGAGCTCCAGGTACCCGGCGAAGTTCTTCCCGAACGCCCCGGCGTAGAACAGCGTGACGTCGTTGAAGCTGAACGAGTTGGTAGCGTTCTGGTTTTCCGTCTTGGCGTAGTCATCGCGCATCCGGGCGCGCACCGCGAGGTAATTCGACAACTGGTTGACGTCGGTTTTCTCCCCCATCTCCTCGGGCATGCGGTAGCCAGCCCAGCGGAACTTGATGCCGACAGCATTGAGCCGCGGCGCCGCCGGGTAGTGGCAGCCGGAGCAATTCATGTTGTATTTCCGGGCCCACGCAGGGATGAGGGCGTGACTCGCTCCGGAGCTCCGCGCCGAGCCGTAGCTGCTCATGTAGGCCCGCAGCCACGACGCCGATCCTTCGGCGCGGGCCAGGGATGGCACGGCGGCGGTGACGAGGCTCGCGAGTGCGAGAGCGGGAACAACGCGCATGACATTCCTCCCTTGTGAGAGTCGCGACGGCTGAGCATCCGACGCTTACGCTACGCGCTGCGAGGCCAAGGCTGTCTAAAGGGAGTGTGAAGCAACCTTCAGGCCGGATATCGCTCTACAGCTGGACCCGTTTCAAGAACTGGGCGTTGATGGCCACGATGACCGTGCTGGCCGACATCAAGACCGCCCCGAGGGCCGGCGTCAGCAAGACTCCCTGCCCGGCCAGCACGCCGGCCGCGAGAGGAATCGCGACAATATTGTAGCCCGCGGCCCACCACAGATTCTGCACCATCTTGCGGTACGTCGCGCGCGACAGCGTCACGATTCTGGGAATGTCGCGCGGATCGGAGCGGACCAGGACGATGTGGCCGGCTTCGACGGCCACGTCGGTCCCGGCGCCGATCGCGATGCCGATGTCGGCCGTCGCGAGCGCCGGTGCGTCGTTCACGCCGTCGCCCACCATCGCGACCTTCTTGCCCCGTTGCTGAAGCTCCTGGACCTTGGAGGCTTTGTCTTCCGGAAGCACCTCGGCGAACACCGTGTCGATGCCGAGGTCTTTCGCCACGGCGTCGGCGACCGCGCGAGCATCGCCTGTGAGCATGGCGACTTCGATGCCGCGACGATGCAACGCGTCGATGGCCTCGCGGCTTTCCGGCCGAATCGCATCGGCCACGGCGAAGACGGCGAGCGCGGCCCCGTCCCGCAGCAGATAGATGGCCGATTGGGCCCGCTGGGCCGCAGCGTTCGCCGCACGCTCGAGGTCCGGCGACACCTTGGCGCTCTCGGCGCGGAGCAGCGCCGGCCCGCCCAGGCGGTACTCAGTCCCGTCCACGACCGCGGCGACGCCCCGGCCGGGGAGCGCGCGGAAGCCGCTTACCGCAGGCACCCGGATGCGGCGCTCTTCCGCCGTCTTGACGATCCCACGAGCGATGGGGTGTTCGGAGTCCGTTTCGATGGCGGCGGCGACGCGCAGCGCCTCATCGGGCAACGTTCCGTTCGCCACGGTCAGATCCACCACGCGGAACTCGCCGAGGGTGAGCGTCCCTGTCTTGTCGAAGATCACCGTGTCGAGCGTGCGCGCTTCTTCGAGCCCGCGGCGGTCGCGGACGAGCAGCCCGGCGCGCGCGCCGAGCGTCGTCGAAATGGCGACAACGAGCGGTACGGCGAGTCCCAAGGCGTGCGGGCACGCAATCACCAGCACGGTGACCACCCGCACGATGGAGAAGTCGATCGGGGCACCGAGCAGCTGCCAGACGACCATCGTGAGCAGTGCTGCCGCGATCGCGACACCGGTGAGCATCTGCGCCGCGCGGTCGGCCAGCACCTGCGCCCGCGACTTGGAGCGCTGGGCGTCGGCCACGAGGCGCATGATCTTCGAGAGCTTCGTGTCCTCGCCGGTGCCGGTGACCTCGACGCGCAGCGAGCCCTCGCCATTGATCGTCCCCGCGATGACGGCATCCCCTTCCCGCTTCTTCACCGGCCGGGACTCGCCGGTGATCATCGACTCGTTGACGGCACTCGCGCCTTTCCGCACGACGCCGTCCGCGGGCACGCTCTCGCCGGGACGCACCAGCACGATGTCGCCGGAGCGCAGCGCCGCGATCGGCACCTGCTCTTCCGTCCCGTCGTGCACGCGGGTCGCCGTATCCGGTAACAGCTTGGCCAGCTCCGCCAGCGCGCCTTCGGCACGTTGAATCGATCGCATTTCGATCCAGTGACCCAGCAGCATGATGGTCACGAGCGTGGCGAGCTCCCACCACAGCGCGTCCGCGGCGATCAGGCCGAGCTGCACGACCCAGGAGAAGGCGAAGGCGACGCTGATGGCGAGCGAAATCAGCGTCATCATTCCCGGCAGGCGCGCCCGCAACTCGCGCGCGGCCCCCTGGAGGAATGCGCGACCCCCATACAGAAAGACGCTCGTGCCGAAGATCGCGGGGATCCAGCTCGCACCGGGCACGGCGGGCGCGCGGTACTTCAACAGCATTTGAATGTGTTCCGACCAGAAGACCGCGGGAACCGTGAAGGCCAGCGAAAGCCAGAACCGATCGCGGAACATCTGGGGCGAATGTCCGGCGTGGGCGTCGTGCGCCTTCGGCGCCGTCGGCTCATGCGTCGTCGGGGGGTGATGATCGTGGTGCTGCATTCCGTGGGTCAATTGAGAGCCTTTGCGACCGCCTCGATGGCCTTCATCCCGGTCCCGAAGCGCGCCATCGCCTCCCGGTGCTTCTCGAGGTGACTGTACGGCAGGAATCGCACGTGCAGATCAGCGACCCGGCTGAACGCGGGACGCGCCAGCTGCTCTCGAACATCACCCTCGCGCGCATCGGGTGCCACGAGGAAAAGTCCCCGGACCGGCTGATTCCGGTCACCCAAGGCGAGGTCGAGCAACCGCACGATCCCTGAGTAGATCGACGTCGTGTGCTCCACCTCGAACGCGCCGGCCACCTGGCCGCTGGCACGATCGAACCAGATGACGTCGATCAACCGCACCGCCTCGGCGCCGGGCGCCTGCTCGAGCGGCGCGGGTAACGTATCCAGGCAGCCATCGCCCAGCCGGCCACTCGCGAAGGGCCGGCCGACGTCGTTCGCGGCAATCCAAACGCTGAAGCCGAGCGCCTGCCCGAGATCGCGCAGCCATCCTTGAATCTCGGTATGCGTACGGTCGCTCTCGCGCGCCGCCGCCAGGGTCCTGTCGGCTTGCGCCGCTTCCTCGCGCACCCGAGCCAGGTCGGCCTCCCAGGCCGCGCGGGCAGGTCCATCATCGCCGCGCGGCGGGGCGGCGTAGCGCCCCGATCCGATGTCGAAGAGCAGGCCCGCGACGGCGCCAAAGTCGTTGGAGAGCAGGTTGCGTTGTTCCGTGTTGAGCTTGACGATGCCGTCGCGCATCGCGAGGTATTCATCCCACTTGCCGAGCTTCACCTTGGCCCCGGTCAGTGCGTTGTACCCGTTGACGATCGCCGTGTTGAACGGCGGCACGATGGTCGGGTGAAGAAAGTACAGCAGGTTCGCCGCGGTGGGCCCAAGTCCCTTGATCCGTTGTTGAGCGAGCGCGCGAATCGCGTCGAGTACCGCGGCCTCCGTCGAGCAACACGCACACGTGTGCAGGAACCGGCCGAACGCGAGTTGGTTGTTGCGGTTCTCGTAGATATCGGGGATGCGGAGCTTGGGCTTCCAGATCCACGCATGGTCGGCGCCCTTGAACAGCTGCCGTTGCTCGGCGATCGAACCCACGACCGTTTCGAGCGAAGAGCCCCTGTAGACATTGCCGAACGTCCCAGCGTTGATCTCCTCGACCACCTCAGCCAACCCGCGGCGGATGGAACGGAAGTTCTTGAGTCGCTGGTCCCAAAGAAACCACGTCTGGTATGTGCCGCCGGGATCTTGTCGCCAGCGCGAGATGAGGAGGGGCAGGGATGGAGAAGACACTTGGTCGCGTCAAACCTCGTTCACGTTTCCGCGCCGTGCAAGACAAGTGCGCGCGTCCACGTGACGTGCTCGTACACCCCGCTCCAGTACATGCCGAACGCCAGGCCGAACAGCAGCTCCTCCAGTGGAATACCGTAGACGAGCACGCCACTCAGCGCCGGCAGATTCCAGACTTCCTCGATGTACCCCGGCGCGAGCCAGCGCAAGCCAAGCATGAACAGCGCGTAAAGGCCGAGAAATAGCACGCCGCCGCTGAGCGTGTTGCGCCCAAGATCGGGCCGGCAGATCACCGCTCCGAGCGCGCCGACCGCCAGCGCGAGCAGCGAGGGATAGATCGGATTCCACGGCAGCAGGTATGCCGGCGCAAGCAACACGAGCGGCGCCACGAGCAGCACCCGATGCCAGCGGTGCCGCCGGTGCTGCCGATGCTCGGCGGGGAGCGCGACGAGCTCCCGCCGCGTCAGGGCATTGTACAGAACCATGCCGATCCCGCCTACGGCGAACGCAAAGATGAAACTTTCGATATCGAATCCGGTGCGCCGGGCGAGCTCGAACAGGCTGGGGGGATTCCAATACTCGGGAACGAACAGCGGCTCGGTCAGGCCGAACAGCGCGGTGATCAGACTGGCCCACCACATCGCGCGACGATGCCTTGGATTCGTCAGAAACAGCACGACCCACGGCACCAGGAAGGCACTCGACCACCAGAACCACACCAAGTGATATCTCATTGGTCCCCCGTCCCCCCCAACGGCAGGCTATCGGGCCGCGTAGATCCACAACTGCCGCGCGTTCATAGTCTCTCCGTCGATGGATTGCAGGTCGCGTCCGGCCTGGACGCCGGGGCTGGGGCTCGGACGAACAGCGAGTGGTGTCGCTCGAGCACTTGGACGATCTCCGCGAGCGCTGCTTCCGTCGCTCGCTCGCCCGCCGCGATCAGGCCGCGCGCATCGCTGAAGTCGGCGAAATGCCGCACGGTGGCCTCCGGCCGAACCACAAAATCGGCCTCGTGCAGTTGACTCTCCTCGAGCAGCCGGCGCGCGAGCGCGTCGGCGAGGAGCGCCGTCGAGATGGCGCCGCGTGCCGTCTCGTGCGCCGGGCGCTGCTCGGCCACATCCACGGCGACCACG
>JBOHSJ010000154.1:0-14483 GCA_050733035.1 Gemmatimonadales bacterium | reverse complement strand
CTTATAGTAGATCAGCCAGATCTCAGGCGCCGTCTTGTGGTACTTGGCGAGCCAGGCGCGCCACTCCTTGCGGTTCTTGGCGTAGACGGTCTTACCGACTTTCACGGATCATCATCGGTATCATCGTGGTCCCCCAATGCAGTCGCAGCACCGCCGAATCGGCGTCCACGATCGGGAAATAGTAGGCGAGCGTTTCCATGTACGCGCCGGTTTCCGCGGCGACGCTCAGGCTCAGCGCATCGAGCGACTCGCCGGGATACGCCGTGTGCCACACGCCGGTGCCGCGGTTGAAGATCACCGTCCACGGCTTGGGCGGCTCCTCGGGAATCGTCCAGAGCGTGTAGCGCCCTGCCTTCAGCGCCTGGCCGTCGATCGTTACGTCCTTACTGAACGAAATCGTCGTGGCCGAATCGGCGCCCGGGTGCCAACGCCGTCCCCAGCGGACGAGCGTACCGAACAGCTCGCGACCGCGCGCGACGGGACGGTTGTAGGTGATGCTGATATCGGTCGTACCGACCCGCTGCGTGACGAAGCCGTGCTGGCTCCGTGGCGTCTGGAGAAGCGCTGACAGCATCAGAATCAGTTTAGCGAGCATGGAGTCGTCTCACCGTATCGATCGTATCGGCCTCTTCCGGCTTCTTGTCTTCACGATAGCGAATCACGCGCGCAAACCGCAGCGCCATTCCGCCCGGATACCGTGTGGAATCCTGCAGGCCGTTATGCGCGATCTCCACGACGAGCTCCGGCTTGACATACACCGTGATTCCTGACTCCCGAATCCTCAACTCCTGCAGTTTTCTCGTTTGCCACTCGAGCAGCTCGTCGGTCATCCCCTTGAAGGTCTTGCCGAGCATCACGAACCCGCCGTTCGGATCGCGGGCGCCGAGGTGCAGGTTCGACAGCCAGCCCTCGCGGCGGCCATGACCCCACTCGGCGGCGAGCACGACCAGGTCGAGCGTGTGGGCCTGCTTAATCTTGTACCAGGCGGCGCCGCGCCGACCCGCCTCGTACTTCGACTCGAGCCCCTTGGCCATCAGACCCTCCTGCCCCGTCGCCATCGCCTGTTCGAAGAATTTTTGAGCTTCTATTGAATCGGCGGTGATGATGCGGGGCGGACGGTGCTGCTCGGGCAGCAGCTTGGTGCGCGTTGAGTAGGGCTGATCGAGCAGCGACGCGCCGTCCAGGTACAGCACGTCAAAGAAAATCGGCACGCCGCCGCCCAAGCCCTTCATCGTTTCCTGAAACAGCAGCGGTTTCCCTTCCTGAGTCAGCACGATGGCCTCGCCGTCCAGTATCACCTCGTTCATATCGACAATTCTCGATATGTCCACGATGGTGGGGAGCTCGGCCGTGATGTCGTTGAGGATGCGCGAATAAATGCGCACTTCCTGGCCCCGTTTATGCACTTGAATGCGAATTCCATCGAATTTGTACTCGAACGCCGCGGGACCCAGCTCTGCGAGCGCCTCGTTCACATCCTCGGCGGTCTTGGCGAGCATCGGCTTGATCGGGCGAAACAGCTGGATGCCGACCGCCTTGAGATCGCCCTTCGCCACCGCGCTCAGGCTCCCCGTCAACATCGCGGCGCGCCGCACGTCCTTCGCGTCGAGCTCGCGCGCTTTGGCGAGCGCCTCGACCATGATTCCCTCGAGCGCGCCCTGGCGCAGCTCGCCGGTGACGAGCCGGAAGAGAAAAACCTGCTCCTCCGCGGTTGCTCGCGCGAATAGATCAGCCAATAGTTTTTTCTTTGTCGCTGCAGACCCCTTGCCTGAAGTATTGGCGAGCAGATCGAGGACCGCGTCCACGTCTCGGACCTCGAGCGTGGCGACCCCAGCCCCTTGCCCCGATCCCCTCGCCCCCTGCAACGTCGCCCAACCGACGCCGACCTTCGCCTGCAGAATCGACCCGGAGAGATACGCGATGACGGTCTCGATTTCTTCGGGCGGAGCTTGCTTCAGGAGATCGGCGAGAAGCTTGATCTTGGCGAGCCGGCCGGAGGTAGACGCGACCTGGCCGGAGGTTGCTACGAGATGGTGGAGGAGCACAGCGGAAAGCTAGCCGCCGTGCCCCCTCCGGTCAGCGAGACTGCATTACTTCAAGGCCGTAACGCTCGCCGACCGCGACCTGCTGATTCTCGGTGTCGACCATCTCGACGACGGCCGTGCGATAGCTCGACACTTTCCGCACGTCGGGAACGCGGAGACGCACGAGTGCGCCTTGCAGCGTCGCGCCGATGGCGACGATGGACACCTCGTCATCATCAGTAGTCGTAAACACCGTGATGGCCGGGTCGGCCGCCGTCACCTGCGCGATGTTCGCGCCTGTGACGGTGAACCGGATCGCGCCGAGCGCTACCCCGGACGATTGCAGCGTGACGACGAGCTCGCCGGGCACGGCCGACAGGTCCCCGGTGGGCGGTCCGTCGCTGCACGCCGCCAGCAACAGGAGTAAGGCGATGCGTTTCATTATTGGCCTCCCTGCATCACGGTGAGATCGTCGTCGCCGATCAGGCGCGTGCCATCCCGCAGCGAGCCGGTGAGGACGAGCACGCGCGCTATTCCGTTCGTTGCGGCGAACTGCTTCGGGCCGCCTATGCTACCGCCGGACATCACGAACGCCCGGAGCTCCCCCAACTCGCCCGAGCCGTTCATCACGGCTGACACCAGCGTCCCCAGGGTCACCGGTTGGCGCAATGCGCCACCTCCGGGCGCAGCCGGCAGCGGAATGCCGGCCAGGATCCGCTGCTCGAGTGCGCTGAGCACATCCGGCAGCAGGAACTTGAGGATGAGGGCCCCGCTCGTTGTGAGGTTCCAGCTCTCCGGCGCGATTCCTTCGAGCCGCAGGCCCGCCGGGTCAATCAGTCCCGCGTCGATGCCAACAGAGGTCACGCGTGTCGGGAGCACGCCGTTCGACCACGCGCTCACCTGATCGGGAATGATCTCGAAGACGACCACGCCCAGCGCATCGCTTGCGTCCGCCGAGACGTTCGTCCCGATCGGGCTCCGACCCGCTGCGTGCACGCTCGCGTGATAGATGTTGCCGGCGTTCACGGCGAATACGACCTGTACCTGTCCTTCGGCACCGGGTGCGAGTGCATTGCCGGCACCCAGCAGATCCGGTTGCGCGCCGCCGTTGAAGGATGGGTTGGTGACGAGCGTCGGGCTCGACACGCTCATCACCGTGAACGCGCCACCCAAGAGGGCCGCGACCGCGTCGCGCAGCGCCGCCGCCGAGAGCGGGACGTCGCCCTCGTTGCGCACGCGCAGCGTCTGGAGGATCGAGCCCGCGGGTCCGCCGCTCATCACGCCGCTGCTCAGCGCCGTTGCAACCGCGATCCTCGGATCCTCAGGATCGAGGACGAACGGCGCTTCGGTGAACGACTGCAAGCCGGCGAGCTGCCACTGACCCGAGCGAGTGCCGGTCGGGAACAGCGGCAGGGTTTGCGTCTCATTCACCAGCTGCTGGCTGAACAGCGGACCGAGGTCAACATTGGCCGGCGGCACGACGTGCGTAACCGTCCGCGTGACCGTCTCGAGCACGCCGCCGGCGGCGCGGCACAGGGCCTCGATCGCGTCGATGCCGAAAATGCTGCACACCGTCTCCGTGAACGTTTCCGTCACATTCGCGTTCGGCGTATGCAAGCTGAACCTGCCGGCGGAGACGACGAGCCGTTCGTTGAACGCGAAATCGGTGGCGCTGGTGAAGGTGTTGGCGAGCCCGTAGGTCGGGGTACCGGGCAGCGGGTCGCGCGGGCCGGCAGGCATCGTGACGCGCAGCGACTGGCCGACGTCGAAGTGCGCCGTGGTCCCCGTGCCCGTCGCCGCCGCCGAGCCATCGGCGTTCAGGACCTCGAATTCCACGGCGACAGGAAACTGTGCTGTGAGGGTCACGCGCGGCACGAATCGGAACGTCTGCCGCTGCGTGACGCCGAACAGCAATGCCAGATTCGCGACGTCATAGCCAAACGACGCACCGGTCACCAACTCCAGCGCTGGATTGCTCTGGAATCCGAGCGGCGGGACGCCGACGAACGTGAGATAGTGATCGAGATCCACATTGAGGTCCACGAAGCGGTGTTGCCCGGCCGCAGTGAGCGTAAGCCCGTCGCTCCCGAGCGTGGCCGTCGTTGTCACATGGGGCCCGTCCACCGGTCCCTCCCAGCCGAGCACGGGACCGAACGGGTCGAGCAGCCCGCCGAACTGATACGGCAGCGTCTCGATGACGAGCGGACGAGGAAACGGCGCCGGCAGCACGGCCGGCAGTGTGAGCGTCCCTTGGCTGGTGACCGAAAACAGCTCGAACGGGTCGTTCGGTATGTTGAAATTGACCAGCGTGCCGTTGCCGGGGCAGCCAAAGAAGCAGAACTGTCCCGACGCGCCGAGGTGCGTGCCGAAGATTCCGTTGAGCGTCAGCGCGCCCCCCGGCGGGGTGGTGCCGAGACTCCAGCCGGGCAGCAGGTCGAATCGGGAATCGATCGTCACCGCCTCGCCGTCCCGGAACGAGTTGGGGGCCGGCAAGTCGAGTACGACGCGGACGGGATAGTCGAGGTTCACGGCGCCCGTGCCGATGTCGGAGATCCGGAACGAGAGTCCCACTCTCCCCGACGTATTGGCGCTGATCGATGGGCCCCATTGCAAGCCAAACGCGCTGAAGATGCCGTTCGCGGTGCCGCCTTCCGACCACGATTCATCGAACAGGGGAACCGTGAAATCGAGATTGGACGGCGCGTTGGCCGGGCCCCACATGCTCTGGTTGTAGCTCGAGAATGCCAGGTTGTAACTCACCTGCACGCGATCACCCGGCGCCTGCGCGGCCAGTGATTGCCACACAAAAAGCGCGAGCAGGGCGAACAGGCTTCCTATCTTTGCGCGGTGCATAGGCCTCCCTCCGGGTGCGGCCCCAGCCTTGCAGGCCGGGGCGAGAGGGGTATGTTCGCGAGCATCGGTTAGCCCCGCGTCCTACCGCGGTTAGCTGCCGCTTAACCGGGCGGCACATGGTCGCTTTGAAACTGCTGGGTGGCGCGCATCTCGTTGGTGCGGATGGTGTTCTCACCGGCCAGGTCTCGCAACGCCACCGCCTTGCCTTACTTGCGTTGTTGCGCGCGGCACCGCGTTGTACGCTGCCGCGCGAGCGGGCGACTGCCCTGCTCTGGCCCGAGCATCCCGAGCACAACGCCCGCCGGCTGTTGAACCTCGCGGTGCACGTGCTCCGCCGCGCCCTGGGCGAGGACGTTCTCGTCAGCGCCGGGGATGAGCTGCGCCTGTGCTGTGACAAGCTCCCATCCGACGTGGCTGACTTTGAGGCGGCCCGCGCGGCCGGCGACTACGTGAAGGCCGTCGGGCTGTACGCCGGCCCATTCATGGACGGCTTCTTTCTCCACGACGCCCCTGAATTCGAGGAATGGCAGGCGCTGGAACGCACGCGCCTGGAGCGCGAGCACGCCACGGTATTGGAGGCGCTGGCACAAGACTCCGAGCGGCGCGGCAACGCACTCGAGGCGGCGACGTGGTGGATTCGCCGTGCCCAGTCGGACCCACTCGACTCACGCGTCGTGCTGCACCTGATGACTGCGCTCGAGGCCGCGGGCGCGACGGAGCAGGCGCTCCGGCACGCGACGGCACATGCCGCACTGCTGCGTGCCGAGCTCGGTGCCGATCCGCCGCCCGAGCTGCGAGCGCTGACCGAGCGGATGCGTCACGAGCCGCGTCCCCCGGTCGAGCTGCCGCTCATGCCGGTTGCCTCGCCGGCTCCGGATCCCCGAGTCCTGCCGCGCATGCGGCGCCACCCGGCGTGGCTCGTCGCGGGGGCCTTGGGATTGGCACTGATCGGCTTCTTGCTGGCCCGGCCGGCGTCGATCTCGTCGTCCCCCCGCGCGAAATGGATCGCGGTCTTGCCGTTCGCGGACTTGAGCGCGGGCAGCGATCAACGGTTCTTGAGTGACGGCCTGTCCGAGGAGCTGCTCAACGCGCTGGCCCAGATCCCCGACATCAATGTCGTGGCGCGAACCTCGGCGTTCCGCTTTCACGCGCCGGGAGATGTTCGGGACATCGGCAACCAGCTCGGCGTGGGCTTGATTGTAGAAGGGAGCGTGCGGCGCGACGGGGAACGCGTGCGGGTCACCGCCCAGCTCATTGACGCCGCCAGCGGCGCGCATCGCTGGAGCGCCGTGTACGATCGGCGCCTTGCGGATCTCTTTACGCTCCAGGAAGAAGTGGCGCTGGCGATCGCGGCCGAGCTGAAGCTCGAGCTGGGCGGCACGACGCGGCAGGCGCTGCGGCGGCGCCCCACCGACCGGGGCGATGCGTATCAGTACTATCTGCGCGGGCGCTACGAGTGGAACAAGCGAACCGAGCGAGGCATCTGGAATGCCATTGCCGCGTTTCGCCAGGCCGTCGCCGCCGATCCGACCTTCGCTGCGGCGTACGCGGGTCTGGCGGATGCCTATCGGTTGTTGCCGGCCTACGCGAACGTCGCGGGGCCTGACGCGTTGCGGCAGTCGCGCGCGGCGGCGGAGCGCGCCGTCGCGCTCGACAGCATGTTGGCGGAAGCGCACGCGGCGCTGGCCGCAAGTCTCGAAGAGACGTCACACGACCGTCGTGGAGCGACCCGCGAGTATCGCCGGGCAATCGCCCTCGACCCGAACGATGTCACCGCCCTACGCTGGTACGGCCTGCATCTCGCCGGGGACGGCGCCTTCGACTCGGCGCTGGTGTACGTCGAGCGCGCACACCGGCTCGATCCGCTATCGCCGGTCACACTCGGCTCCATCGCGACGGTGCACTACTTCGCGCGCCGGCCCGCTGCGGCGATTCGCGCCTTCGAGAACGCGCTTGCCTTGCAGCCCGACTGGGCCACGGGCTACGCGGTCCTGGGACGCGTGCATCTCCTGGCCGGACGGCCGGCGGCCGCCATCGCCGCATTTGAGCGGGCAGTGCGCCTCTCGAACGAGGAAGCCGACGACCGGGCGCTGCTCTCGACCGCGTACGCGCTGGCCGGGCGTCGCACCGAAGCGCAGGGGATCGCGACGGCGCTCTCAGCCGGCACGGACGGCGGGTACGTCCCAGCCGTGGACCTCGCGGGAGTATACCTGGCGCTGGGGCAGCCCGACACCGCGCTGAGTTGGCTGCGACGCGGGTTCGATCTCAGCGACACCGACCTCAAGTATCTCAAGGTGGATCCGCGATTCGACGGGTTACGTGAGCGGCCGGAGTTTCGGCAGATGCTCGCGGAGCTGCAGCTACAGTAGCGGCTACCGAAAGTGGAGCGGATCCCGGAGGTTCTGCAGCTCGCGATAATAGTAGAGGGCCGTCGGTCGCCGGTCCTTGAACCTGAGCGACTTCAGGAAGGTCAACTCCTCGGCCGTCGCGGCGCCGCTCAGCAACGGTTCGCGCAGGAATTCCGCGAGTCCCTTCTCCTGATCCCCATTACCGCGTTCGACATACTCGAAGCGCTTGTGTTCCCCCGTCTTGAGCGAAACGGTGACGGCAAACGTGGCCGGGTCCCACTCCCATGACGCGATCATGGCGTCGAGCCGGGAGCGCTGCTTCGGCGTGACGTGCAGGACGTCGCCGCTGACGTGCGTGATCTGGAGCAGCGTCTGCGCCACGAGCCGCTCCAACTCACCGAAGGACTGTCCCTCGATGATCGCTCGTACCACTTCGAATTGACCGGGCGCGCACTTGCGCAGAATCACCTCGCGCAATTCCGGGAAGAGCGGCGCGACCTCGCCGAGCCGGCGCTTGCGCTCTTCCTTGAGGTGCGCCTCGGCGACGCGCGCCAGCTCACCAGCAGGTAGCTTGAGGAAGCGGTCCATGCGGTCGTAGATGTCAGTCCGCTCGGGCGCGGGCGGTGATTTCTTGTGGGTGAGGAGCTGCGAGACGTAGGACTCCGTGACACCGGCGGCGCCGGCCAGATCGCGCTGATCGAGGCCCAGCTCGTCGAGGCGTTGCCGTATGACCAGCGCCACGTCCATCTTAACTAACCTCCGTTAATACTGTGGTATCACGTTTTTGCAACTTGACAAACTTAGTACAGTCCGGTAGGTTGGGCCAGTAGCGTAGTGTCAGGTGGAGAGAGGCCGCCCGCTAAGCGAAGTGAAGGAGCGTTCATGCTGGAGATTCACTGTCATCGTTGTGGCGGGTTTATTGGCAATCCGGCCGGGACGACGTACCGGGAGGCGTCGATAGGGACGCCCCCGGCGGCGCCGCACAGCGCGTTATGCGTGTGCGGCGTCTCTACCGTATACGGTGTGGCGCCGGAGACATCGGCGCGGGGGCTCCGAGCCATACATCACATCCGCTCGGCGTCGCGCAATTAGCAGCAACCGCGCAGCCGCCCGCAGCCCGCTCGTGCAGGACAAGGGGCCGGCACGCTGTCCTGCGTGCCATCAGTATCTTGAATTCCGCACCGATCGCTACGGCCGCATGGTGGAGTTCTGCCCCTGCGGCCATCGGGCCTTCGTGGAGCGGCGCACCGGCAAACGCGACGAGCAGACTGGCAAGGAGCCGACCCAATGAGCAAGGAAGTCCCGATCGAAATCGAAGGCAAAGTCGAGGAGCTGCTGCGCAACTCCACGTTTCGCGTGACGCTCTCCAACGGTCACAGCGTGCTCGCGACGATAGCCGGGAAGATGCGGAAGTTTCGGATTCGCGTGTTGGCGGGTGACCGCGTGACGCTAGCGCTTTCGCCCTACGATCTCACGAGGGGAAGAATCGTGTTCAGACACAAGTAAGCCGTCTGCTACACCCCCAGCTGCATCAACGCGCCCTCGTGTTCCAGCAGCCACCGCTTCGTATCCAGTCCACCGCCGAAGCCCGTCAGCTCGCCTTTTGATCCCACGACCCTGTGACAGGGCACAATAATCGGAATCGGATTCTTGCCGTTGGCGAGACCGACGGCACGCGTCGCGTGCTTGTCTCCCAGCAGCTTGGCGAGCGCGCCGTAGCTGGTGGTCGTGCCGTAGGGGATCTGGCGCAGCGCGTTCCACACGCGGTGCTCGAACGCCGAGCCGAGCGCTTCGAGGGGCAGCTCGAAACCGGTGCGGGTGCGGGCGAAGTATTCCTCGAGCTGCTGGCGGGCGCGCGCGAGCAGCTCGGCGGCCGGTCCCTCAGTCGCTTCCCGCCACCCCGCCTGGTGCGTGGGAGGCGGTCCGCGGCGCGAAGTGGGAAAGTAGACGCCGGTGATCGCGGTATCGGACGCGGTGATGACCAGCTCGCCGACGGGATGAGGCGCGCGCAGCCGGGTGAACGTTAAAGACATTGATGGATAATAGTCGGGACTGCAGTCTTCGTCATGCCCAAGACCAGCGCCGGCCTGCTGCTCTACCGTCACGGACGGGATGGGCTCGAGGTGTTTCTCGTCCATCCCGGAGGACCGTTCTGGGTCCACAAGGATGACGGCGCCTGGTCGATACCGAAGGGCGAGTTCGAACCCGGCGAAGACGGGCTCGCGGCCGCGCGTCGGGAATTCACCGAGGAGACCGGGTTCACCGCATCGGGCGACTTTCAGCCGCTCACGCCGCTGAAGCAGCCGAGCGGGAAGATCGTTCATGCGTGGGCCGTGCAAGGCGATTGCGATCCCGCGCTCGTGCGCAGCAACACCTTCACGTTCAAGGGACGCGAGTTTCCGGAGGTGGATCGGGCGGCGTGGTTTGGGTTGACTGAGGCGAGAAAGAAGCTGTTGCCCGGGCAGGTGGGGTTTCTGGAGCAGCTGGATGCCTGCAAATTGGAGCCGTGACGATGCACCAGCGTGAGCGGCTCGCCGCAGCGTTGAGCGGCCGCTACTCCATCGAACAAGAAGTGGGTCAGGGCGGGATGGCGATCGTCTATCGCGCCCGCGATTTGAAACACGATCGCTTCGTCGCCATCAAGGTGCTCAAGCCCGAGCTGGCGCAGACGCTCGGGCCCGACCGGTTCCTGCGCGAGATCAAACTCACCGCGCAGCTCAATCACCCCCACATCCTGCCTCTGCTCGATTCGGGCGAGGCCGACGGCCTGATCTACTACGTCATGCCGTTCGTCGAAGGCGAGTCGCTCCGTCACCGGCTCAAGACCGGAGGGCGACTGCCGCTGGACGAGGCGCTGCGCATCACGCGCGAAGTCGCGGACGGCCTCGAGTCGGCGCACCGCCGCGGCGTGGTCCATCGCGACGTCAAACCCGAGAACATCCTGCTCGAAGAGGGACACGCAGTCGTCGCCGACTTCGGCATCGCGCGCGCGGTCGCGGAGTCGGCCGACCAGCGCCTCACGGCCACCGGCATCGCCGTGGGGACGCCGGAGTACATGAGTCCCGAGCAGATGATGGGCGGGCGGGCCGGGCCGATCGATGCGCGCACCGACGTGTACGCTCTCGGCGCGGTGTTGTACGAGCTGCTCACGGGCGCGACGCCGAAACACGGCACGCTCGCCGCCCAGCCCGAGATCCCCGACGACGTCGCGCGCGTGCTGCGCCGCGCCATGGATGACGACCCCCAACGCCGCTTTCCGACGGTGGCGGCACTCGCCGGCGCCCTGCCCCGGCCCTCGTCCAGCGTCAGTGATCTGGGCGCGGTCGCACGCGTGGCGCGGCGGCCCAAGGTCGTCATCCCCGCGTTAGTCGTCGTCCTGCTCGCCGTGATCACGGTGATGTTGCCGGCGCGGGCGCGCGCCCGCCGCGACCGCGCACTGGAGCAGCTGACGCGCGCGAGCCTGGTGGCCGACTCGGGACGGTTTGACGCGGCGTATGACGCGCTCGCGAGCGCTGAGCGCGCACTGCCGGGCGACAGCGCCGTCGCGCGCCTGATGCCGAGAGTCGCGGACGTCCTAGGCGTTACAAGCGAGCCCGCCGGCGCAAAGGTGTATATACAACGATTCGAGCCGGGCGCGGCGAGGGTCGACAGCGTGCTCCTCGGCGAGACGCCGGTCGCGCCGCGGCGCATGCCGCGCGGCGACTATCGCGTGACCGTCGCGAAAGACGGCTTCGTACCCTACACGACAATCAGCTCGACCCACGGCAGCCGCTCGCGCAAGAATGGCTGGCGCACCGGTGAGCCGGTAACCGTCGCCGTGAATCTCGCTCCCGCGGACGGCGTCCCGCCCGACATGGTGTTCGTCCCCGGAGGGTCGTATACGCTGGCCGGCCCCAAAATGCCGCTGGCCGTGACGGCGAACCTCGCCGACTACTTCATCGACGCCTACGAAGTGAGCAACGAGCCGTATCGCGCCTTCGTGGCGCGCGCTGGCTATCCAACCGGCTTCCGTGACCGTACGGGAATGCCGGGGCCGCGCGGCTGGACGGGACAGGCGTACCCGCAGGATCGCGGCCGCTATCCGGTGGCGGACGTGAGTTGGACGGAGGCGGCCGCCTATTGCGCGGCGCAGGGCAAGCGGTTGCCGACGATTTTCGAGTGGGAGAAGGCGGCGCGCAACGGGCTTGCCGCGACCGGCGAGGGCGTGTCGATGCCGTGGGGCTATACGCGCCCCGGCGACGAGACCGACCTGCGCGCCAATTTCGGTGGTAGCGGGCCGATGCCGGTGGATGCGTATCCATTCGGCATCAGCACGTACGGCGCGTACAACATGGCCGGCAACGTGAAGGAGTGGACCGCGAATCCGCTGCAGCACGGCTACGGCGTCACCGGCGGATCGTGGGAGGATCTGATTTACCTGTACACCACGTACGGCGCGTATGCGGCGGACGCGTCGTCACCGTCGTTGGGATTCCGTTGTGCCCGCACCCGCGCCCCTGCGGTGGGGAGCGGCCACGACCAGGGCGCGTTCCGCATTCCGTCCATCGATCGCACGCCGACCTACACGCCCGTTTCCGCGGCGCAGTTCCCGGCGCTGTTGGCGCACTATCGCTACGATCCGCGGCCGCTCGAGCCGCAGGTGCTCCAGACCGTGGAGACGGCCGACTGGACGCGGCTCAAGATCTCGTACGTCGCGCTCGATAACGACACCGCGTTCGGCTATCTCTATCTGCCCAAGCAGGCGACGCCGCCATATCAGACGATGGTGTACCTGTCGAGCACCGCGGCGTTCATTGGGCTGCGCACCGTGCCGGAGGAAGTCGAGTGGGCGATCGGGCCCAATATCCGCGCCGGTCGCGCGGCGTTCGCGCTGGTGTTCCGCGGCAGCGCCGAGCGCGCGTTTGAGCCGGGGTGGGAGCCGCCGGCGCCCAGCTCGGTGCGGTTCCGCGATCTCATGGTGCTGCACGGGACCGAGATGCGGCGGGCGATCGATTATCTCGAGACGCGCAAGGACATCGACCCGCGCCGGCTCGCGTACGTGGCGCTGAGCTGGGGCGCGGGATCGCGGGTGACGCTCGCGGCGGTGGACGATCGGTTCCGCGCGGTGGTCCTGATCGGCGGCGGGATCGACGAGCGGTTGCAGCCCACGCTGCCAGAGGCGTCGAGCATCAACTTCGCGCCCCACATCCGGCCGCCGAAGCTGCTGCTCAACGGCGCCGATGACGAGGAGCATCCGTGGCAGACGCGTGGGCTGCCGCTGTGGAACCTCCTGGGCGAACCGAAGCAGTTGGTGCTCCTGCCCAACGTGGGCCATATCCCGCCACTCGAGGACCGCGTGCCGGCGATCAACCGGTTCCTCGATCAAACACTGGGGACCGTACACCGGTGAGACGCGTTTGCTATTCGGTCGCGATGAGTCTCGACGGCTACATCGCCGATCCCAAGGGCGGGTACGACTGGATCGTGATCGATCCCGAAATTGATTTCGCGGAGATGTTCAAGGGATACGACACGGTGCTGATGGGACGGAAGTCGTACGATGCTTCGAAGGGCCAGGGTGGGTACGGGATGCCGGGGCCGAAGGCGTATGTGTTTTCGAAGACGCTCAAGCAGGCCGACTGCCCCGACGCGACCGTTTCGAATGACCCCGAGAAAACCGTGACGGCGTTCAAGAGGATGAAGGGGAAGGGCATCTGGCTGTTCGGTGGGGGCGAGCTGTTCAAGAGTCTGCTCGAGCTGCAGCTCGTCGATGCCGTGGAGGTCGCGGTGATTCCGGTGCTCCTCGGCGCTGGCCTGCCGCTGCTACCGAAGTCGGAGAAGCGGGCGAACCTCAAGCTGACGAATCACCGGCTGTTCAAGAAGACGGGCACGCTGCTGCTCAACTACGATGTGAAGTACGGTTGATTCTTCTCGAGACGGCCGTCGAGTCGCTGGAGGCGGCGCTCGCGGCTGCCGATGGTGGGGCCCACCGCATCGAGCTGTGCACCGACCTCGCTCACGGCGGTACAACCCCTAACCTCCCACTCCTCCACGATTGCCGATCCCAACTGCTCACTCCGATCTTCGTGCTGGTCCGTCCGCGTGCTGGCGACTTCGCGTACACGACTGCCGAGCATCGCAGCATGATCGAGCAGATTCACCGAGCGAAGCAGGCCGGGGCGCACGGGATTGTGACAGGCGCTCTCACGGGCGCACAGCAGATCGCAGAAACCCGTACCGCGGAGCTGATCGACGCCGCGCGGCCGCTGTTTGTGACGTTTCATCGGGCGTTCGACGTCTGTGCCGATCAGGCAGCGGCGCTGGAGCGCTTGATTCGCCTTGGCGTGGATCGGGTGCTGACGTCTGGTGGAGCGCCGACGGCGCCAGAGGGCGCGGAACGAATCCGCCAGCTCGTCACCCAAGCTGCCGGGCGGATCGAGATTCTGGCCGGGGGCGGGATTGACGGAGAGAACGTGGCTCGGCTCGTCCGGGAGACCGGGGTGCGCGAGGTGCACTTCAGCGTGAAGGATGTCGAGAAGGTACGGAGTGTGGTGCGACGTCTGGCTTCCGAGGAGCGATCATGAAGAATCTGATACCAGCCGTGCTCGGGCCGGCGCCGGAGGGTTAGGGGCGTGGCTGCTGGGCCCTCTAGCCCTAACAGAAGTCTGTACCATGCCCCACGTTTGGTCCTCCCTGTCGCGAAATAGTCCTGCTGACCGGGAGGTATCGTGCAATCCTCCGACCATTCCATCTGGCGTTGGCGCGGTCGCACCGTCCTCATCGCCTATCTGTCGTGCACCGCCTGCACCAGCTGGCGCATGAACGCGCTCAGCCCGCAAGCCGCGGTCCAGCTTCACCCGCGCACGCTGCGGGTCACGCGCACCGACAGCTCACAGGTCATTCTCAACGACCCGGATCTGCAGGGCGACTCGATCGTGGGAATAACGCCCCAGCAGACTCGAGTGGGTGTGCCGTTGGATTCGGTAGCGATGACACACACGCGTCGCACGAGCGCGGTCAAGACCGTGTTTGCCGTCGTGGGCGTCGCCGCCGCCGCGTTCGCGGCGGTCGTAATCGGGTTCATAATTCATTGCAACCAGACTGACTGTTTTTCCGTGCAGCGGTAGGGAATTATCGCAGGCGCTGTGCTTCCCCTCCTGACCAACGCCCTCTGGCCCGCGAACGCCTACGCCCGCGACGAATTGCCCGAGCGCGTGCTCCAGTTCGGCAGCGGCATGCTGCTGCGCGCGTTATGCGACGTCGCGGTGGACTCGGCAAA
>JBOHSJ010000153.1:0-3941 GCA_050733035.1 Gemmatimonadales bacterium | reverse complement strand
CTCCACATACTTCGGATTGCGGAGGTAATTGAGGAATCCGTCCGTCGAACCGAAGATGTATCGCCCGTTCGCGAATCCGATGAACGTCTGCACGGAATTCACGCGGTTGAACTCGCCGCCGAGCTTGAAGAAGTGATTGCCCTTGGCGAACGAGATGTTGTCGAGCAGCTGAATCCGTGTGTCGTAGTAATCGATCGGCAGGAAGAACGGCATTCCGAACCGATACCCGCCCGCGAAATCCATCGCGACGTCGGGGAACGGCCGCAGGCCGGTGCCGGTCGGGTCTGTCCCGAGGGCCGCGGTGCGCGGGCCGTCGTAGGGCCGCGGCCGGTCCTCGCGCGAGTACTGGAAGCGGAACTCGTTCGACATGCTGGGCGTCAAGTACGACATCAGGCTGCCGTTGATCGCGTTGGAGTGATCCTGCTCCAGGCCGTTGGCGCTGCGGCCCCAGCTGTTCACGTCGAACGTGCCGTTGGCCTGTTCGGACCAGGTATAGTTGTACTTGAGCGATGCATGGTGCCGGTCGGAGAGCCGTAAATCGAACTTCGCGAGCAGCACCCGCGCGTCGTTGGTGCGTGCGATCGACCCGTAATCGTTCCCCAGCGCGCCGCCGAACGCCGTGTCCATCCATGCCCGCAGCGCCGGATCGATTCGATTTGGATCGGTCTGCTTGATCTCGTCGTAGATCTGCTGGTCGTAGGCCACGAAGAAGAACGCGCGGTCGCGCTTGATTGGGCCGCCGAGTGTGAAGCCGAACTGATGCTGCGTGAAATCAGGGTTGAGGAAGTCGGCACCATGCCGTGCCGTGCCCGACAGGGCGCCGTCCTTTCCATAATAGTGCAGCGAGCCGCGCAGCGAATTCGTGCCCGACTTGGTCACAACGTTTACGAACCCGCCGGAGGAGCGCCCGAACTCGGCGTTGGCGCCGGAGGACGTAACGACGATCTCTTGCACCGCGTCGAGGTTGAACGTAAACGGCGGGCGCTGGCCGCCGCGCTGTTCGCCGAAGAACGGGTTGTTGAAGTCGGCCCCGTCCACCGAGACGTTATTGTGAATCCCCTTCTGCCCGCCGATCGAGAGCTCGTCGCCGTCCGGACCCTGCACGATCGCCACGTTGGGCGTCAGCAGCGTGAGGTTCAGGAAGTTGCGCCCGTTGTTCGGCAGCCGCGACACAGCAGCATCGGGCAGGCGCGTGGAGCTTTCGATCCTCGTCGCTTCGACGACCGGCTGAGTGGCCTCGACCACGACCGCCTGCAGCTGCACTGCGGCGAGCGACAGGCTCAGGTTGACCGTCTCACCCACGCCCAGCCGCACACCGGTGCGGCGCGTCTCGCTGAATCCCACGGCCCGGGTCGTCACGTCGTAGGTCCCGAGCGGCAGCAGCGACGCAACGAAAATGCCGCGCTCGTTCGTCGTGGTCTGGCGCTGGAATCCGGTTTGGGTCTCCCGCAGGACGACGCTCGCGTTGGCGACGGGCGTGCCCGACGGGTCAATGACGGTGCCGCGGATGACGCCCGTCGTTGCCTGCGACTGCGCTGCGACGACGATGGGAAATACCAGAGCCAAGATCACTGGCCCAAGGAGCTTGCGCATCATGCTGTCGGCCTCCGACGGGTAGGGTTTGACGTTTCGGGACGGCTAGCGTATCACCCCGGAATAGGGCGGTCAAGGGTACTTTTGCCCTGATGCAGAACGCCGAAATCGCTCGCCTGCTCGGCGACGTAGCCGATTTGCTGGAGATCTCCGCGGCCAACCCGTTCCGCGTCCGCGCGTATCGCAACGCCGCTCGCACCGTGGCCGACCATCCCGACCCGCTCGCCGAGCTGGTTAGGAAGGGCGACTTCGACCTCACCGATCTCCCCGGCATCGGGGGCGGCATCGCGAAGGAAATCACGACGCTGGTCGAAACGGGTACCCTGCCCCAGCGCCAGCAGCTCGTCGCTACCGTCCCACCCGGGCTGCTCGAGCTGCTGCGCATCCCGGGCCTCGGCCCCAAGCGCGTCAAGCTGTTTCACGACAGGCTGAAAGTGAACAGCGTTGCGGACTTGAAGCTCGCGCTCGACGCGGGCAGGGTCGCCAAGCTCGGCGGCTTCGGACCGAAGCTGCTCGAGAAGATTCGCGAGGGCGTGAGCGGCAAGCCGGCAGGACCAAGCCGGATGGTGCTGCATGAGGCGGAGCAGTACGCGCGCGCGCTGGTCGAGTACCTCCAGGCGGGCGGCGGGATCGACGCGATCGAAGTCGCGGGCAGCTTTCGCCGCCGCCGCGAGACGATCGGCGATCTCGACATCGTCGTCAGCTGCGCCGATCCTGCCAAGGTCATCACGCGGTTCGGCAAGTTCGGCGACGTCACTCACGTGGCGGCACAGGGCGACACGCGCGCCACCGTGCGGCTCTCGAGCGGGCTGCAGGTGGACCTGCGAGTGATCGAGCCTGCGGCCTTCGGCGCGGCGATCCAGTACTTCACCGGCTCGCAGGCGCACAACATCGAGCTGCGCAAGATCGCGCAGGCGAAGAAGCTCAAGCTGAACGAGTACGGAGTGTACCGCGGCGGGAAGCGGATCGCGGGCCGCACCGAGGACGAGGTGTACAAGGCGCTGGGACTCGACTGGATACCGCCCGAGCTGCGCGAAGGACGCGACGAAATCGCGCTGGCGCGAGACCACAAGCTCCCGGACCTCATCACCCTCGAGCAGATCCGCGGCGATCTGCAGATGCATACCGACGCCAGCGACGGCAAAGCGACCCTCGCCGACATGGTCGACGCGGCGCGGTCACTCGGCTACGCCTACATCGCGATCACCGACCATTCCAAGCGCATGTCCATGGCGGGCCTCCAGATCGACGAGCTGCGCGCGCAATGGAAGGACATCGACCGGCTCAACGGCAAGCTGCGGGGCTTTCGCGTGCTGAAGAGCGTGGAGATGGACATTCTGGAAAGCGGGAAGCTCGATCTGCCCGATGACGTCCTCGCGGAAGCCGACTATGTCGTCGCCACGATTCACTACGGCTTGAAGCAGACGGAACGGCAGCTGACCGACCGCCTGCTCGCGGCAATCGAGAATCGCTGGGTGGACGCGATCGGCCATCCCACCGGCCGGATCCTGCCGTCGCGGCCGTCCTATCCGCTCGACTTCGACGTGGTCGCCAAGGCCGCGGCGAACGCCAAGTGCCTGCTCGAGATCAACGGCAGCGAGCGGCTCGATCTTCCCGATACGCTCGCGGCGGCGGCGAAAACCCACGGCGTGCGGTTCGTGCTCTCCACCGACTCGCACAACCAGCGTGAGCTCGGGTTCATGCGCTTCGCCGTCGCGGTGGCGCGACGCGCGGGGCTGACCGCGGCGGACGTGCTCAACACCCGGCCGCTGCCGGAATTCCTGAAGGGGTTACGGCGCAGCAGAAACCGCTAGCAGCTCGATCTGCGCGACCGGCTCGAAGCTGTAGCGGTGGTGGCGTGTGGGACCGAGCCGGTGAATGGCGTCGAGGTGTTCGGGCGTGGCATAGCCCTTGTTCGTTTCCCAGAAATAACCGGGGTAGCGGGCCGCGAGCCGGTCCATCAGGCCATCGCGCAGCACTTTGGCGATGACCGACGCCGCCGCGATCGAGTGGCAGCGGGCGTCGCCGTCCACGATCGCCTCGTGCTCGCAGCCCAGCTCGGGGCAGGGCAAGCCGTCGATCAGCACGTGGGCGGGCAGGAAGCCGAGGCGGCGCAAGGCGCGCTCCATCGCGAGAATGGACGCCCGGCGGATGTTCAGCCGGTCGATCTCGCGTACGCTCGCGGCCCCGACCGACACCGCGAACGCCCGCGCGCGGATCTTGGCGGCGAATCTCAGCCGCTGCAGGTGGGTGAGGACCTTCGAGTCGTCGAGCCCGCGGATCGGCTTCGCCCCCATCGGAAACACGACGGCCGCGGCAACCACTGGACCAGCCAGTCGGCCGCGGCC
>JBOHSJ010000152.1:0-7362 GCA_050733035.1 Gemmatimonadales bacterium | reverse complement strand
CGTCAAGATCGCACCGGGCTACACCGGCCCGACGATTCACGTGCTCGATGCATCGCGTGGCGTGGGCGTCGTCAGCCAGTTGTTGTCCGCGGAGCGGCGGGATGCCTACCTCGACGAGGTCAGCGTGGAGTACGAGCGTCTGCGTGCCGAATACGGGTCGCGCGATGCCGAGCGTGTGATCCTGCCGCTCGCCGAGGCGCGACGGCGCAGCCTGCGGCTCGACTGGGACGTCTACGAGCCGGCCCGGCCCTGTCGTCCCGGAGTCACCATGTTGCCCGACTATCCCCTCGAGGAGTTGGTCCCGTACATCGACTGGACGCCGTTCTTCCAGGCGTGGGAGTTGAAAGGCAGCTACCCTGCGATCTTTGAAGACTCGACCGTCGGCGAGGCTGCCCGCAAACTCTTCGCGGACGCGCAGGCGCTGCTCAAACGCATCATCACGGAGCGCCTGGTTCAGGCGCGCGCGGTCGTCGGCCTCTTTCCCGCCAACGCGGTGGGGGGGGGCGACGACATCGAGATCTACGCGGGTGAGGATCGCGCGACCGTACGCGCGGTGCTGCACGGGCTGCGGCAGCAGTTCGAGAAGGGGCCGGGGCGCCCCAACCTGGCGCTGTCCGATTATGTGGCTCCCAAAGACAGCGGCAAGCCCGATTGGGTCGGCGCGTTCGCCGTGACGGCAGGCCATGGGCTCGACGCGGTGTGCGCCGCGTTCGAGCGCGATCACGACGACTACTCGAGCATCCTCGCCAAGGCCCTGGCCGACCGGCTGACCGAAGCCCTCGCCGAGCGGCTGCACGAGCGCGTGCGCACCGAGCTCTGGGGCTACGCGCCGGAGGAGAAGAATGACGTCGCGGCGCTCGTCGCCGAACGATTCCGCGGCATCCGTCCCGCGCCCGGCTACCCCGCGTGCCCCGACCACACCGAGAAGCGGACGCTCTTCGATTTGCTCGACGTAACAGGCGCCACGGGCATCACGCTGACGGAGTCGTGCGCGATGTTGCCTGCGGCGTCGGTGAGCGGATGGTACTTCGCACATCCGGAAGCCAAGTACTTCGGCCTGGGGCGCATCGGGCAGGATCAGGCGACGGACTACGCCGCTCGCAAAGGCATGACGACGGAGGAAGTGGAGCGCTGGCTGGCAGCGAACTTGGCGTACACGCCGTAAGGCCTTAGGTTGGGCGCATGAGTCAGGTTGAGATACGCATCACCGCAGAGCCGGTGGACAATCACCGCTGCAAATTCGTCGTGAGCCAGCCGCTGCACGCGGCGGGCGTACGGCGCTTCGCGTCCGCCGACGAGGCGAAGGGATCGCCGCTGGCGGAAGCGATCTTCGCGATTCCCGCAGGCGACGTCACCGAAGTGATCGTTTCGGGCAATATCGTCACGGTGGTCAAGGACGATCCCGCGCCGTGGCAGGCGGTCGGTCGGGCGGTCGGTAACGCAATACGATCCACGCTGACGGCGGGCGTGCCGGCGGTCGCTCCGGCCCGGAGGCCGGCATCCGGTGAAGGGTCAGCGGTCAACGACGATGCGCTCTACGAGCAGGTGGCGAAGGTCTTCGACGAGCAGGTCAATCCGATGGTCGCGCGCCACGGCGGCCGGGTCGAGCTGATCGACGTGCAGGATGCCGTCGTGATGCTGCGCATGGGGGGCGGCTGCCAGGGCTGCGGCATGGCCGATGTTACGCTGCGGCAAGGGATCGAGGGGATGCTCGGCCAGCTCGTCCCCGCAGTACGCGGCATCGTGGACATCACCGACCACACCACGGGCGCGAACCCGTATTTTCAGGCATCCAAGAAATGAAATCAGGTGACGTGATGTAGGAGCGCAGCAGGCTGCGCCCCTACACATTTCCATGCCCCGTCTGCTGCTGTTGCTGCCTACGACGACGTACCGCACCGCGGCGTTCGTGGAGGCCGCGCGGCAGCTCGGGGTGGAGCTGACGGTCGCATCGGAGCAACGCAGTACACTCGAATCCGTCAGTCTCGGCGGCCTCGTAACACTCCCGCTGCAAGAGCCCACGCGCGCAGCCATCGAAGCGGAAATGTTTCATAGGAGGCATCCGATCACCGCGGTCGTGGGTGTGGACGACGACACTGCGGTGGTTGCGGCCCTCATTGCGTTGCGGCTCGGCCTGAAGGGAAATCCCGTCGACGCCGTGCAGGCGGCGCGCGACAAGCATCAGCAGCGGGAGCTGTTGGCCAAAGCGGCCGTAGCGATTCCACGATTCATGCTCCGCAGACTGAATGAAGATCCCGCCGAGATCGCGCAACGTGTGACATACCCCTGCGTCGTGAAGCCCCTGCGCCTCTCGGCATCCCGCGGGGTCATGCGCGTTGACAACGTGCAGGGCTTCATTGAGGCACAGAACCGGCTCAACGCCATCGTGTGCGAGCCCGAGGCGTCATTTCTCATCGAAGAGTTCATTCCTGGTCACGAAGTCGCACTCGAGGGTCTTGTTGTCGATCGCCGGCTGCACGTGCTCGCAATTTTCGACAAGCCGGATCCGCTGGATGGGCCGTTCTTCGAGGAGACAATCTACGTTACGCCATCGCGTGTCCCCGCCGGATTGCAATCAGCGATCAAAGACTGCGCCGATCGCGCCGTACGGGCGTTAGGAATTATCGATGGGCCGGTACACGCGGAGCTGCGCTACAACGATCACGGTCCATGGCTCATCGAGCTGGCCGCACGGCCGATCGGCGGGCGCTGTTCGGCGGTGCTGAGATTCGGGAGCAGGGAGCGGGGAGCAGGGAGCAGTGTCTCGCTCGAGGAGATCATTCTCCGGAACGCGCTCGGTATGCCGATCCCATCGCTCGAGCGCGAGCGTCAAGCCGCCGGCGTGATGATGATTCCGATTCCCGGCGCGGGCGAGTTGCGGGAAGTGCGGGGCGTTCCCGAAGCGAAGGCCGTGCCGCTGATCGAGGATGTGCAAATCACGGCGCACCCGGGCGAACGGCTGGTGCCGTTTCCGGAAGGCTCGCGGTATCCAGGATTCATTTTCGCGCGGGGAGAGACACCGGCGGCGGTCGAGTCGGCGTTACGCAATGCGCACGGCCGCCTCGAGTTTGTGATGGATTAAACCGCCGTCCCTTGGATTGCGCGAGTGAACTCGCGACTCGGCAGCGATCGGTAAACCGAGGAGCGCCGCCTCCGCGGCAGATGCCGAGCCGCGGCTTTCAGCCGCGCATTCGCCTACGGTCGCTACACCGCTTCCGCCACAACCTCCAGCCAGTGCCGCGGGACCGAGTCCACCTTGAGCTCGTCCATGGTCCGCTCGAGCCCCACCTCGAGCGCCTTCGATCCTTCCTCGAGCGGCACGCCGGGCAGCGCACCCTCGATGAACAGAGAAAACCGGCCGATATCGATGAGCGCGGCGCGCGTCATGTCGATGCGCAACAGCTCGACGGTGGTGGGACGCAACCCCGCAGCCGTGCACGCCGCGCTGTACTGCTCGGCGGAGAACCACTCCATCGCCGCGGCATGACCGGTGTGCTTGACGTCGATGCCCTTCTCCCGGAGTGCCTGGACCGAGCGCACGATCCAGCGCCGCCAGAACCCGCTCGTGCCTTCGACATACGCGCCGTTGAAGAACGTGCTGTTGAACGCGAGCAGCCCGCCCGGCTTCAGCACGCGCCGGATCTCCTTCAGCACCCCCGGTTTGTCCGGCATCAGATGGATGGCGTTGAGAAAGACGACGGTGTCGGCGGATTTGACGAGCTTCGAGAGCCATTCGGCGCTGCCCTGCACGAACTCCGCGAACCGCGACGAGATCGCGGCGCGCGCCTTCTCCAGCGCCGAGGGCGATGGATCCACGCCGATCACGCGCGGCGGTGGTTGCTGGCCGCGCACGCGTTCCAGAATGAGCTCAGTAACGGCGCCGGGGCCACAACCCAGATCCACGATCACCTGGCGGCCCGGACAAATCACGCGCTCCAGGATCCAGCGGTTGACGTGCGTGAAGAACGGATGCCGCGTGAACGGCGTAAACGAAAAGCGTTCGTCGTCGGTAGTCGGGTTCAATGCGGTCACAGCTTATGAATCCCGAGCGGCCCCAAATGGACGTCGAGATTGTGATTGACGCGGTAACCGACGACCCCGTTCAAATCCGCTGCATCGCCCGTATAGACCTCCTTCCCGTTCACCATGTACTTCGCCTTGCCGCCGCGCACTTCGACGCTCAGCTCGTTGCTCGCGCTACCGGTGCTGTCGGCTTTGGTGACGGCGTCGCTGGCCGTCCATTCGACGATCGCGGTCGGCCGAGTCGTGTATCCGGTGCGGCGGCGGATCGAGTACATCCCGTCCACGGGCCGCACGAGCAGGTACGTGTAGGTCTGACCGGAGTCGGCGAGGTTCTTGCCGCCGATGAAGATGCCGAACGCTTCGGGATGGGCCGGATTCTTCATCTGAATCATCGTCGCGACGACGTGGTAGTTGCTCGAAATCGTATCGCGATCGCGCCAGTAGATGGCGGCCGGTCCGACCGTGGTGTGCATTCCGCCCGGGCCCATGTTCGTGAACTTGACGTTGTCGAGCGGTGCGGGCTGACCCGTCTGGCGGTTGGGTTCCGTGCGCACGCGCCAGCCGGCTGGAATCGAGCCGCCGCCCGCGACCGCGCGGTCGGGGTCCGCTTGCGCGGCGAGACGACCTGCGGGGGCGAAAAGCAGAAAGACCGCCGCAGCGGTCAGCAAACGAATCGGAATCATCGGTTCTCCTCAGGAATTGTCATCAATATGGTGGTCTAAGTGATCGCATGAAAAGGTTTTAGTCAAGTGCGCCGTCGTGTTCAGGATCGCCGTTCGGCCAGATCGTGCACCGTGTCCAACCCAACGATCTTGAGCTTACGCTTCCCCATCGGCAGCGTGATGTCCACCTTCTGCCCGACCTTGCCACCCAGCAGCGCTTTCCCCAGCGGCGACGCCATCGAGACAGGCATCTCCTCCACTCCGTCCTCGCCTTCGATGAACTCGCCGAGGGTGAGCGCGTAGATCTCCTTCCTCTTTGTGTCCACATCCTCGACCGTGACGCGGGATCCAAACCCGACGCGGTCGCGCGGGATGTCCTGCTCGCGGACATCGGACAGCTTCGAGAGCCGCAGCCGCAGATGATGCACGCGGGCCTGCGCGAACTGCTGGCGCTCGAGCGCCGCCTTGTATTCGGAGTTCTCGCGCAAGTCACCATGCGCGCGCGCCTTCTCGATCTCCTTGGGCAGCACGAAGGAAATCTCGTGGTTGAGGCGCTCGACCTCGGTTTGGAGTTTTTGTTTCAGGGCTTCAATCATACGGGATACTAACCGACCAACCGCCCAACCGGCTAGGTTTTAGCATGCGCACCTACCACCAACTCACCGATCCCGATCGCTCCGGCCTGGCCGACCAGATCGGCGCCCAGCGGCGGCGGGTGGCCGAGCGGCTGGCCGGCGTGCGGCGGATCGTGGCGGTGATGAGCGGGAAGGGCGGGGTAGGCAAGAGCTACGTGACGGCCCACTTGGCGCGCGCCTTGGCTCGCGGCGGCCGCGCAACAGGCGTTCTCGACGCCGACTTGAATGGGCCGACGATTCCAGGCCTGTTGGGGATTTCCGGCGCACGGCTCACGGCGCACGGTGCACACGTTGAGCCGGCCATCGGTGCGGACAGCGTAAAGTGCATTTCCATGGCCATGCTGCTCGAGGATGGCGCCCCGCTCGCCTTCAGGGGCCCGGCGGCCGAGAGCTTTGTCTGGCGCGGTGCCATGGAAGCCTCGGCGTTGCGCGAGCTGCTCGGCGATGTCGCCTGGGGGGAGCTCGATGTTCTCCTCCTCGATCTACCGCCCGGCATGCAGCGCTACCTCGAGCTGTGCGACATCCTCGGCCATCCACCTGCCGTGCTCACGGTGACGATCCCCACGCCCGAGTCCCGCGACGCCGTCCGGCGCGCCATGCGCGCGGCCCTTGATCGGGGCTCGGAGTTGCTTGGAATTGTGGAGAACATGGTCGGCGGCGAACTAAAGGGTTCGGCCGCCGCGGACTTGGCGCAAGAGTTCGGCGTCCCGGTGCTGTCGCGTATGCCTTGGCATCCCTCAGCAGACGAGTGGTCGGCCCTTGCCTCGCGAGTTCCCGAGCCCCGAGCCCCGAGGCCCGAGCCCCTATGAAGTTCCTCTGCGTCGAATGCGACCAGCAGATGGCCTTCGGGGAACGGCAGCTCCCCGGCGACGGCACGTTGGCGGCGACGTTCAAGTGCCCCCAATGCGGCCGCGTCGTCGCGATGCTGACGAATCCGATGGAGACGCAGCTCGTCTCCTCACTGGGTGTGGAGATCGGTGGCCGCACCGTGCCGGCCGAGCCATTCGAAATGATGAGCGCGATGGTCGTGACGGGCGGTCCAGCCTGGTCCAGTGACGCTCAGGAGCGGCTTTCCCGCGTCCCCAACTTCGTGCGCGGGATGGTAAAGAAGATCTACGCCGACTACGCCAGGGAACGCGGCATCACGGAGATCACCCCCGCCATCATGGACACCGCCCGCGCCGAGCTGGGGCTCGAAGGGATGTGAGCGACTTCGAGGAGCGCGGTGTCGGTGATCTCCGGGTGCGCATCGATCGCACGCTGTGCGTCGGGTTCGGCGACTGCATTACGGAGGCCCCCGAAGCCTTCGTGCTCGATGAAAGCGGCACGGCCGTTTTCGTAACGCCGGAAGCGGTGGAACGGGAACGACTGTTGCGCGCCTGCGATGCCTGCCCCGTGGACGCGATTACGGTTTGGAACAGGGACGGGAGCCAAATCGTGCCTTTGAGCTTGTGAACAAGTTCCTTGACAGCGCCAGACCCCGCCTGCATATCCCTTAACTCTGACGGCATCCACTCCGACATCTCAGTTTCGGACCCGCTCGAGCCAGCGTCTCTCGAGGAGGTAGCGGTGTACCGCGAGATATTCGTTCCCGTCGACAACTCGCAGCATTCGGATTGGGCCGTAGACCGTGCGATCGAGATGTGTAGCAAGGCCGGGGGACGCATCACCGGTAACCACGTCTACGCCGCCCGCCTGCACGATGTCCGCTTCCGCCAGCTCGAGACCGGCCTTCCCGCTCAGTTTCAAACGCCCGAAGAGATCAAGAAGCAGCGCAAGATCCACGACAAGCTGATTGAAAAGGGCCTGCAGCTGATCGCGGACAGCTTTCTGGACCAGCTGGGAAAGCGCTGTGAAGCCACCGGAGTGTCGCTGACACGGCAGCTGCTCGAGGGCATCAACTACGAAGAGATCGTCAACGAGGTGAATCGCGGCGCGGGCCGGCTGCCCGGCCTCATCGGCTTCGATCCCAACCGCGCCGCGGGTTACGACGGCGGCGACAAAGTGCGCAGCGACGTCAAACTGGGGGAGAACGGGCGGAT
>JBOHSJ010000151.1:0-6334 GCA_050733035.1 Gemmatimonadales bacterium | reverse complement strand
GGGCTGGTCTCGTAACTACTGATGGGACACGGGGGACGACAAAAGGGTTACGTGGGAGGGGCCTACCGTGTGCCAAATAGGCGGTCGCCGGCATCCCCCAAGCCGGGCAGGATATAGCCCTTCGAGTTGAGTTCCCGGTCCAAGGAAGCGGTATAGACCGGCACCGTGGGGTGAGCCCCCAGCATCGCCTTCACCCCTTCCGGGGCGGAGACCAGGCACAAAAAGCGGATGCGCTGCAGGGGGGCGCCCGCCCGGGTGAGGGCGCTGACCGCCGCCACCGCCGACCCTCCCGTAGCGAGCATCGGGTCGAGCAGAAAGAACGAGCGGTCCGCTTCACCGGAGGGAATCTTGAAGTAGTAGTCCACCGGCTGGAGCGTGTCGTGATTGCGGTACAGACCGATGTGTCCCACACGCGCGGACGGGATGAGCTGGGAGATCCCTTCGACCATGCCCAGGCCGGCGCGCAGGATCGGGACGAGCGTGAGCTTCTTCCCCGCCACCTGGCTGCCCGACGTTTTCTCGAGCGGTGTTTCGATCTCGACGGATTCGAGCGGCAGGTCCTTCGTCACCTCATAAGCCATCAGCATCGCGATCTCGTTGACCAGCAGCTTGAAGTCGCGCGTGCTGGTGCGCTTGTCGCGCAGGATCGTGAGCTTGTGCTGGATCAGCGGGTGTGCCAGCACCGTCAGGTTGGGGAACTGGGTGGAGGGGCCGCGTCCCATGAGCGGAGAAGGTACGCTTCCGGTTGCGAGCGCGCGACCGGCGGGTATGTTCCCGGTCCCGGATTCTAGAGCCTCGGAGGAATCATGCGTAGCGCCCGGTGGAACCTCGCGGCACTCGCGCTGTGCGCGGTGCCTTTCTCGCTGTCTGCGCAGTCAGCGGACAGCATCATCAACCGCTACATCCAGACCTCCGGCGGGATCGGAAAGATCCAGGCCATCCAGACGCTGCGCCGCACGGGCAAGTTCACGGGCGGCGGCGGCTTCGAGGCAGTGGTGGTACAGGAGAACAAACGCCCCAACAGCGTGCGCGAGGAGTTCTCGCTGCAGGGAATGACCGGCATCAACGCGTACGACGGGAAGAGCGGCTGGAAGATCGAGCCATGGCAAGGCAAGCGCGATCCCGAGGCGTTGAGCGAAGAAGAGCTGCGCAGCATCGTCGAAGACGCCGACTTCGACGGACCACTCATCAACTACCAGCAGAAGGGCAACAAGGTCGAGCTGCTCGGGATGGAGCAGGTCGAAGGCACGGACGCGTACAAGCTCAGGGTGACGCTCGCCAACGGCGACGTCAGCTACTACTACCTCGACGTCGATTACTGCGTCCCGATCAAGATCGAGACGCAGCGCATGATCCGCGGCGCCCAGCAGGAATTCGAAACCTCGCTCGGCGACTACAAGCAGGTGGCAGGTGTGTATCTGGCCCATTCCTACGAAATGGGCCGGCGCGGCAGCCAGGATAAATCCCGCATCACCTACGACAAGATCGAAGCCAACGTGACGCTCGCCGACACGCGGTTCACGAGGCCGGGGGTCCGCCCATGAATACGCTCTTGCTGTTGCTCGCAGTCACGCAGCAGCCGGCGCAGGCCGCGGTGGCCGTGGATTCGGAGACGATCGCGGGACTGGGCGCGCGCAACATCGGCTCGGCGGCGATGAGCGGGCGCATCGCGGCGCTCGACGCCGTGCGCGAAGGATCGCGGCTGACGATCTACGTCGGCGCGGCGAGCGGCGGCGTGTGGAAGTCGGTGAACGGCGGCACGACGTTCAAGCCCGTGTTCGACCGGCAGCCAGTCCAGTCGATCGGCGCCGTGACGATCGACCCGAAAAACCCGAAGGTGGTCTGGGTCGGCACGGGCGAATCGTGGATGCGCAACAGCGTCTCGATCGGCGACGGCGTCTACAAATCGACCGACGGCGGCGAAAACTGGACCAACGTCGGCCTGCGCGGCTCCGAGCACATCGTGAAGATCCTCGTGGATCCGTCGGCGACCAACACCGTCTACGTGTGCGTGCCCGGCAAGCTCTGGAGCGACAGCGACGAGCGCGGCGTCTACAAGACCACCGACGGCGGGCAGACGTGGACCAAGATCCTGCGGGGCGCGAACCTGTCCACCGGATGCTCGATGATCTCGATGGATGCGGCGAATCCGCGCACGCTGTACGCCGGGATGTGGGACTTCCGCCGCCGCGGCTGGACGTTCCGTTCGGGCGGGGAAGGAGAGAAGGCGTCGAGCGCATCGGGACTGTTCAAGAGCACGGATGGCGGGGCGACGTGGACGGAGCTGACGTCCACCAGCGCGGCCGGCTTGCCGTCAAGGCCATGGGGTCGCGTCGCAGTCGCCGTGGCGCCGTCCAAGCCTGAGATCGTGTACGCGTTTATCGAAGCCGTCCCGCCGCTCAACGCCTTATACCGCTCCGACAACGGCGGCCGCACGTGGCAGGCGCTGGACCGCAGTCAGAGCATGGTCTGGCGGCCGTTCTACTTTGCCCATCTCAACGTCGATCCGAAGAACCCCGACCGCGTCTACAAGCACAATCTCAGCCTGATCGTGAGCAACGACGGGGGGAAGAGCTTCAGCAACATCTCGGGCGGCGCGCACGGCGACTTCCACGACCTCTGGATCGACCCCACCAACACCGACCATATCGTCGCCGGTGACGACGGTGGTCTGTGGATCTCCTACGACGCAGGCAACAAGTGGGTCAAGAACGAGAATCTGCCGATCTCGCAGTTCTATCATGTGAGCGTGGACATGGACCGTCCGTACAACGTGTACGGCGGCCTGCAGGACAACAGCTCGTGGGTGGGTACGTCGGAGTATCCCGGCGGCATCACGAACCACCAGTGGTACAACACGTACGGCGGGGATGGTTTCTGGATGTTCGTGGACCCGACCGATCCGACGTATTTGTACGCCGAGTATCAGGGCGGCGGGATCGCGCGCATCAACCGCAAGACGCTCGAGGCGCGCAACATCCAGCCGCTGCCGCGCTACCAGGAGAAAAAGCTGCGCTTCAACTGGAATACGCCGATTCACATGAGCGCGACGCAGCGCGGCACGATCTACATCGGCGCGCAGATGCTGTTCCGCTCGCGCGACTTCGGCCAGACGTGGGAGCGGATCTCGCCCGATTTGAGCACCAACGACCCCGCGAAACAGCAGCAGGAGCTGTCCGGCGGCATCACGGTGGACAACTCGGCCGCCGAGATGCATACCACGATCTACGCAATCGCCGAGTCGCCGCGGGATGGGAATGTGATCTGGGCGGGCACGGACGACGGCAACGTCCAGGTCACACGCGACGGCGGCAGAACCTGGACGAACGTCCTGGCCAACATCACGGGGGGGGGGCTCCCCAAGAACGCCTGGGTGTCGGGACTCGAGGCTGGTCACTTCGATGCCGGTACGGTGTACGCGACGTTCGATCTGCACACGTTCGGCGACATGCGGCCGTACGCATATAAGTCCACCGATTACGGGGCGACGTGGTCGCCGCTGGTGGCGCCGGACAGTCCGGTTCGCGGCTACGCGCACGTCATCAAGGAAGACCCGGTCAACCAGGATCTGCTGTTCCTCGGCACGGAGCTCGGGCTGTGGGTGTCGGTGGACGGCGGCCGGCGCTGGGCCAAGTACAAGGGCGGCGACTTCCCGAACGTGGCCGTGCGGGATCTCGCCATTCATCCGCGCGATCACGACCTGGTGATCGGGACGCACGGGCGCGGCATCTGGATCATCGACGACATCACGCCGCTGCGCGCGCTCACGCCGCAAGTCTTGGCGAGCCCGGTGGCCTTCCTGCCGTCGCGGCCGACGGTGCAGCGGCTGCAGGCATCGGGCGGTTGGTCCAATGGTGACGCGGTGTACGTCGGACCGAACCCACCGAGCGATGCCGTCATCACGTACTACCTGCGGCGGCGTCACATCCTCGGCGACATGAAGATCGAGGTATTCGACGCGAACGGCCGTTCGGTCGGCACGCTGCCGACGACGAAGCGCCGCGGGTTGAGCCGATTGACGTGGTCCATGCGGCTGCCGGCACCGAAAGTGCCTCCGGCGGCGAGCGCCGCGTTCGGCGCGGCGTTCGGCCCGAGGGTCCTGCCGGGGACGTACACGATCAAGATGACGAAGGACACGGCGACGTACACGACGCAGCTGGTCGTCGTCCCCGACGCGCGTTCGACACACACGTTGGACGACCGGCGCGCAGGACTCGATCTGGCGGTGAAGCTGACCGGGACGCTGGGGGACATGACGTTCGCCGTGGAGCGCATGAACGGCGTGCGCCAGGCGCTCGATGATCGGGCGGGCAAGCTGCCGGCGAATGATGCGGTGGGCCGGCGGTTGCGTGCCGCTTCCGCGGCGGTGGACGTGCTGCGCAAGCGGATCGTCGCGACAAAGGAAGGCGGCATGATCACCGGTGAGGAGCGGCTGCGCGAAAACCTCGCCGATCTGTACGGCAACATCGTCTTCTACGACGGCAAGCCGTCCCAGACGCAGATCGAGCGGGCGGACGCGCTGGCGCGGGAATTGGCTGATGTGGTGCGGGAGTTCGATGCCTGGTCCACGCGCGAGCTGGCGGGTCTCAACACGGCATTGAGGGGAAAACGCCTCGAGCCGATTTCGATGCTCACGCGGCAGCAGTGGGAGGGAGCGGGTAAGTAGTCCTCGCTGCGCGCTCCTCATCTCCGCTAGGCGGCTCGGCGTCTACTTGGCGTCTCGCCGCCTAGTTTCTATCTTCCGTCTCCCAATTCGGGCCAGGTAGCTCAGTTGGTAGAGCAGCGGACTGAAAATCCGCGTGTCGGCAGTTCGATTCTGCCCCTGGCCACTAACAACTATGAACCGTCTAACACCAACGTCTAACGAGAGCGTCTAACAGCACCGGGAACAACACGCCGCCTTTGCTCGACGGTTTTGTTAGACGCCTTTGTTAGACGCTTCTGTTAGATGTCCTTGCTAGACGCCGCCCGAAGAACGCGAGCGAAGCCACCGCCATGACTCCTCCCGTGAGCAGCCACGCCTGCGCCGTGGCCCGCGCCAGCAAGGCTACGATCAACCCCGCCGCTATCCACGGCACCACGCGTCCGGCCGGCATGACGAACGGCTTGTCGGCCGCGCCCACGTCGAGCTGCCGCAGCCGCCACACGCCCAGGCAGCACGCCAGGTACACGAGCAGGATCGCCACGTTCGCCACGATCGCCAGCTTGACGTACGTGCCGGTGATGGCGATGGCGCTCACGATCACGCCCTGGATCGCGATCGCGACGTGCGGCGTGTGGTATGCCCGGTGCACTGCCGCCACCGGCCGCGGCAGGTAGCCGTCCACCGCGAGGGCGAAGAGCGTCCGCGGAGTGGACAGCATCGTGGCGGTCATGAAGCCGAAGGTCGAGACGATCATCGCGATGAGGATCAGCGTGGAGCCGGTCGGTCCCGCGAACTGCACGGCCGCCGCGGCGAGTGGGGCCTTGGCAGACTCGGGGGCCGCGAGCGCCGGCCCCAGGATGCCCTGCGCGACGAGCTGGACGGCGATGTACAGCACGCCGACTCCCGTCACGGCGAGGGCGATCGCCCGCGGCACGGCGCGCGCCGCATCGCGCACCTCGCCGCTCACTTGCAGCGCGGATTCCATTCCGAAGAACGCAAACATCAGGAGCAGCCCGGACTCTCCGAGTCGCGCGAGCGAGGGGAATGATCCCACTGCGAGATTCTCCGTCCGGACGTGCGACAGGCCGAGCGCCACGAACGCAATGAGCGGGACGATCTTCGCGACCGTCGCGATTCCACTCACGCGCGATCCCAGCGCAGCCCCGCGGATGTTCACGACGGCAAGGCCGGCGTAGGCCGCGATGAGGAGCCCGGCACGCGGCAGCGAACCGGTGAGGCCCGGCACCAGCTGTCCGAGCGCGTCGGCGAATACGGTGGCGACGGCGCCCATCGCAATCGTGATGCCGAGCCAGAGCAGCACGCCGCACAGAAACCCGGCGTAGGGGCCGAAGGCAGCCTCGACGTACGCGTACGGGCCCCCGCTCTGTGGGACGCGGCTCCCGGCTTCTGCAATGCAGAGGGCGATGAGCATCGTCGCCACGGCGCATACGAGGTAGGCGAGCGGAGCCGCGGCCCCGAGTTTAACGGCCATATTCGCGGGGAGCACGAAGATGGCCGCGCCGATGGTGATGTTGAAGATGGCGGCGGCGAGCCCGCCGACACCGATCACACGCTTCAGGGAGTTCATGCACCCAAGGTAGAGGCTCTTATCTTGGTTGGTAATGAAAGCGCTCGTATTGATGCTGACGGTCGCAGCGACAGTCGCCTCTGCGCAGAAGCCGCGCGTCG
>JBOHSJ010000150.1:0-5492 GCA_050733035.1 Gemmatimonadales bacterium | reverse complement strand
GAAGCCGACGGGCCGGCCGTGGGCGACTTCGTTGAAATAGACGTCGAGCTCGTCGGCGAGGTGAACCGTGAGGGAACCCGACCCGCGGGACGGACGATTGGGAAGACCGCTGTCAGCCATGCGCGACTAAGATAACGCACGGCGCAATGACGCGGGTGCCGCAAATCACGGATTTCAGGCTATTTGGCTACCCATGGCGGCCCGTAGGCGGGAGGCGCGACGCCGTCACCCGTCGGCTTGCGAATCGAGATGTCGTCGAGCAGCAGCGACGGGACGACGTACGTCGCCTGCTGCCCTCGCAGATGGCGGAAGAAGGACCGGGGCAGCATGCCCAACATCCCGCCGCCACCGCCCAACGTGGCGACCGACCTCGAGCGCGACGCGGCCACGATGCTCTTGAAACTGGCCTGTGTGATCCCCGAGAGCATGGCGCCGCGGATCGGTTCCTCACGGCCATTCGGGTAGAGCCTGACGGCCTCCGCTGCCGGCAGGCCCCCCCCGCCCATCCCCGGCGCGCTCATAGCCGCGATGAACGCCCCGAAGCCGCGCCTGCCCCCTGCCGCCCCCTCGCCGATGCGCCGCACCACGATCGCGTAGCCGTTGCCGCGCTCTTTCGCCAGCGCGAGCAGGCGCTGGCGCAGCTGCGCGTCGCTGACGCCGCTGTCGCTCGCCACGAAGACGTTGGTCGGCGCGGCTTCATCGCCGCGGCGGCTGCCGCTACTCCGGGGAATCCCCTCGACGGGAGCGCGCGTCGTCAACAGCGTCCGCAACACGCCGCGGTCCACGAGCTTCGTCTCGCGCGTCCGCACGCCTTCGTCATCCACCAGCGCTCCGCCGATGAACCGTCCCTCGGAGGTGCGCGCGGCGGGATTCTCGATCACGCTGAACGGCCGCGGCAATACGCGCGCGCCGATCTGATCGAGCAATCCGTTGGCCATGGCCGCAAAGCGATCGAACCCGGGAACGTCCGAGACAGGCACGCGGGCGGCGACGAGCGCGGATCCAAGGAACGAGCCGAACAGCTCCCCGGCGGCGCTGCCTTCGAACAGGACCGGTCCGTTGTAGGTCTCGGCCGCCGCGGCAGTGCGCAGCTGATTGAGTCGCGCGGCGAATTCCTGTACGCGCGGGACCAGCGCGTCGCGCTGCGGCAGATCGTTCGGCGATGCCACCTCCACGCTCAGCTCATCGCTCAGGGGCATGTCGTCCGCCGTCCGCGTTTCCGCGTGCGCGTGCACCGATCCCCACGGCGTCGTGCGCGTGAAGGACGTCCCCTCGCTGTTGACGTACCATGTGCGCACGGCGCCGGCGCTCCAGCGCACGCCCGACTCGTAGATCTCCGGCGTGTTCCGGAAGACGGCAGAGGCCGCGCGCACCAGCTCCTCGACCGCGGGCTGATCGAGTTTGGGCGGCGGCGCATCGTCGATGATCTGCACCGGGTCTTCGCGGGTGAAGTCGGGCAGATCGCTGCGGCGCGTGCGATTGGCGAGCACCGTCCGTTTCTGTGCGAGCGCCGCGACCGCGCTCTTGTAGGAGGCGTCGGTCGCCAGCCACAGCTGACGCCGCAGCGCGCCATAATCGTTGTCCAACGGCACCTCGCCGCTGCCGAGCCCGAAATCGTCGCCGAACCCGAACGCGCCGGACGGCATGGACATGAAGTTGGTGTTATCGAACGCGTAGTCCCCGACGCGCAGCTCCACCGACACCAGCCGGCTGCGCCCGGCGTTGCTGCCGATGAGACTGCCGCGCGCAGCCGAGGCGTCGAGACTCGCGACCTCATCGATCCGGTACGAGATGAAGTACGGCTTCGGCATCGTATCCAGCCGCAGCTCCGCCATGGAACGCGCCAGCTCGTCGCGCATCGCGCGCATCAGCACGTCACCGCTGTCCGCGGGTGCGACGGTGGGTGGCGGCGGCAGCAGCGGCGGTCGCTGCGAGGACTTCGCCTTCTTCTGCACTTCGATCTGCGTAATCAGGACGGCGGGCGAGACCGCGGACACGGGCACCGAGCCCGATTCCGCACCGCACATGCCGTTGAAGACCGCGACCTGATCGTCGCCCGCGGCCACCTGGCTGAACACGGTGAGCGGCGTCCCGATCAGATCCACGCCCCGCACCAGCTCCTCCCGGCCATCCGGAAACACGCGATACACCATCACCGGCAGGACTTCGAAGGCGTTGGGTATGCCGCGCTGCGTGATCGTGAAGCCGCCTTCGATGTCGTCGAAGAACAGGCCGTACGGTTTGCGCTGCCGGCGGATTTGGTCGAGCAGCTGCTGCTTCAGCTGGGCGCGCGTCTTGGGGGCCGCCACTTGCACGATCAGGTTCGACTGCCGCGCCACCGGGGTGAATCCCACCTGGCGGCGGCCGTGGCCGTTCGAATTCGCGAATCCTTCGATCGGCATGCGCGACATGAGAAACGTCTTCAGCACGCCGCGCTCGATGACGCCGACGCGCCGGGCACGCACCCCCTCGTCGTCGAAGCGGTAGTACCCGGCGAGATCGGTATTCCCCAACCGCCGCAGCGTTGGGTCGAAGGAGACGGAGAAACCGGCGGGGAGCACCGCGTCCGTGACCCGGCGCGTGAAGGTCTGCCCCTCGTCATCGCTCTTCTGGCGATGGCCCTCGAGGCGATGCCCCAGAATCTCGTGGAAGAACACGGCGCTGGCGCGGCCGGAGAGAATCGCCGGCCCGGTGTACGGCTCGATCGTGGGCGCGCGCCGGAGCGCCTGGAGATCGGCAATCATGCGATCCACGGCCTGCAGCACCGTCTGGTCGTCCGGCAGACCCTCGCCGGTCGCGGCGAAGAACGACTCGTAGCGCGGCAGCTCCATGCCGTCATCCGCCTTGGCGAAGGCGGAGATGAGCAGCCGAAAGCCCGGCTGGGACGTCTGAATCTCCGTGCCTTCGCTGTTCACGTACCAGCGCGTTTCGACCGTCGCGGAGAAATGCGCATTCGCTTCGTAGATGTCGCGCTGCTGCGCGAAGGGCGCGGTGTAGCGCCGGACTTTTTGCTCCCACGCGGCGCGGTCTACCGTGAGCGGCAGGGGAGCCTCGACGTAGCGCTCCGGCGCTTCACGGGAGAAGTCGGGCGACGAATCCGTCGGGGCGACGCGCACGCGCGCGCTGGTGCGAGCGTTGGACAGCTCCTCCACCGCGTTGCGGTAGCGCTGTTCCGTCTCGTACCACAGCGCGGCGCGGATCGCCATCGGATCGTCGTCGATCGGGATGTCTACGGGACGGTTGAAGATCCGCGAAAAATCGGGAACGTCGCCGCCCTGCGCGGTGTGCGTGTTGTCGAACGCGTACGACCCGACGCGCAGCTGCACGTCGAGCGCGCGCCGACGGTTGTCGGAGCGGTCGGTGATCGCGCCGAACGCGCTGCTCACGGTGAACGCACGGATCTCGGTGATGTCGTAGCCGATGAAGTACGGAGGCGCGGGGCTGGCGTGGAGCGCATCGAGCGCGCGGGCCAGCTCGGTTTTCATCGCGTCGAGGACGGGGGAAGGTTGCTGCGAGACGGCTTGGAACGGCGTCGTCAACGCGATCAACGCCGCGATCGTCAATGTCCGCTTGGCCATGCGAAGCAAGCTAGACAGGCCGCGCCGTCTCGCACAATCCGGCTAGGCCGCGATCGGGGTTCTCCAGTGAATGGCCACGGCGGAGCCGTCGGCGACGAGCACGGAGATGGGCGTGGTGAGCTGCCGGGCCAGCTCGGGACCGCACAGCGGCGTGGCCTCGTACGCCACGCGCGTGTCGCGCGCGTGCCAGACGCGCCAGCGTGGGTGATCCACCTGATACTCGAGCGTCTCTTTGCCCGGCTCGCCGTTGTATCCCCAGTGCCGCACCATCACGAACTCCTCGAGCGACCCCGGCGCGACATCGATCCCCTCTGCCGTCCCTTCACCGGTGGCCGCGAGCGTGCACCATTTCCCAGTCGTGTTCCATTGATACTCGACCTCCGGTGGGGGGCCGGCGGTCACGCGGCTGCGCATCGGCACCACGGTGTAGGGCTCTCGATAGAGGAGGCGCGCGATACCGCCGACGAAGGGACGTGGCACCAGCTCCCGAATGAAGACGACGCCCCGGCGCGTGCCCTCATCTTCCACCGCGCGGCGCACGTAGAAGCGGAGATTCACTTCCTCGAAGTCCTGATGAAAGGGGACGGGCGCGCCCAGGACTTTGGTGTCGAGGAAATGAAAACCGATGAGGCTGACGGGAGTCTTGCCGCGCCACGAGTCGAGCGTCGTCCCGCGGGGCACCCGATCGATGACGCACGCGGGATCCACGGCATACGTCAGCACGACCAGATTGCGCCATTGCGCTGTTAGAAAGGGTCGGCTAGCCTCGCTCATGCCCGATTCCTACCAGGTACCAAATCAAGATGCCCGGAGCCTCCGCCGCGTGGTCATCGCGGCCGCCGTCGGCAACATCATCGAGTGGTACGACTTTTATGTGTTTGGCAGCCTGGCGTCGATCTTGTCGGTCAAGTTCTTCGAACCGACGCACCCCGTCGCCGCGCTGCTCAGCACCATCGCGCTGTTCACGATCGGGTTTCTGATCCGGCCGCTGGGCGCGTTGCTGTTCGGCCGGATAGGCGATCTCGTCGGCCGGAAATACACCTTCCTCGTGACGCTGAGCGGGATGGGCATTTCGACCGCGCTGATCGGCGTCGTGCCGACCTACGCGAGCATCGGCCTCTCTGCCGCGATCGTGCTGTTCCTGCTACGGCTCGTGCAAGGGTTATGCCTGGGAGGGGAGTACGGCGGGGCCATCACCTATGTCGCCGAGCACGTGTCGGACGAGAAACGGGGCTTCTACACCGGCTGGCTGCAGACCTCGCCGACGCTTGGCATCGTTTTGTCGCTTGCGGTGATCATCGGCACCCGCACCGCGCTCGGAACTGAGGCATTCAGTGCCTGGGGCTGGCGGATCCCCTTCGTCGCGTCGCTGCTGCTCGTGGCGGTCGCGATCTATATCCGGCTGCGCCTGCAGGAGACGCCGATCTTCCAGGAGATCAAAGCCAAGGGCCAGACGGCAACGAATCCGTGGAAGGAGGCGTTCACCGGCCAAAATCTCAAGTATGTGGCTGTAGCCACCGTCGTCGTGCTGGGCGAGGGCTGCGTCTGGTACTCGAGCCAGTTCTGGGCGCTCTACTTTCTGCAGACGGTGAACGGCGTGGACGTGCTCAACTCGAGCTTAATCGTCGGAGCGGGCCTGTTGATCGCGACACCGACACTCGTCTTCTTCGGATGGCTGTCGGACCGGATCGGCCGCAAGCCGATCATCCTGACCGGCTTCTTCCTCGCCTCCGCCACCTATTACCCGCTCTACCGAGCGCTCGGCCAGGTCGCGACGCCGGGCGCGATCGACTATCCGCTCGCGATCCTGATCGTCGTGGTGCTGGTCTCGTACGTCGGGATGGTGTACGGCCCGATCGCGGCGTTTCTCGCCGAGTATTTCCCGAGCCGCATTCGCTACACGTCGGTGTCGGT
>JBOHSJ010000149.1:0-3008 GCA_050733035.1 Gemmatimonadales bacterium | reverse complement strand
CCCATCGAGAAGCGGCTGGTGTGCCCCGTCGCCGTCGTGATTGATTCGCGGAACGTGCCATCGCAGTTGTTCAAATAGAGAAAGTCGTTCTCGGGAAAATCGTTGGCGATGTAGATGTCGGGACAGCCGTCGAGATTCAGATCGCTGATGGCGATCCCGAGTCCGAAGCCTTCGACGCCGCCGAGAATGCCGGCGTGGTCGCTTACGTCCACGAAGCGGCCGCGGTCGTTGCGGTACAGCCGGTCACCGGCTCGCGGATTGCGCACCGTACGGCTGGTGCTGGGAGCCCGCGCACGCTCGGCGTGCGTGGAGCTGTTCAGCAGATACATGTCTAGATCGCCGTCGCCATCGTAATCGAAGAAGGCGGCTTGCGTGCCGTATCCGGCGAAGCCGAGGCCGTACTCGGCGGTGCGGTCGGTGAACGTGCCGTCGCCGTTGTTGACGTAGTGGACGTTTCGGCCCTGCAGCTGGTCGTGGACGCCTGACACGTAGATATCGAGGTGCCCATCGCCGTTCACATCGGCCATCGTCACGCCGCTCTTCCAGCCGGCCGAATCCGCCACACCGGCGCGGTCCGTCACGTCTTCAAAACGAAACTGCCCCAGGTTGCGGTAGAGGCGGTTCTTGCCCAGGTTCGACGTGAAGTACAGATCCACCAGGCCGTCGCCATCCACGTCGCCCGCCGCGACGCCGCCGCCGTTGTAGTAGTACAAGTAATTCACGATGTTGAGCGCGGAGTCTTGAGGCAGCGTGTTGGAGAAGCTGACGCCGCTCGCCGCCGGCGAGACACGCTCGAACAGCGGCGGAGGCGCGCGATCGCAACTCGCGAGGACGAGAACGAAAGGAAGAAGATTGCTGCGCAAGGGGAGGCAGTATAGCGTCGCGTTGCTGCTGCTTGCAACCGCGGCTTGCCGAGAGAAGCCGATCGATCAGGGTGCGCTGATCACGGCGCGCACCGTGGGTCTCGCCGATTTGGAACGAGGGCGGCTCACCGAAGCCGAGCAGGAATTCCGGCAGGTGATCGCGCTCGCCCCCAAGGACGCCTTCGGGTACGCCAACCTCGGGCTCACCTACCTGCGGGGCGGCCGCCTCGCGGATGCGGAAGAACAGCTCAAGCGCGCGCGCCGGCTCGACGCGAGGAATCCTGAAATCGCGCTCGTCGTGGCGCGGCTGTATTCGCTGACCAACCGGCCGGCCGAGGCCAGGCAGGTCCTGGCGGATCTCGAACCCGACGCGCGCGTGCTGTACGCACTCGCCCAGCTCGACCGTGAGACCGGCGGGGACGCGGCGTACGCCGCACGGCTGCGCCAGGTGCTCGAGCAGGCGCCGGCGAATCTCGCCGTGCGCATCCAGCTCGCGGAGGTGTTGCTGCGGCTGGGAGAGGCCGACAGCACCATCCGCTATCTGGAAGAAGTCCGCCGGCTGCGCCCCGCGCCGCCGCGCGACGCGCAGCCACATCTCGAAGCGGCAATCCAGGCGTTGAGATCCGGTCGTCTGGCCGAGGCGCGCGCCGCGTTCGACCGCTTCCGCCGGTCTATCGAGGTCACCGCTCCCTACCAGGCTGCGCTCGCGGCCGTCAACTGGACCGAGGGTCCGCTCACGGGCAATCCCACGCTGGCGTTCAGTCCGCAAACGCTCATCACGATGCGCGGCATCAGGCCGGCGCCCGCCGCGGCCGATGTGCGGTTCACCGACGTCACCAACGAGAGCGGCCTGCCGGATCTCGGCGTCGCGCCGACCGCGCTTGCGCTCGGCGACTATGACGGGGACGGCGTCGACAATCTGCTGCTCGCCGCGGGCGGCAAGGTGCAGCTCTACGCAATGCAACAGGGCTTTCTGACCGATGTGACGAGCAGGGTCCCGCTCTCGCTGCCCGCCGGCGCGGTATACGCCACGTTCGTCGACTACGACAACGATGGCTGGCTCGATCTGTTCGCCATCGGGACCGACCATCGCGGCTACCTGCTGCGCAACCGCGAGGGAGGACGGTTCGAGGACGTGACCGCTCGCGCCGGCGTCCGTGATGTCCACGGCGCGGGGCGCGCGTTGTTCGTAGACCTGGACCACGACGGCGATCTGGACCTGCTGCTCGTCGGCAACGAGTCACTCGCGGTCTATCGCAACAACGCCGACGGCAGCTTCGCCCCGTTTCCCAACGCGGCCGGGATCGTGCAAGGGGGGACCGACGCGGCGTTCGCCGACGTGGACGATGACGGGCGCACCGACGTCTTCGTCGCGAGCGCGAGCGGCACACATGGTCTCTTTCGCAACGACGCCGTACGCGGGTTCACGCGAACCGCCGACACGATTCGCGGCTCCGGGGGGGGCCCTGTTGCGATGGGCGATTACGACAACGACGGGGCGATGGACCTCTTCGTGGGCGGCTCCGGTCTCTGGCACAACGGCGGCTCCGGCACCCTCACTCGCGACGCACGCGGACCGGCCGTTGCCGCGCCTACCACCGCCGTTTTCGTGGACTACGACAACGACGGCTGGCTCGACCTGCTGACGGCGGGAGCGAGCGGTGCATCGTTGCTGCACAACAACCGCGCCAGCCGGTTCGCGGATCGCATCGCGTTGCTCCCCGGCCCCATCGGACCGGTCCTAGTCAGCGACTTGGATGGCGATGGCGACCAGGACATTCTGCTGGGCGACGACCAGGGGATCCATTTCCTCCGCAACGACGGCGGCAACACCCACCTCGGCATGCGCGTCCAGCTCGCGGCGCTCCGCACCGGCAGCAGCAAGAACAACACGTTCGGCATCGGCGCGAGGCTCGAGCTGCGCGCCGGCGAGCTCTATCAGACGCGCGTCGTCACCGACCGCATCACCCAGTTCGGCTTGGGCACCCATCTCAAGGCCGATGTGTTGCGGGTGCAATGGACCAACGGCGTGCCGCAGACGATCTACTTCCCCGGGACCGATGCGGACGTGCTCGAGCTTGAGCAGCTCAAAGGCTCCTGCGCCTTCCTTTATACATGGGACGGCACGCAATTCCGGTTTGTCAC
>JBOHSJ010000148.1:0-3016 GCA_050733035.1 Gemmatimonadales bacterium | reverse complement strand
GTGATTCGACTGCAGTGAGACGGCCGGACGGCCGGACGGCCCGACGGCCGGTCGCTCTGGTAGTCGCGGTCGCGCTGGCCGCCTGGCCGTCCGGCCGTCTGGCTGGCCAGACCGAAGGCTCCATCCTCACCATGCTCCCCGGATCCACCCGCTCGGCTGCGCTGGGTGGCGCGGGGGCCGCGCTCGTCGGCGATGCGGGGGCGATGTTCGCGAACCCTGCCGGCATCGCCACCATCCGCCACCTCAGCATCGAAGGTTCTTATGAACCCTACCTCGCGGGAAGCGCGGTGTCGGCGGCGGCGCTCGCGTTGCGGGTCAGTCGCTTCACATGGGGGTTCGGCGCGCAGGCGCTCGACTACGGGTCGGAACCGGTGATCGTCCCCGATCCGGCGACCGGCGGGCGCCGCGGCATGGCGACCGGAGCATCCTTCCATCCGTACGAGGCATTGGCGGCGACGTCGCTCGTGTATCGCCGTGGGTTCGCGGCGCTCGGCGTAACGGCGAAGTACGACCGGCAGCAGATCGGCGCGGAAGTGAGCGATGCCTGGGCGGGTGACGTCGGCGTCGCCATCGCGGTCTTCGACATCATGGCGGTCGGCGTGAGCGTGCAGAACCTGGGCGGCGATCTGGGCCGCGAAGCATTGCTGCCGCGGCGCACGCGCGCCGGCCTGACGCTCAACTACACAGATCCGCAGGGCACGTTTCGCCTCCTCACCACACTCGAGGGGCAGTGGACCCGCGACCACCGGGCTGTCCTGATTCAGGGGCTGGAAGGCGGAATCGTGGCGAGCGGCGTCGGGTTGATCGGGAGGCTTGGCTATGCGACGCGCTCGGCCGTCACAGACGCGTCGCGCTTCACGTTCGGCGGCGGCGTCGTGCTGGGCCGTCTGGCGATGGACTATGCGTTTCAGGCGTATGACGTGTTGGGTGGAGGAACGCACCGCGTGGGGCTGCGATGGACGCCGTAGTCGAGCGCGCACGACCCCGTTGGGGGCGGCTCCTGAAGCGGATCCTCGCCATCGCGGTGGCAGGAGTCGTCGGCGGCGTCGCGTTGATGCTGATCATCAGCGCGGATGCGCGGTATATCGCGCGCGCTGGGCTGGAAGAGGCCAAGCTGCTGCTCCGCCGCCGCGAGATCCCGAAGCTCATCGCCGATACCGCGACTCCCGCGCCCCTGCGCCAACGGCTCAACCTCGTCCTCGCGGCACGCGCCTTTGCGGCCGACTCCCTGGGGCTGGCGGTCGGGAACACGTACACGACCTACGTGGATGTGGGTCGCGATACGCTGCTGCTCGTGCTCTCGGCGAGCCGCCGCGACCGGCTGCGAGAGGTCACCTGGCGCTATCCGATCGTCGGGGTCGTGCCGTACAAGGGATTCTTCAGTGCAAAACGCGCGCACAGCGAAGCCGACCGCTTGGCGGAGCAGGGGCTCGACGTCTATCTGCGTCCGTCGGGAGCGTTCTCCACGCTCGGCTATCTGAGCGATCCGCTGTTCTCGACGGCGATGAGTCGGGACACGATGGAGCTGGTGGCGACGGTGCTGCACGAGCTCGCGCACAACACGCTCTACGTGAAAAGCCAGACGCCGTTCAATGAGAGTTTCGCAAGCTTCGTCGGATATCGCGGCGCCGAGGCATTCTTCCGCGCTCGTCAGGATACGATGGACGCCCGGCGCGCGGCCGCGCGGTGGCGTGATGAGCGCACGCTGGATGTGTTCTACGCCGAGCTGGCCCGGCGCCTCGATTCGGCGTATGCGGAGCCGCTCAGCGCCGAGCGGTTGGAGCAGGTGCGGTCGTCACTATTTGGCTGGGCGCGCGAGCAGTTTCGCGGACCGGTGGGGCAGTCGCTGGAGACGTACGACTGGCGTTGGTTCGCGCAGGCGCCGCTCAACAACGCGGTTATCATTGCGCAGCGCTTGTACCGTATGGATTTGAATCTGTTCGATGAGATTTACTTGCAGAACAACGCGGATATCGCGGAGACCGTTCGGGCCATTCAGATCCGGGTGTTTACGCAACCCGATCGGGACCCTTATCGCGCGCTGTACTCGAGGCCGGGGATGAACGAGTAGCGGCGGTCAAGAGGCAAAGGCGGCGGTCAAGAGGCAAGGCGGCGGTCAAGAGGCAAGGCGGCGGTCGAGAGGCAAGGCGGCGGTCAAACAGCTAAGGCGGCGGTCAAGGAGCAACCACGGCGGTCGAATGCTCCGTACCGCGTAAAGGTGGTTTCGACTCAAGGCTTCAACGGATCAATCTTCCTTTCATGATGCCCTACGAACGACTCCACGCGTGGAAGGCCTGCGACGAATTGACTGTCGCGGTATACAAGGCAACTGAACGGTTCCCGCGACACGAATTGTACGGGCTGACTTCTCAGGCGCGAAGAGCTGCCTTTAGTTCTGCGGCGAACATTGCGGAGGGATCAGCCAAGCGTGGGTCCCGAGAATTTCGACGATATCTCGATATTAGCATCGGGTCGCTGTCAGAAGTGGCGTATGTGTTGCATGTAGCGAAGCGGCTTGCGTATGTGTCTCCAGAAGAATGGCGCGCGCTCGATCGACTTCGTTCGGATGCCAGCAAGCTCACCTGGCATCTGTGCAAGTCGCTTAGTTGACCGCCGCCGTTGTTTCTTGACCGGCTGACCGCCGCCTTTTCTTTTTGACCGCCGCCTTTTCTTTTTGACCGCCCCCGTTGTTTCTTGACCGCCTGACCGCCGCCTTTTCTTTTTGACCGCCGGTTTTGCTTCTTGACCGCCCTCAGTTCCCGCGCAGTCTCTCCGCATCCGCAACGCGCTCTAGGGCGATACCGTAAGCCGCCGTCCGAAACGTCGTCTTCTTCTCCTTTGCCAGATCCCGCACCGACGCATAGGCCTTGGTAATCGTCGCTTTGAGCTCGCGGTTCACCTGCTCGTGCGTCCAGCGGTACTGCTGGAGATTCTGCGCCCATTCGTAATAGCTGACCGTCACACCGCCGGCGTTTGCGAGGAAATCAGGAATCACCGCGATGCCGCGCTCCTCGAG
>JBOHSJ010000147.1:0-2868 GCA_050733035.1 Gemmatimonadales bacterium | reverse complement strand
GGCTCAACCCGTCGGCGTACGAGTTCCATATGCTGTACGGCATCCGCGCCGCCGAGCAGCGCGCCCTCGCGGCACAGGGGGCGCAGGTGCGCGTGCTGATCAGTTACGGCAGCGCCTGGTTCGCCTGGTACATGAGGCGTCTCGCAGAACGCCCCGCGAACGTATGGTTCGTGCTCCGGAACGTCGTATAGATTAAGGTCATGGTCACCTCAGCCATCTCCCGCCGCGAACGAGAAACCCGCGATTCGGTCGTGATCCGATTCGCCGGCGACTCGGGCGACGGCATGCAGGTGACCGGCAGCCAGTTCACGCTCGAAACCGCGCTCGCCGGCAGCGACTTCTCGACGTTCCCCGACTTTCCGGCGGAGATCCGCGCGCCGGTCGGCACGACATTCGGTGTGTCGGCGTTCCAGATCCACTTTGGCGGCACCGACGTGATGACGCCGGGCGATGCGGTCGACGTCCTCGTCGCGATGAACCCGGCGGCGCTCACCACCGAGCTGCGCGACATGAAGGTCGGCGGCACCGTCATCGTCGATACGGCCGCCTTCAACGAGCGCAATCTCGGCAAGGCGGGATACGCCAAAAACCCGCTCGAGGACGATTCGCTCGCCCGCTATCAGGTGCTCAAGTTCGACATCACCAAGCTGACCGCCGACGCGGTGAAGCCGCACGGGCTGTCGTCCCGCGAGGCGCACCTCTGCCGCAACATGTGGGCGCTGGGCCTGTTGCTGTGGATGTACGGCTACGAGCGCAACGCGACGATCGACTGGCTCAAGCGCAAGTTCGCCAAGAAGCCGTTGATCGCCGAGGCGAACGTCGCCGCGCTGAACGCGGGGCATGCCTTCGGCGAAACGGCGGAGATGACGGAGCACCTCGTCTCGTACGTGGTGCCGAAGGCGGAGGTGGAGCCGGGCCGCTATCGGACGATCAGCGGGACCGAGGGGCTGGCCTGGGGTCTCGTCGCCGGGTTGCGCGCCTCGGGCGTCGCGAAGATGGTCTTTGCCGGTTATCCCATCACGCCTGCTTCGGCGCTGCTGCACACGCTCGCCAATCTGCGCGCGTACGGCGTCGTCACGTTCCAGGCCGAAGACGAAATCGCCGCGAGTGGCGCCGCGCTCGGCGCCTCCTATGCCGGCGCGCTTGGGGTGACATCGAGCTCCGGGCCGGGGATCGCGCTCAAGACGGAAATGCTCGGTCTCGCGATCGCCACCGAGCTGCCGCTCGTCGTGATCGACTCGCAGCGCGCGGGCCCGTCCACCGGAATGCCGACGAAAGCCGAACAGTCGGATCTGTTCCAGGCCGTGCACGGCCGCAACGCCGACGCGCCGCTGGCCGTGATCGCGCCGGCGACGACGGCCGATTGTTTCGACATCGCGATCGAGGCCGTCAGGTTGGCGACCAAGTACATGACGCCGGTGATCGTGCTGAGCGACGGCTACCTCGCACACGCGGCGGAGCCGTGGCGCATCCCGCGCGAGGCCGATCTGCCGCGCTTCCCCGTCGCGTATCGCACCGATCCGGAAGGCTTCCATCCGTTCCTGCGCAATCCCGAGACGCTGGCGCGCCCCTGGGTGAAGCCCGGGACGCCGCAGCTCGAGCACCGCATTGGCGGCCTGGAGAAGGACTACGACTCCGGGCATATCTCCTACGACCCCGACAACCATGCCCGCATGACGAAGGCGCGCGCGGACAAGATCGCCGGCATCGCGCGCGACATTCCGCTGCAGGACGTGGCGCTGGGTGAGGACCACGGCAAACTGGCGGTGGTCGGCTGGGGCTCGACGTTCGGCGCGATTCACCGCGCCGTGCAGATCGCGCGCGACGAAGGCCGGGATGTCGCCCACATTCACCTGCGGTATCTCAGTCCGTTCCCCAGGAATCTGGGAGACTTGCTGAAACGCTACGACCGCGTGCTCGTGCCCGAGATGAACAACGGCCAGCTCGTGAAACTGCTGCGGGCGGAGTACCTGATTCCGGCAGAGCCGCTCGGCAAAGTCACGGGCAAGCCGTTTCGAGTGACGGAAATCGCGCAGGCGATTAGGAAGGTCGGATGACGGTCACGACGATTACCGACGCGCAGCTTGCGCCCAAGGATTACGCCTCGGACCAGGAAGTCCGCTGGTGTCCGGGGTGCGGCGACTACGCGATTCTCAAGGCGGTGCAGAAGGCGTGCGCCGACATGGGATTGAAGCGCGAACAGACGGTCTTCGTGAGCGGCATCGGCTGCGCGGCGCGGTTTCCGTATTACATGTCGACGTACGGCTTCCACACCGTGCATGGACGGGCCCCCGCGATTGCGACGGGGATCAAGCTCGCGAATCCCGACCTCGACGTTTGGGTGATGACGGGCGACGGCGACGGGCTGTCCATCGGCGGCAACCACATGCTGCACGTGCTGCGCCGCAACGTGGACCTGAACATCATTCTGTTCAACAACGAGATCTACGGCCTCACGAAGGGGCAGTATTCGCCGACGTCGCGCCGCGGGACGCGGTCGCCCTCCACGCCGCTCGGCTCGATCGAGTACCCCGTCTCGGCCTGCGCTTTCGCGCTCGGCGCGGGAGGCCGGTTCATCGCCCGCTCCATCGACACGCTCCAGGCCCATCTCATCCCCACGCTGAAGCGCGCGCACGAGCACCGGGGCGCGTCGTTCGTGGAGATTCTGCAAAACTGCGTCGTGTTCAACGACGCGGTGTTCGAGCACATCACCGGCAAAGAGGTCGCCGCCGACGCGCAGATCCTGGTCGAGCACGGCAAGCCGCTCGTATTCGGCAAGAACAAGGACCAGGGCCTGCGGCTGAAGCCGGGCAAGCTCGAGCTCGAGATCGCTCCGGCCGGTGCCGACACCCTGGTGCACGATGAGAC
>JBOHSJ010000146.1:0-2087 GCA_050733035.1 Gemmatimonadales bacterium | reverse complement strand
GTTTGGATCCACGAGACCTGGCTGAGAATCGCGGCGGCGCTGGTGCTCCTGGTTGGAGGCGCCTTCGCAGCGCGCGAGATCTGGTCGAACGGGGACCACCGGGATCACTTGGCACATCTCGTGGCTGATGATCTGGACGACCTGTCGACCGACCAGCTGCGGAATGTGTTGACGACATTGGATGACATCGTGAGCGGGGACAGCGTGGTGTCGGACAGCACGGCCGACCTTCACGAGCTCGATATGCAACAACTGCGTGCAATCCTGCGGGAGGGATAGATGAAGCGATTCGTGGTTTTGGGGTTGGCCGTCCTCCTGGCACCGGAGCTTGGTGCGCAACAGCGGGATAGTGTCCGTGATACAGCGGACGCCGGGCGACTCAGGGCGCAGATCGAACAGCGCTTTGCCGAGCGGGTGCAACAGGAGCTCAAGTTGTCGTCCGACCAGACGACGAAGCTGCGGGCGACGCAGGAGCGGTTCGGCACGCGCCGGCGCACGCTGATGCAGCAGCAAATGGCGCGACGCCGCGCGCTCGAAGACCAGATGGAACCGGGCGTGGCGGCCAACTCGGACAGCGTCCGGAAGCTGCTGGACGGGATCCGCAATGGTCGGGCCGAGATGGTGAAGATCGAGCAGGATGAGGACCAGGAGATGTCGGGGTATCTCAATCCGGTGCAGCGAGCGCGGTACCAACAGATGCGCGAGCGGTTCATGAGTCGCGTGGGTGAGATGCGGCAGATGCGCCGCGGGCGCGAGGGGACGATGCCGCGGCCGGGGATGCGGCCCAGAGGCCCGACGATGCGTCGCCGGGGGATCTAACGAAACGAGGGGCGCAGCGTCGCTGCGCCCCTCGCGTTTCTGGCTTCCTTGCTACGCCTTGGAAAGCTGCTCGCAGCGGCCGAGCAGCGACGGATCGGTCAGAGCGGAACCCGCGTCATTCAGGAAGTTGAACCAAATCCACGGATTCCCACCCACGCCGCCCTGCGACGGCTGCTTGGCGAATCGCACATCGTGGCCGGGCGGGACGAGCTGCACCTTCACGACCCTATCGGCCGTGGCGCGGTGCGGGCCACCCACGGGGTTGTCGTTGTTCTGGAAGATGAACACGGCGTCGAGCCCTGCGGCGACGTAGAGGTCACCGTCGAGTGTAATGAACGGGCCCGGGCTGTTCTGACAGTCGGCGACCGCGATCGTCGCGAGTGCGCGAGCGGCACTGGCGAAGGACGCGGACACATCCTTCTTGAGACCCTGTACGCAGCGGCCGAGGAAGACCTCGTCGGTCACGGTGCGCCCGTTCCCGTCCTCGAGCTGGATCCAGATGAATGGATTGCCGCCGACCCCACCGAGCACCGGCTGTTTCGGGATCGTGATGGTGTTGCCATCCGACGGCACCAGCGTGATGTCCACGTGCGCCTCGTCGGTGAACGTGTGCGTGCCCTTCGCGTTATTCGTGAAGGTCATGCGCGTCCCCAAGCCCCCCAAGCGGAGGTTGCCTTCGATGGTGATGTTGGGGCCGGGTGAGTTGCTGCACCCGGTGACGGTGCTGGTCGCCGTCGCGCCAATCAGCTGCTCGAACGATCGACTCACCGACATGGGCGAGCTGGCGGTCGCGGACGCGAGGATGTTGTCCGCGCCGGGCGTCCGCTCGTTGCAGGCGGCCAGCGCGGCCACGCCGATCAAGGAAGTCAGAACTGCGGTGAAGCGTTTCATGCGTTCCTCCCATCAATGAGGAATCAAATCGCCGTTCCGTTGTGACGGCACCCGCCCGTGCTGCAATGCGTATGCCCTCTGGCAACGAATGGTTTGTGCGTGATGGGTGGAGGACGCCGTTGCGGACGTCCGACAAGAATGGGATTAATGCGTGGGCCGCGCGCAACCACACGTATGCGGGTCGCGTGCCGTCGCGAATTGCAGCGTTACTGTTGTCGCGATACGGGCATCTCGGCACAGGGGCGGGCATGCTGCGCCCCTCTTCGTTCTTTACGTCAGTTCCGAATGAGTTTTTGGATCGGGCGCCACCCAATCAGGATCACACGGTTATCGACGAGGGCCTTACGGAACTCGGGGCTGGAAATGACGTCGAGGTC
>JBOHSJ010000145.1:0-14404 GCA_050733035.1 Gemmatimonadales bacterium | reverse complement strand
TTGTCGTCTTTCTTCCAGTCCTTGTACTTCGCCCACGCGTTGAAGTGGAAACGGGCGATGGCAAGCAACGGCGAGGCACCGGCCGTGCGAACGAAGATCGGACCGAAGTCCCGGGTCCATCCGCGGTTCGTCGGAAAGCGGAGAAAGTCCACGCGCGCGAGATCGGCGCCGACTTGTTTCAGCACGCGGCCGGCCTGTGCCTGATGGGCCGCGGAGTTGACGAGAATGCGGACGATTTCGCCGGGGGCGAGCTGGCGAACGATCTCGCCGTAGACCCATGGAATCGGCGGGAACTTGCCCGGCCAGTCGGAGACGTTGTGCGGCCAGCCGATCCAGGTCGCCGCGTGCGGCTCCCACTCGGCCGGCATGCGAACGCTCGGTTGATTAGTCAGTGAGGAAGCGGTGCTCAATGCCGCCGTACGCGTCGGTGCGACGGTCGCGCAGGAACGGCCAGTTGCGGCGCACCTCTTCGATGCGACCGAGATCGACCTCGGTGAGCACGAGCGCCTCGTCCTCGGCCGCTTCCGCGACGACGATGCCGAAGGGATCGCACACGAACGAATGGCCCCAGAACTCGATCCCCGCTCCCTGGCCGTCGAGCTGCTCGAAACCGACGCGATTCACCGCCGCCACCCAGCAGCCGTTGGCGATCGCGTGACTGCGCTGAATCGTCTTCCAGGCATCGAGCTGCTGCTCACCGTGTTTCTCTTTCTCCGCGGGATGCCAGCCAATCGCGGTCGGATACAACAAAATGTTGGCGCCCTGCAGCGCGGTGAGCCGCGCGCCCTCGGGATACCACTGATCCCAGCACACGAGCGTGCCGATCGGGCCAACCTTGGTGTCGAACGCGCGAAAGCCGAGATCGCCGGGAGTGAAGTAGAACTTCTCGTAGTAGGCCGGGTCATCGGGGATGTGCATCTTGCGATAAATCCCCTTGACCTTGCCGTCGGCGTCGATGACTGCGGCGGTGTTGTGATACAGACCGGCAGCGCGGCGCTCGAACAGCGACGCGATCACGACGACGCCGTTCTCCTGCGCGACCTTGCCAAGCGTCTCGGTCGTCGGCCCCGGTACCGCCTCGGCCAGATCGAAGAGCGCGTGGTCTTCGCGCTGGGCGATGTACTGTGTGCGGAACAGCTCGGGCAGGCACACGAGGGCCGCGCCCTGCTGCGCGGCCTCTCGGATTCGAGCGACGGCTGTGGCGAGATTCTTCTCCGGATCGCTACTCATGCTCATTTGCACGAGCCCGACCTTGAACTTCGACGGCGTCCCCTTCAGCACACCCGTTGTCATGTGCTGAAGAATAGTCTCAGAACGACCTGCTCGCCGACAAGACGATGCCCAACCTGGCTACGTCCTCGGTCTCCCCCGATCCCGTGGTCGTCGGCGTGTAACGGTAGAACCGGCCCTCCGCGTCCGTGCCCACGGCGGCTGCTCCCAGCGTGACGGGACCAAACCCGCGGGTGAGGCCGATTTTGTAGTCCGAGTACGAGAGGCGGTCGTAGCTTCGGACGAACTGGCGGCCGTAGTGCAGCCCCAGACTCACATCGAAGACGACGTCGAACGTGGCGTTGAAATCGATGTAGCCTGATTCCTTCGACGCACCAGTTCCGAGACAGTCGGACGTAACCGCGGTCCCGTCGCTGCCGATCCCGCAATAGCCTCCGACCGTGCCTGTTTTCATGCCAAACAGGTTCGTCAGGGCGTGCGAGTACTTTGCGGAGAACTGATCGTATCGCACGCCGACGTAGGCTTCGGTCGTGTTATAGCGGTCACCAGGGTCGATGTTGTAGCGTGCGCGAGGATACCAGTAATACTGCAGCCCGAGATCCACCCCCACGTCGCCGAGCGTCCAGCGATACCCGCCATACAGATCCAGCTCGAGCGATCCCCCATTCAGAAACTGATTGCCGCTCACGTTCGAGCCCCATGCGCCGGCGTACGCACCGGTGGCCGATGCGTAGTCGACGCCCCCTTGGATCGCGGGCTGGGTGTAGGTTTGCGACACGCCTCGAAACCGGTAGTCACCCACGATCGTGACGTTCCCGGACAGCGTGTGTGGCGACTGGGCCTGGACCGCCGGCATGGCGACGATGACCGCGGCGCTCGAGGCGATGAACCACGCCGGCATCATACGACTGGCGCCGGCGCGGCGGCCGGCTCCCCGGCAAAGGTTTGGACGACCACGCTGCCGCCGAGCGAGCTGCTCGAGCCGGCGACGTTGCCCAGGTCGGATCCGAAGTACGCCTCTTCGCCATGCTGGCTCAGGTCGAGTCCCGCGCTCTCCTCGGGCACGTCCGCCCGCGCGCCGATCGTCACCTGAACGAGTGCGAGGATTCCGAGTGTGCCGAGGGCGGCGAAGGCGATGGTGGCCAGGATGGCGAGCAGTTGGACGCCGATCTGGCTGGCATTCCCCGCAAGGAGCCCATCGCCGCCGGCGGGGTTCACCAGCTTGGTGGCGAACACGCCGGTGAGCAGCGCGCCCGCGATTCCGGCGAGCCCGTGGCAGGAGAACACATCGAGCGCGTCGTCGAGCTTGGTCTTCGACCGGATCTGAATGGCGGTGTAGCTGATGCCTGCCGCCAGAACCCCGATCAAGAGCCCGGACATCGGGGTCACGTATCCGGCCGCCGGTGTGATCCCGACGAGGCCCACGACGAGGCCAGTGGCGGCGCCGACCGCGGTGATCTTGCCGGTCCGCGCCAGGTCGAGCCCCGCCCAGGTGACGAGGGCGGCGGCCGCGGCGGTGTTCGTGTTGACGAACGCCAGCGCCGCCAGGCCGTTCGCCGCGAGCGCCGAACCGGCATTGAAGCCGAACCAGCCGAACCACAGGAGCCCCGCGCCGAGGAGCACGAGCGGGACGTTGTGGGGCGCAATCGGGACGCGCCGGTAGTCGCGGCGGGGGCCGAGGAACCACGCGGCGACGAGCGCCGAGACGCCCGCGCTGATGTGGACGACGGTGCCGCCCGCGAAGTCCAGCGCCCCGCGCTTCAGCAGCCAGCCGCCCGATCCCCACACCCAGTGCGCGAGCGGATCGTAGATCAGCGTCGCCCACAGGACGAGGAACACGATGTAGCCCCGGAAGCGCATCCGCTCCACGATCGCGCCCGAGATGAGGGCGGGCGTGATGATCGCGAACATCCCCTGGAACATGGCGTGGGCCTGCAGCGGGATCGTCGCTGAATACGTCGGATTCGGCTCGAGACCGACGTTGTTCAGACCGAGCCACGAGAGGCCGCCCAACCATCCGTTACCGGGACTGAAGGCGATCGAGTATCCGATCAGCATCCACTGGACGCCGATCACGCCGAGCGCGACGACGCTCATCATCATCGTGTTGAGGGCATTCTTGGGACGCACCAGGCCGCCGTAAAAGAACGCCAGGCCCACAGTCATCAGGAGCACGAGCGCGCTCGAGACGAGGACCCAGCCGGTATCACCGGCGGAAAGAGTGGCGGCCTGCGTCATGCGACACCTCCCATACCTGCGGCGTTGATGGCTGCGCGTTGAACCGCGTCGGCGTTGACGGCGGTCAGGGCGGCGGTGTCCGCCTCGCCCGTGCGGATGCGGATCACCCGTTCGATCGGCTGCACGAAGATTTTGCCGTCGCCCACCTCGCCGGTGCGGGCCGACGAGAGAATGGCCTGCACGCATGGCTCGACGAACGGCTCGGAACACACCATTTCGATCTTCACTTTCTCGTGGAACTCCATGACGAGCGCGGTGCCTCGATACTGCTCGAACCGCTCGTGCTCACCGCCATGCCCGCTGACGCGGCTCAGCGTGATGCCGGTGATTCCGGCGCGGAACAGTGCCGCCTTGACCTCGGGAAGGCGGTCGGGACGCACGATGGTCGTAATCAGCTTCATGCTGGGCTCCCAGTCGGTTGGAGGAGGGTGACAGGTTCGATCGCCGCCGCCGCGGGCGGTGCGACCTTGCGAAACAACGCGCGATACGCTTCCCAAGCGCCTAGGATCAAGCGGGCGCGGGTGCTGCCGGTCTTGTGGAAGTGTTGCTGGATCAGCTTGCGCACCGCGCGCTCATCCATCGAATTCAGCGCGCTGACGGCAACCATCTCCAGGTTGCAGCGGGATTCGAGCAGGCTGCGCTCGTCGAGCACATACGCGATGCCGTTCGACATCCCGGCCGCGAAGTTCCTGCCCACCGGACCCAGCACCACCACCACGCCGCCGGTCATGTACTCGCAGCAGTGATCGCCGGCGCCTTCGATCACAGCGAGCGCGCCGGAATTCCGCACCGCGAAGCGGTCCCCGGCGGCTCCGGCAGCGAACAGGCGGCCGGATGTCGCGCCGTACAGGGCGGTGTTCCCTATCAAGACACCAGTTGCGTACCCAGCCTCACGAAATGGTCGTATCACAAGCTCGCCGCCACACAGCCCCTTGCCGACGTGGTCGTTCGCTTCGCCCTCGAGATGGAGATGCATGCGGGGGAGCGTGAACGCGCCGAAGCTCTGGCCCGCGCTGCCGCGGAACTTGAGCCGCAGCGGCTCGCCCGGTCCCCCGTTGCCGTGTGCCAGCGCCAGCTGACCCGCGATGCGCGCGCCGACGGTGAGATGGTGATTCCCGATGGTGAACACGCGGGGCGCCGTGCCTTTGTGCTCGAGTATTTCCGCGTCCAGCGAGACGATGCCGGGGCGGACATTCCGCGCGACGGTGCGCCGCCGCGGCCGCTCCGGCTCGGCGGGCGCGGTGAGCAGAGACGAGAGGTCGAGCGACTGGGCGCGCGGTGTTTCGGGGCGCTCGATGCGGCGCAACAGCTCGACACGGCCGATGAGATCATCCAGCCGCCGCGTGCCGAGCGTCGCCATGATCCGGCGCACCTCCTCGGCGATGAACGTGAAGTAGCCGATGACCTGCTCCGGCGTGCCCTTGAACTTCGCGCGCAGCTCGGGCTTCTGAGTCGCGATGCCGGTCGGGCAGCTGTTCAGGTGACACTGGCGCGCCATCGCGCAGCCCAGCGCGACCACCGTCGCCGTTCCGAAGCCGAACGACTCGGCACCCAGCAGCGCGGCGATCACGACGTCGCGGCCGGTCCGCAGCCCGCCGTCGGTGCGCACCTCGATCCGCTCGCGCAGTCCGTTGCGCATCAGAATCGCCTGCGTTTCCGCGAGCCCGAGCTCCCACGGCGATCCGGCGTGTTTGATGGACGACAGCGGCGACGCACCAGTGCCGCCGTTGTGCCCGGAGATGAGCACGTAGTCGGCGTAGGCCTTCGCGACGCCGGCGGCGACGGTACCCACACCGGCTTCGGCGACGAGCTTGACCCCGACGCGCGCGGTGGGATTGACCGTCTTGAGATCGTGGATCAGCTGCGCGAGATCCTCGATCGAGTAGATGTCGTGATGCGGCGGCGGCGAGATCAGAGGAATGCCGGCAACGGCATGCCGCAGCCGCGCGATCAGGTCGGTCACCTTGTGGCCGGGGAGTTGCCCGCCTTCACCTGGCTTCGAGCCCTGCGCGATCTTGATCTCCAGCTCGTCAGCGCGAACCAGATACGCCGTCGTCACGCCGAAGCGGCCGGACGCGACTTGCTTGATCCGATTGTCGGCGCGATCGCCATCCGCGCGCGTCATATACGTTGCGGGGTCCTCGCCGCCTTCGCCGGAGTTCGACCGCGCCTGCATGCGGTTCATCGCGATCGCGAGCGTGGCGTGCGCTTCGGGAGACAACGCGCCCAGCGACATCGCACTCGAGATGAAGCGGCGGCGGATGTCTTCCGCGGGCTCGACTTCGACGAGCGGCACGGGAGCCTGCTCACGGAAGTCGAGCAGGTCGCGCGGGCCGGCCGGCGCGCGAGCCTGCACGCGCTCGGCGAACCCGCTGTATTCGGCGTTCTGCAGCGCGCGCACCACCGGGGGGGACCAGCCGTGGTCCTCGCCGTCGCGCCGGTAACGGACGCGGCCGTGATCGGGCAAGACTCCGGCTGACTGATGCCGGGCGAGCACGTCCTCGGCGAGCTCCGAGAAGCCGACGCCGCCGATGACGGACGCCGTGCCCGTGAAGCACCGCTCGATGACTTCCGCACCCAACCCGATTGCCTCGAAGATCTGCGCGCCGGAGTACGATTGGAGCGTCGAGATCCCCATCTTGGAGAGAATCTTGAGCAGCCCTTTTTCCGTGGCGCTCCGGAACTTCTCGGCCGACGGCTCGGCATCGCCGCTCTCCAACGACCGCACACACTGCAATGCCAGCCACGGATGCACGGCCTCGGCGCCGTAGCCGAACAGGGTAGCGAGGTGATGCACGTCCCACGCATCCCCAGCCTCCGCGACGAGCCCGACGCGTATCCGCTGGCGCGCTTGCACCAGGCGTTGATGCACGGCGCCCACGGCGAGTGCCATGGGGATCGGAGCTCGGGTCCGGTCCGCGTCCCTGTCGCTGATGACGAGGATCGTCGCCCCGCGGCGCACGGCGGTCACCGCGGCCTGGCTCAATGTTTCCAGTGCGCGCGCCAGCTCGGAGGGTCCCGCCGCGGCTTCCCATACCGCGCTCAGCGTGACGGGCTCGGCGCCGCCGCGGCGCAACGCCGCCATCTCCTCGGCGAGGAGCACGGGATGCTCGAGCCGAAGCAACGTTCGCCCGCCGGGCCGCTGCGCCAGCAACGATCCCCGGCGGCCGAGATACATGACGAGGGACATCACGCGCGCTTCACGGAGCGGGTCGATGGCGGGATTGGTGACCTGCGCGAAGCGCTGGCGCAGGAAGGCGTACACGCTCTGCGGTTTCGTGGACAGTGGCGCGATCGGCGTGTCGTCGCCCATGCTCCAAATGGCGTCGTTCCCCGCGGCGGCCATCGGAGTGAGGACGTAGCGCAGGTCCTCATGCGTGTATCCAAACGCGTGCTGGCGCGCGGTCAGCTCGTCCGGCGGAAGGGCGGGGCCGAGTGCCGGAACTTCGGCCGGCAGTTCACGCACGAGGCGGGCGGTCCAGCGCCGGTAGGGAGACCGGTGGGCCACTTCGAGCTTGGCTGCGCCGCTGTGCAGCACGACGTTGCGCAGCGTGTCCACGACGAGCAGCTCGCCAGGGCCAAGCCGGCCGGACTCGACCACGTCGGCGGGATCGAGGTCCACCACGCCGACTTCCGATGCGGCGACGACCACGTTGTCGCGCGTCACCTTGTAACGGCACGGGCGCAGGCCGTTTCTATCGAGCGCTGAGCCCGCGATGACGCCGTCGGTGAACGCGAGGGCGGCGGGTCCGTCCCACGGCTCCATCAGCCCGGCGTGATACTCGTAGAAGGCGCGGAGCGCGGGATCCATATCAGGGATCCGCTCCCACGCTTCCGGCAGCAGCATCATCAGGGCATGCACAGGATCCCGGCCGGAGCGCAGGAGGAGCTCGAGGACGTTGTCGAGGCTCGCCGAGTCGCTCCCCTCCGCCCAGATCACCGGCTTGAGCAGCTCGACGTCCCTTTCCCACGCCGGGGCGGCGAGCGCAGGCTCACGCGCCTGCATGGCGTTGCGGTTGCCCCACAGCGTATTGATCTCGCCGTTATGGGCGAGCAGGCGGAACGGCTGCGCGAGCGGCCAGCTCGGCAACGTGTTCGTCGAATAGCGCTGGTGAAAGACCGCGATGGCGGTCTCGAACAAGGTCGAGCGCAGATCGGCGTAGAAGCCGGGGAGCTCCGTGCCGACCAGCAGCGCCTTGTAGACGACGGTGCGGCACGAGAGGGAGCACACGAAGATGTCGAGTCCAGCCTGTGCCGCGCGGCGCTCGATCACCCGCCGCGCCAGATACAGCCGCCGCTCCCACACCTGGGCGTTCAGCGGCCCGGACGGCGGGCCCACGAACACCTGGCGGATGACCGGCTGATTCGCGGCGGCGAGCGGGCCGAGCACGGCGCTGTCCACCGGTACGACCCGCCAGCCGAGTACCGACATGCCCAGCGTCACGAGCGCGCTCTCGATGAGATCGACGGCTTCGTCGGCCGCTCGCGGCGGCAGGAAGAACATGCCCAGCGCGACGCGCTCGGCCGGGCCGACGCCGAGCAAGCGGTGCGGGATTTGGGTGAGGACGCCCGCGCCGTCTCCGGAGCGATCGTTCGAGGCGGCGCCGCGATGGGCGAGCCGGGCGACAGCCGTGAGGGCCATCAAAAGGACGTCGTGGGTGCGGTTGCCATCCGCGCGCGCGACAAAGCCGACGCCGCAGGCGTCGCGCTCGCGCCAAGGGTCCAACAAACGAAACGCCCGCTCCGTTTCGGGAGCGGGCTGGTTGGGTTCGGGTGTTAGGTGCACGCTAGCGCCCGCCGCTCCCTGGAGAAGGTGTGTGCGTATTAATCGGCAGCAGGTGCATCGCATGTTTATGCATTGTCGAACATAAATATGCGAACTGGTTCGAAACTGTGCAAGTGGTCGGGGCGTCGTGTGCTACATCGTCATCCCTGCGCCACTACGGTCACCCTACCAGGATGGGTTCGACGGGCTGGCTGTAGCGGTAGGTCTTGCCGGCGTAGTTGCGGAGCACTACTTCCTTATCTGTCAGCTTCACCACGTACTCGGGCAGCAGCGGAATCTTGCCGCCGCCTCCGGGCGCGTCGATCACGAAGTGCGGCACCGCCAGTCCGGACGTCCAGCCCCGCAGGGCTTTGATGATCTCCAATCCCTTCTCCACGGTGGTGCGGAAATGCTCCGCGCCCGCAACCTGGTCGCACATGTAGATGTAGTACGGGCGCACCCGCGCGGCGAGCAGCCGCTGCATGAGCAGCTTCATCACCTCGGGATCGTCGTTGACCCCCTTGAGGAGCACCGTCTGGCAGCCGAGCGGGATCCCGGCATCGGCGAGCATGCCGAGCGCCTTCACGGCAGCCGAGGTCAGCTCGTCGGGGTGATTGAAGTGCGTGTTGATATAGAGCGGATGGTACTGCTTGAGGATGGCGCACAGCTCGGGTGTCACCCGCTCGGGCAGATGGCAGGGCACCCGGCTCCCGATCCGGAGCACCTCGAGATGCGGGATCGCGCGCAGCCGCTTGCAGATGTCGTCGATGCGGCGGTCGGACAGGAGCAGCGGATCGCCGCCCGACATGATGACATCGCGGATTTCCTTGTGTTCCTCCAGATAGCGGAACGCCGATTCGAGCTGCGCCATCGGGATCTTCTCGGGGTCGCCGACTTTGCGCCGGCGCGTGCAGAAGCGGCAATACGCGGCGCAGACCGGCGACACGAGAAACAGCGCCCGGTCGGGATAGCGATGCGTGATGTTGGGGACGGGGGAGTTGGCGTCCTCGTCCAGCGAATCGACGATGCCGTCGTGGACCTCCAGCTCCTGCACGGTGGGGACGTACTGGCGCCAGATGGGATCGCCCGGCGACTGGATCAGGTCGACCATGGCGGGGGAAATGCGGAACTCGAAGTTCTCGGCCGCCTGCTTGAGCCGCTCGATGTCCCCGACGTGTTCCGCGCCGAAACGCGCCGCCAGCGCCTCGAGGGACGCGATGCTTTTCTTGCGAAGCAGCTCTTGCCAGGTCTCCGTCAGGTCAGATCCTTGGTAAAGACCACCAAATCGTCACCGGGCGCGTAATACTCCGGAATTGTCGCGGTTCTGGTGTAGCCGCGGGCTTCGTAGAAGCCACGCGTCGGTTGGTAATCGGCTCGCGAGCTGGTCTCGACGACGACGAGCCGTCGGCCGTCAGCCCTCAACCGGCGCTCGACTTCGTCGAGCAACTGTGATCCGACGCCAGCCCCCTGGCGGGTGCGATCCACGACGATCCAGTACAGGTCGCTCGTGGCAGCGGTGCCGGGTGTGGGCCCCCAGCAGGCGTAGCCAACCAGCTGATCGCCATCGAACGCGCCGACGAACCGGTAGTCGTCGTCACCTTCCAAGCTCTCGTCCAGCAGCTCGACCGCGGTGGCGACCTCCTCCTCACGGAAGAGTCCAGTCGCCCGCGTCAGCTGCTCAAGCCGTGCGCGGTGCGCGTGCCCGACGGGGCGCAGCGAGCAGCTCACGCGCGGCCTTCGTTCCCTGGGCCTCCCGCAACGCGCCTTCGGCGATGCGGCGGATCAGCTCGGCGTAGTCCCACCCGGCCGCCTTCGCCATGCGCGACAGGCCGGCCTCGTCGGTGAGGTCGGGATTCGGATTCACCTCGAGGATCCATGGCTTGCCGGCGACATCCACGCGGATGTCCACCCGCCCGTAGCTCTTTCCCTGCATCGCCCGCCAGGCGGATTCGGCCAGGCGGCACAACCGGTCGGAGAAGCGCTGCGAGATCGGCGCCGGGCACACGGGCCGGCTGCCGAGATCCTCGGGCGATCCCACGTGCCACTTCGCGGCATACGTGAGAATGGGCCACGTGCCTTCGGGCATCGTGCTGAAGTCGATCTCGGCGACCGGAAGCGTGCGGTCGCCGACGATGCCGACGTTGAATTCGCGGCCGGCGATGTACTGTTGCACCAGCACCTCGTCGAACTGCTCCGTCATCGCAGCGATGCGCGCCTTCAGGCCCTTGCGGTCTGTGACGACGGACTGGCGATCGAGACCGGCGCTCGCATCCTCCGCGGCCGGCTTGACGATCGCTGGCAGAGGGAAGTCGTCCTCGATCTTGCCCTGCGCGATGGTCCAGCGGGGCACCGGGAGGCCGGCGCGCTCCAGCAGCGTGTTGGCGACGGCCTTGCGGCGGCACGCGGCCGTCGTCCACGGGCCGCAGCCGGTGTACGCGATGCCGGCCAGCTCCAGCGTCCCGACCACGTGGTCCTCCCACTGCGCGACGCCGCGCACGCCTTCGCAGAGATTGAAGACCAGATCGGCCCGGCGGCAGTAGTTGAACCAGCGCATATCGTGCCGGACGGGAACGCGCTGCACCTGATGGCTGAGCGAAACGAAGATCCGGGCGATGTCGTCAACTGCCTCCATCACCCCGGCGACATCCTCGGCGGTCCAATCGTCGGCGCCGGGATCGTAGAGGATGACGACCCTCACGCGGAAATCGCGGCGGGGGCTTGCAAGGCCGGCGCAGCATGCTGCGCTCCTACTTCGCGACCGGTAATCCGTTTCCAGGCGATCCGCACGACTTCCTGGATGAGCTCGTCGTACGGGAAACCGGCGACGCGGGCCGCCTTGGGGAAGCAGGAGTTCATCAGCGGGTCGGGGATGATGCCGGGCAGCGGATTCAGCTCGACCACGTTGGGCACGCCGAAACGATCCACGCGCACGTCGATGCGGCACCAGTCGCGGCAGCCGAGCGCGCGGTAGGCGTCGAGCGCGACGCGCTCGGTCTCGCGGCACAGCGATGCGGCGACGCCGACCGGCGGGCACTGAAAGATCTCGAGCGGGTGCTCGCGCGTGTCCCAGATCCACTTCGCTTCGTATCCGTAGACGGGCGGCGCGCCCGCGGGCAACGTCGCGAAATCGAATCCGACGATCGGCAGGCAGCGCACGTCGCCGTTGTTGCCGAGGATCGCGACCGTGAACTCGGGGCCGGGGAGATACGTCTCCACCAGAACCGGCTGGTCATAGCGCTCTAAGAGGAACGGAACGCGTTCTGCGAGCTGCGCGGGCGAGCCGCACAAGTTATTGACAAATATGCCCTTACCAGACCCCTCCGCCACCGGCTTCACAAACAGCGGATAAGGAAGCGGCATCCGGTCGAGGTCGGCGACGCGCTCGATCACGCGGAACGGCGCCGTCGGCACCCCCCGGTAGGCGAGAATCTCTTTCGTGCGTCCCTTGTGCAGCGTCAGCGCGAGCGTGAGCGGATCGGAGCCGGTGTACGGAATGTTCAGGTACTCGCACAGCGCCGGGACGTGCGACTCGCGACATGGGCCGTGGAGCCCCTCGGCCATGTTGAAGACGATGTCGGGACGCGCGAGCGAAAGCTTTTGCGGGAAGAATTCGTCGGCTTCGAGACGGACGACGGTGCCGAAGAAACCGAGAGCCTGATCGACCGCGTCGATGGTGGACGGGTCATCCCATTCTGCGAACGCGTCTGACGCGGGCGTAGCGTCAGGTTTCTCGTTGTACGCGAGACCTATTCGCATGTAAGTGCAGAATACGAAATGATGATTAGATGCGCAAGACTCGCCGCGTGTCGAGAAAAATTTTTTTGCGTCAGACCTTGTGGTAGGAGACGCGCGCGGCTTCCTGTTTGTCGTCGGCCGAGTAAATGTCGAAATCGGAGAAGAGCGCGCCCGCTTCGCGCTGCAGCAGTCGCAGTACGGCGATCGCCATCCGCCGGATCTCCAGCTCGGCGCCCTCGCCGCAGCGCAGCTCGAGCATCGTGCGCCACGCGCGCGCGTTCCCGGAGACGACGATCTTCACTTCCGTCGCATTGGGGAGGACGCTGCGGGCCGCCTCGCGCGCCATTTTGCGCCGATGCACCTTGTCCGCCACCCATTCGTAGCGCTGCATCAACCCTTCGACGGACCGGACGTACGCGGCCTGCGCCTCCGTGACCTGCTGCTGCCACTGGGCTTCGAGCTTGGCGTCGCCCGCGACCGCCGGCGGCATCACGAACGCCGCATGTGACTCATCCACGTAGCGCTGCGAGATCTGCGAGTAGCCGAAGCCGGCGCGGTGCCGCACCAGCTCGTGCGAGCACGAGCGTGAGATCCCTTCGATCAGCAGCACGTACACCGCGTGCTCCAGCACGGAGCCGTGTCCCTGCTTCTTGATGTTCTCGAGATACTCCGCGGTCGTGCGGTTGATCGGGTTGTGCTGGCTCATGTAGCACAGCCGGCCGGCATACTCGGCGAGACGCTCGCCATCGCTCGCCTCACCACGCCAATTCACGGCGAGGTGTTCGGGTTCGACGAATTGCGGGCGGGCGAGCAGCGAGACGCGAGGGGCGCGGAAGACTTCGACCGGGGGCACGGGACTCGGGGCTAGGGGCTCGGGCGTGTCAGTTCGAGTTTCGGCGTGGCCCATGCGGCGCTGCGCTCCACTTCTCGGAGTCGAGTGGCGATGTCTTCAGGAATAGCCGCTGCGCCATCGCCGACTTTCAGAGCGGCCAGCGGCGACCAACCGGTCGCGGGAATGATAACACCAGGATTGAAGATGGTCAGCGGGTCGTAGGCGCGCTTCACGGCGCGAAACAACTCCATCACCTGCGTTCCATAGAATCGCTCCAGCACCCCCGCGCGCAGGCGGCCGACCCCGTGCTCGCCCGAGGGCAACCCGCCCAGCTCGAGCAGGAGGGCGGTGACATCCTCGAACAAGGCCGCGAGGGATTCGCGCCAACGGCCCCGAGTCGTATCGGGCAGTGCGTTCACGTGCACATGACCGTCGCCGGCGTGTCCGAAGATGGCGACCGGGATGCCGGCGCGCTCGGCGGCCTGCCGCACGCCTGCCACATAGTCGCCCAGGCGGTCGAGCGGCACGCAGCCGTCCTCGATCACCTGCAGCGAGCGCTGCGACGCCGGCAAACGGGCGAGCGCGGGCGACGCGAGACGGCGCACGCTCCAGAGGCGCTCCAGTCCCGCACGCTCGACCGCCGTCTCCACGTGCGTGACGGAATGTTTGAGCCCGCGGACTGCATCCCCGACGACGCCGCGGGCGGCCGAGGCGGTCTCGCGCTCGAACTCCACCAGCAGCAGACACGCGACTGTGGGCGCTTCCGGCACGAATCGCAGCAACGTGCTGTCGAGCAGCTCGATGGCCGACGGTTTCAGCGAGACGAGGTACGGCACTGCCGCGGTCATCGCGTCGAGATCGGCAAAACCCAGCGCCGCTCCCGCGATGTCGGCGGGGATCGGATCGAGGCGCCAGTGGACAGCGGTGACGATCGCCAGCGTGCCTTCGGATCCAACGATGAGGTCGACTTCGTCGCCCGTCTGCGCGAAACGGTCGAGGGCGTAGCCGGAGGAATTCTTCCGTGTTCTGGGAAAGCGATCTGCGATCAGCCGTCTGCTTTCTGCCGTCAGTACAAACTGCTCCCCGCTCCCTGCTCCCCGTTTGACGGTACGAACCTCGCCACGTGCATCGACAAGCTCGAGCCCCTCGACCCACGGCCGCACACTGCCGTACCTCACGGTCCGCGGTCCAGCGGCATTGGTCGCCACCATGCCGCCGCACGTGGCAAACACTCCGGACGACGGATCGGGGGGAAGCCGCAGGCCGTAAGGCCTGGCGGCGTCATTGAGTTGGCTCCAGGTCACGGACGCGCCGGTGCGGGCCGTGCGCCCGGGCTGATCGATCAGGAGATCCGAGAAGCCGGCGCTCAAATCGAGAATCGTTCCCGACCCGACATTGCCGCCCGGCATTCCGCTCCCGGCGCCGCGGGGAATAAGAGCCGTTCGCGATTCGGCTGCCTGGCGCACCAGCGCGACGACGTCAGACGTATCCTGAGGGACCGCCACCGCGGCGGGTACAACGCGATAGATCCCGGCGCCTTCGGCGTATGCCGCGCGGACGCGCGCGTCGGTGTTCAACACGTCCGAAACTTGACACCGGTTAAC
>JBOHSJ010000144.1:0-3240 GCA_050733035.1 Gemmatimonadales bacterium | reverse complement strand
CTCCTCGGGAACGTGCGCTGCCTGGAACGCGATCTCGCCCAACGGGTGCGGCGACGACAGCTCGAGCGCCCGGACGAATCGGACGCCGGGAGTGTCGGCGGCGACGACGAAGCACGCGATCCCCTTGTCCCGCTGTGCCCGATCGATCGTCGCGAAGACGGTATAGAAATCGGCGATCCCGGCGTTCGAAATGAACGTCTTGGTGCCGGACAGCACATAACCACCGTCATTGGCCTCCGCCGTCGTGCGCAGCGAAGCGACGTCGGATCCCGCTTCCGGTTCCGTCATGGCGAACGACGCCATCACGCGGCCCTGGATGGCCGGCTCGAGCCAGCGCTTCCGCATCGCCTCGTTGGCGGACAAGAGCATCGGTACGACGCCGAGCGCCTGCAGCGCGAAGACGGCGTCGGCGAGCGGCGACGCCGCCGCGAGCGCTTCCCGCACGATACAGCAGGCGCGCCAGTCCTGGTCACGAATCGGCTCGAACCAGCCGGCCGCGCCGAGTTTGGCCAGCAGCTCGCGCGCCTGGTCGCGTGCCGCTGTGTCGTTCGCCGGTTCGGCCAGCGGGGCGAGCACGCGCGTGGCGAACTCGCTCACGCGTTCGGCGAGCGCCACGTGCTTGTCGTCCAGGAACGCGCGGACGGGACCTGTGTCCACCATCAGATGAACTTCGGATCGCGCTTGGCGCGGAATGCGTCGTGCGCTTCGCGGAAGTTGGGACCTTGCATGAGCTGCGCCTGGACTTCGGCTTCGTACGCGAGCGCGGCCTCGAAATCGAGCGCGGCCTCCGCCTCCAGCGCCTGCTTCGTGACGCCGAGCGCGGCGCTCGGCCCGCGGGCGAGCTTTTCCGCGATGGCATGCGCCTCGGGCTGGACCTGGGCCTGCGGCACGACACGATTGTACAGCCCGATCTCGTAGGCGCGTTTGGCGTCCACGAAGTCCCCCGTCAGCAGCATCTCGCTGGCGCGCCCATAGCCGACGATGCGAGGCAAGAGCCAGGCGGCGCCCATGTCCGCGCCCGACAGTCCGACCTTGGTAAATAGGAAGGCGATCTTCGCCGACTCGGCGGCGACGCGGATATCGCACGCCACCGCGATGACGGCGCCCGCTCCCGCGACCGTGCCGTTCAGTGCGCCCACGATCGGGCGGCGGCAGCGGCGCATCGCGAGAATCACGTCGCAGGTGAGCCGCGTGAACTCCTGCAGCGCACTCAGGTCACGGCCCAACAATTGACCGATGATGTCTTCGACGTCACCACCCGAGCAAAACGCCCGTCCGGCACCGGTGATGACGATCGCGCGCACGCCGGGCTCGGTATCGAGCCGCTGGAACGTGTCGCGCAGCTCTTTATAGACCTCGAACGTGAGCGCGTTGAGCCGCTCCGGTCGATTGAGCGTAATCGTGGCGATGCCGGCAGCTACTTCATACAGGAATGATGTCATAGGACAGCGACGGCTTCTATTTCCACGAGAGCCTTCGAGTCCATCAACGATTTGACCTCGACGACGGCCATCGCGGGGTAGTGGCGACCCATGTGTTTGCGGTGAACTTCGCCGAGCGGCGTGAGGTTGGCGAGATAGGCGGGCCGGTCGGTGACGTAGACGACCATGCGTCCGATCTGCTCCGGTTTGCCACCGGCAGCGCGCACGACTTCCAGCACGCGTCCCAGCGCGCCATCCCACTGCGTCACGAAATCACCCACGGGCGCGATCTGGCCGGCCACGAACAACAGGCGGCCGCCCGGCTCGGCGAGCATGCCATGGCTCCAGCCGCTGGGTCGCGCGCCGAAGGCCTCCGGATTGATGATCTCGAACGCCATGGTCTCCTTAGCCTGTGATCGTGACGGCCTTACCGTTGGGGCGTGTCCCTTTGAGGTCACACAGTCTCACCACGGCCTGCGCCACTTCGTCGGGCGTGATCAATCGCTTTTGGCCGGCGGACGCCAGCATCGCGGCCAGCGCCTCATCGGCCGGTTTCCCGGTCTTTTGCGCGACGCGCGCCACAGACTGCTTGGTCATCTCGGTGTCCACGAATCCGGGGCACACCGCGTTGCACGTCACCCGTGTTCCCTCGAGCTCCGCTGCAACGCTGCGCGTCAACCCGATCACTGCGTGCTTGGCGGCGGCATAAGCGGCGATGTAGCGCGCGCCAGCCAATCCGGCAACTGATGCCACATTCACAATCGACCCCTGTTTACGCAGCACCATCGCCGGCAGGAAGGCCTGCGTGCACAGAAACGTACCCGTCGCGTTGACTGCTAGCACGCGATTCCAATCCTCGAGCGTCGTTTTGGCGAGCGGCGCGCTGTGCGCGGCGCCGGCGTTGTTGACGAGGATGTCCACCATTCCCGCCCGGCGGCCCGCGGCCTGGGCGAGGTTGTGCACGCTCGCCGCGTCCGTGACATCACAGGGCACCGCCCACGCCTTCCCGCCGGCCTTCTTGATCTCTCCCGCGACCCGCTCGATCCGATCGACGCTGCGCGCCGCCACCACGACCGCGGCTCCCTCGGCGGCGAGCGCGCGCGCGACCGCCGCGCCGATGCCCTGACCACCGCCCGTCACGACCGCGACCGCGCCGTCAAATCTCCGCACTGACAGCCTCCTCCAGAATAGACCCCAACGCGTCGATCAAACGCGAGCCTTCCTCCGGGGTCGCGGCGGCGGGATCGCCGAAATAGGCACGCGGCCCGCCCGCTTCCGCGAACGTTTGTTTGCCCACTTTGATTGCCTGGGATAGGGACTGGGGGTTCGGGGTTAGGGACTTCCGGATCGCGTCGCGGATGGACTGCGGTTGTTCTCTCAGCACGATCGAGCTTTCGAACTGGCCTGCGTGACACGCGCCGCTCTTGAACTCTTCCCCCAGCCGTGTGCCCCACGGGCGGCGCGTCAGGTCGGGAAAGATGATCGGCAGCAGCCCGTCGGCGCGGCCGAGCTTCACGGCTTCATGAAGCGAGGTGAGATGCTCGGGATCGAGATGCGCGTTTGCGATCGCGAGCGCGCCGAACCCGTGATCGGTCAGGCTGCGCGCGAGATCAACGATCACTGCGGTTACGGTGATTCCGGAAATGGACAGCGTGCCGTGAAATGCAGCGCCAAAACTCGCGGCAGTGTAAGCCAACGCAGGTAGAATCAGAACACCCTTGCCCCGAGCCCCGAGCCCCTTTGCCCCCGCTCGCGCCATCGCGGTGGCGATCACGACGTCGGTATCGAGCGGGAGGTGCGGTCCGTGGGCTTCGATCGC
>JBOHSJ010000143.1:0-14215 GCA_050733035.1 Gemmatimonadales bacterium | reverse complement strand
CTGCTCGATCTCGTTATAGAGCAGCTTGGAATCGACCAGCAACAGGTCGACACTGTCCGACAGGAGATCGCGGACGATTCCCCGCGTCAGGCTGGTCTCCCGCTGCACCAGGGCGGGCGCCCGTCCGGAGGATGCTTTGCGCTTGATCTTCTTCCACAGGCCCAGGAGATGCTCGATCTCACGCTTGCAGCTCGCCTCGGTGAGATCGTCGGCGACGGTGCGGATGATCCAGCCACCCGAATCGGCCGGCACGAGCTTCGAGACCATCTCGCGCAGGCGGGCGCGCTGTTCGCGGGAGTCGATCTTGCGGGAGACGCCGACCTTGGAGGCGAACGGCATGTAGACGAGGAACCGGCCGGCGAGTGAGACCTGCGCCGTGACACGCGGTCCCTTGGTACCGATGGCTTCTTTGATGACCTGAACGAGCTTGGTCTGACCGCGCTTCAGTTCGTCGGCGATGTTCGGCGCGGGACGCCGGCGGGCACGCTCTCGGGGGGGGCCGCCGCGCCGCTTCGCTACGGCCTGGCCGCCCCCGTTCCCACCGTTGCCGTTCCCCCCCCCGTTGCCGTCTTCGTCCGCGTCGTCAGGCTCGCGGTCTTCGGGGTCTTCGTCCTCTTCCGATTCGATTAGGTCGGAGGCGTGGAGGAAGGCGCTCTTTTCGGCGCCGATGTCGACGAAGGCCGCCTGGATGCCCGGTAGGACCGCTTCGACCTTGCCGACGTAAATGTCGCCAACCGAACGGCGGGAATCAGGACGATCGACCAGGAGCTCAACAAGGCGGTCGTCCTCGAGAATGGCCACGCGGGTCTCCCGCGGGCTTCCTGAGATGAGAATCTCGCGCTTCAAAGCAGTTACCCTCGCGCCCCGGCGGGAAGCACCCTCCGGGGAGCCTGTGGTTTTCCCAGCAATAGTCCAACGCCCCCGGTTTCAAGGGCGGTGCGATGAGTCGATTGGAAAGGCGGCTGAGAGACGCCATAGCCCAATGCATGAGGGCAAAGCTAGGGAAAGACGAGACTTAGGTCAATCTATCAGGCCCCCGAGTAGCTGCCGGGCGATGACAATTCGCTGGATTTCGCTGGTTCCTTCGCCGATTTCGCAAATCTTCGCATCCCGCATCATCCGCTCGACCGGGTACTCCGTCGTGTAGCCGTACCCACCGTGCAGCTGCACCGCCTTGGTCGTCGCCCGCATGCACAGCTCGGACGTGTACAGCTTCGCCATGGCCGCGTCCTTCTTGAACGGAGCCCCTCGCTGCTTGAGCCAGGCGGCGTGGTAGACGAGCTGGGTGGCCGCTTCGATCTCGGTGGCCATGTCCGCCAAGGCGAAATGGACGCCCTGGAAGCTCGCGATCGGCCGGCCGAATTGCTTCCGCGTGGACGTGTAGGCCAGACATTCCTCGAGAGCGCCTTCGGCCAAACCGAGCGCCAGGGCGGCAATGCCGATCCGGCCGCCGTCCAGCGTGTGCAGGAACTGGCGGAAGCCGTTGTTTACCGGGCCGAGCACGTTTTCCTTCGGGACGACGGCGTCCTGGAAGATCAGCTCGCGCGTGTCGGAGGCGCGCCAGCCGAGCTTGTCTTCCTTCTTACCGGAGAGCACGCCGGGATTCTTCGGGAGGTCCGGGGCGTGTCCAATCCCAACCCGCCTGGTCTCTTCGAGGTCGCACGTGTCTTTGGCGACAATGAAGGCGGTGATGCCGTGGGTGCGCTTGGCGGTCGCGTCGGTGCGGGCGGTGACGCAGAAGATCTCGCCGACACCGGCGTGGGTAATGAAGATCTTCGAGCCGTTCAGGACGTAGTGGTCGCCGCGATCGACCGCCATCGTCTTGGTGCCGCCCGCGTCGGAACCGGCGCCGGGCTCCGTCAGACCGAATCCACCCAGCACCTTCCCCGCCGCCAGGTAAGGAATGAAGCGGCGCTTCTGCTCGTCGGTGCCGAAGTCCATGATCGGCGAGCTGCCCAGGGTCGTATGAGCGCTGACCGTGATCGCGTGACTCGCATCCACCTTCGCGAGTTCGTGGATGACCGTGATGTACGACAGGTAATCCATCCCCGACCCACCCAGCTCCTCCGGCCACGGAATCCCGAACAGCCCCAGCTCCGCCATCTGCTTGACGTTGTCCCAGGGAAAGCGGCTCTCGAGATCGTACTGGCGGGCGGTGGGTTTGACGACGGTGCGGGCGAAGTCACGAACCATCTCACGCACTTGGAGATGGTGCTCGGAGAAGTAGAGACTGTCGTGCATGACAAAATATAGTTGCGCAGTTGCGCAGACGGCGAAGTTGCAAAGTCAAACACACACGTCACAGCCGGAACACGCAGCCGGCTTTTCCCCGAAGTACTCGAGCAGTATCCGCCGACGGCATCGATTCGATTCGACATATCGGCGTATTACGTCGCTGATGTTGCCCCATGCGAAGTCGTCTCGTCGCCACAGGACGACGCACTCGGACGGCAGCCCGTCCCGTCCGGCGCGCCCTGCCTCCTGGTAGTACGCCTCGAGCGTCGGTGGCGGGCCCCAGTGGAGCACCTGCCGGACATCGGGTTTGTCGATCCCCATGCCAAACGCGCTGGTGGCGACGACCACCCGAACGTTGTTCGCGAGAAACGCGCGCAACACACGCCGGCGCGTCCCGGCAGACAGGCCCGCGTGATAGGGCGCGGCTCGGATGCTCGTGCGGAGCAGCGCGCGCGTGACCAGCTCGGTGAGCCGTCTGGTCGGCGTGTAGATCAATGATGCACCACTTGCCTCGCGGACTCGTGCCCGAATGACGGCGAAGCGCTCGCGGTCATCACCTACCCTTTGCACGCTGAACCGGAGGTTGGCACGGTCGAATGACGTAACCACGACTTCGGCATCGCGCATCCGCAGCACGGTGAGAATGTCGGCGCGGGCGGCGGGTGTCGCGCTTCCGGTGAGCGCGATCGTCCGGGGCCGGCCGAGCTGTGAACGAAATACGCCCAGTCGCCGGTAGACGGGGCGGAATTCGCTGCCCCATTCCGTAATGCAGTGCGCTTCGTCGATCGCCAACAGCGCGACGGGAGTCCGCGCAGCCACGAGCCGGCGCGTCAGGGACGCCAACCGCTCGGGAGCGCAGTAGAGCAACGCGAGCCGGCCTGCGGTGGCTGCGTCAAGAATGGTGCGGCGTTGATCGGCGTCGAGCTGACTGTTCACGTACGCCGCGTTGATGCCGCGCCGCCGCAAGGCGCCGACCTGATCCTGCATCAGGGAGATCAAGGGCGAAATGACGAGTGTCAGCCCGTGCGCGAGCAGCGCCGGCACCTGATAGCAGAGCGACTTCCCTGCACCCGTGGGCAGCACGGCGAGCACATCGCGTCCGGCCAGGAGCGGGCCGAGCACCTTGAGCTGATGCACGCGAAAGCGGGCGTGACCGAATCGCTCCGCGAGGATCGCTCGGGCGGCGTCGAGGCTCATCAGACATCCTGTGCGTCCCGAGCCCCCAGCCCCCTACCCCAAACACGCGGCCCGGAGCACGTTTACGCGTTATGACTCCTTTATTCCTAACTACGCTCATGGTGGTACAAACCGTGACTTATCCTCCGGCCCGCAAAGCCGACGTGGTCGATGATTATCACGGCACCAAGGTCGCCGATCCCTACCGCTGGCTGGAGGACGTGGATTCGCCCGAGACCAGGAGCTGGGTCGACGCGGAGAACCGTGTCACGTTCGCCTACCTGGCGCAGATTCCCGAACGGGAGCGAATTCGGCGGCGATTGACCGCGCTGTGGGACTATCCGAAGTACGGCTCCCCGTTCAAGAAGGGCGGCCGATACTTCTTCTTCAAAAACTCAGGACTCCAGAACCAGGCGGTCCTCTATTCGCAGACGTCGCTCACCGCCGAGCCGCAGGTCCTCCTCGATCCCAACACCCTCTCGGCCGACGGGACCGTCGCCCTCTCCATTCTCGCCTTCGCCGAGGATGGCCGGACGATGGTGTACGGCACGTCGGGCAGCGGCTCCGACTGGCAGGAGTTCCGGGTGCGTGACGTGGCGACGCGTCGGGATCGCAGCGATCACCTGAAATGGATCAAGTTCTCGAGCGCGGCCTGGACGCACGACGGCGCGGGCTTCTTCTACAGCCGCTATCCCGAGCCCGCCGCCGGCGCCGATCCGCTGCTCGACGTGAATCGCAATCAGAAGGTCTACTACCACAAACTCGGCACCGACCAGTCGACCGATCGTTTGGTTTACGAACGGCCCGATCATCCTGATTGGGGATTCTCGGTCGAAGTCAGCGCCGACGGCCGCTATGCGGTCTACACGGTCTGGTTGGGGACGGACCGCCGCAATCGCGTTTACTACCAGGATTTGGGCGATCCCCAGCGGCCGCGGCTGGACGCATCGGTGGTGCGTCTGCTCGACGACTTCGACGCTTCCTACGGCTTTGTCGGCAACGCGGGGCCGACGTTCTTTTTCCAAACCGATCATACCGCTCCCCGGGGCCGCATCATCGCCGTGGATACGCGCAAGCCGGAACAGGCCGCGTGGCGCGAGCTGGTGGCGCAGGCGCCCGACGTCATCGAAGGCTCGCAGATCGTTCATAACAGCTTCGTCGTGCGGTACCTGCACGATGCGTCGTCCCTGCTCCGCCTGTTCGCGCTGGACGGCACGCCGGCCGGCGATGTCGCGCTGCCGACCCTCGGATCGGTCGTGCAGGTGACCGGCGAGCCGCGCGACACCGAGATGTTCTACGCGTTCACGTCGTTCCTCTATCCGACCACGATCTTCCGCTACGATTTCACAACGGGGGGGGGCCGCTCGACGATCTTCAAGGCGCCGGAGATCGCGTTCAACCCGTCGGGTTACGAAACGGTACAGGTGTTCTATCGCAGCAAGGACGGCACCCGCGCGCCGCTGTTCCTCACGTACAAAAAGGGACTGAAGCGGGACGGCTCGAACGCCACGTACCTCTATGCGTACGGCGGGTTCAACGTCAACATGACGCCCGGCTTCTCGATCGGGGTACTGGCCTGGCTGGAGATGGGCGGGGTGTACGCGCAGGCCGTGTTGCGTGGCGGCGCGGAGTACGGGGAAGAGTGGCACCAGGCGGGAATGCTCGATCGCAAGCAGAACGTCTTCGACGACTTCATTGCCGCCGCCGAGTACCTCATCGCCGAGGGCTACACGGCACCGCCGAAGTTGGCGATCGGCGGCGGCTCGAACGGCGGGCTGCTGGTCGGCGCCGTGCTGAATCAACGTCCGGAGCTGTTCGGCGCGGCGCTGCCCGCGGTCGGCGTGATGGATATGCTCCGCTTCCACAAATTCACGATCGGGTGGGCGTGGGTGACGGAATACGGGTCGGCGGACAGCGTCGGGCAGTTCCCCGCGCTGCTGCGCTACTCGCCGCTGCACAACATGAAGCGGGGCACCCAGTATCCGCCGACGCTCATCACGACGGCCGACCACGATGACCGCGTGGTGCCGGGGCATTCCTTCAAGTACGCGGCGGCGCTGCAGGCAACGCAGGGGGGTCCGGCGCCGGTTCTGATTCGCATCGAGACGAAGGCCGGTCACGGTGCCGGCAAGCCGACGGCGAAGATCATCGAGGAGCAAACTGACCGCTGGGCGTTCCTCGTGCACAATCTCCGTATGCAATTGCCACCCGCGCCGCAGCCCTAGGAGTCGAGCGCATGCCCAAGGTGACGTGTTCGTTGTGCGAGAGCGTGGTGGAAGGCCGCACCCTCGCGTCTCCGCAAAAACTCGAGAATCGGATCATCGATCTGATCAGGAACGATCGTCCGGAATGGGAGGGAAAACGCGGCATTTGTCCCAATTGTCTGGAGCAGTACCGCGCCAAGAAATTCGTGTCCTATCTGGAAGCCGAGTATCAGAAGCTGTCGGAGATCGAGCACGCGGTCGTATCGAAGATCACCCGCCGCGGCCGGGTGAGCCGGGTCGTGCACCAGGATTTCGATTCCGCGATGACGTTCGGCGAGCGCGTGGCAGACAGAGTGGCGCAGTTCGGCGGCAGCTGGAGCTTCATCGGTCTCTTCGGCGCGATTCTGGTCGTGTGGATGGCGGTGAACACGTGGGTCCTGGTGCAACGCCCGTTCGACCCCTACCCCTTCATTCTGTTGAATCTCGTGCTCTCGACGCTCGCCGCCCTCCAGGCGCCCGTGATCATGATGAGTCAGAACCGGCAGGCGCACAAAGACCGGATGCAGGCGAATCAGGAGTACGAGATCAACTTGATGGCGGAAATCGAGATTCGGGATCTCCACGACAAGCTGGATTCGTTGCGATTCAAGCAGTGGCACGAGCTGTGGCACATTCAGAAGCGCCAAATCGAACTTCTGGAGCATTTGTGTGAACGAAACGCGAATCCGGACGTCAAGATGCCGGCTCCGACGCCGTACGTGCCTCCCGAGCTCTAGCCCGCGTCTTTCCAGTCGATTGCGTACGTGCGTCCACATTCGGAGCACTTCGCATCCTTCTTGCCCTCAGTAATGACCGCTCGGCTGTGACAGCCGGGACACACGAGATGCGGCTCGCGCACGACGCTCCAGGCGCTCGGCCGCTCATTGCGAATCTCCAGGTCGGCCTTGGGAATCCGAATCTCCACGTGATGCACATCGAGGACCACATAGTCCTTCGGCGGATTCTCGATCACGCGATACCAGGCGCCGCGCCGGAGACCCTGCCCCTCGGCGCGATCGCCGCGACTGCGTGCCCACCCACTGTCAGCCATGCTTCCCTCGCACGAGGACCAGAATCGCAGCCTGTGGCACGACGAGATACGTCTTGTTTTCGAAGGTGATTTCGACGGCGGCCTTCCGGAAGAACAGCGCGTAATCTCCCATCTCGGCTTGCATCGGCAAATACTTCACCTCGGCGCCCCCCCCGTGGATCTTCCACGGTTCCTCATCCATGCTCGCAGGCTCCGCCATCGGTGTGCCGGGGCCCGTCGCGACGATCCGGCCGCCCTGCACCTGGCGTCCCTCGATCGCGGACGGCGGGAGAAAGAGGCCGACGTTCGTGCGCTCCTCGCCCTCCTCGGGCGCGATGAGCACGCGGTCGCCGACGACGATCAAACGCTTCGGGTCATCCGACACGCCAGATGATTAGCCCTTTTCGGCCATTTTACGCAAGTCGCACGGCTCCGGTGACCCCCGTCACGCGGCTTTTGCTTGACTTGTCTGGTCCGTTTTATAACAATGTGCCCGCCTTCGATGCCTATGCCGTCCTACCCCGTGGGAGGGCTCTTTCGATGCTTTCGATGCAAGAGGTCACCAACGCCGCGCAGAGCCAACAGCAGTGGGCCTTCATCATTTCACAGCTATTCGACTGGGTGATGGCCGGGCTTGCGTGGATCGTTCCTTTTCAGGCGCGCGTGTTTGGGTTCGTGCTCGGCGGTCAATCCTTCTGGAGCCTCGCCGGCGTGTCGGTCTTGTTACTCCTGCCCGCGGGAGTTTTCATCGCCGCGATCTGGGGCACGATGGTGTCCCTGTACACGATCCCGTTCCGCCTCGGGCGCTCGGTGACGCTGCTGCAGTCGGTCGCGTTGGCGTGGTGGGACGCGCTGCGGATGGTGTGGTTCTATTGGGCCGGGCTCGTGAAGTTTCTCATCGTGATGGTCGGCTGGGTGCTCGGGCTGCTGAAGCTGGGCGTGCAGCTCGTCTGGGGCACGTTGAAGGGTGCCATCACCTCGCCGCTTGCCATGCTCGACGCGACGTCGCGCCGTCCCGGCGTGCCGTGGGCCGCCTTCGTCCTGCTGCTCGTCTGGTCGGCCGTCGAGGCCACGATCTTCACGTTCACGCTGCGTCCCACGATGAGCGAGCTGCTCGCGGACCTCACCGGTTACGAGGTCAATGCCTTCGCCCTGGTCACCCTGCTCTGGATCTTCCTCGCGATCATCGTGGCGGGCAGCTTCGCGTGCATTCAGGTGTTGAACGACGCCGTGAAGGCCAAAGAAACCGGGAACATCGTGTTCATGATCGTGGTCGAGATCGCGGTCGCCATGTTCGAGGTGCTGTTCCTGTATCGCGAAATGGTCGACGCCATGACGCCGTGGCTGGCGCAGCAGGGCGTGACTCTGGGCGTCGTCGGCACGCTCAGTCTGGCGTTCTTCGCGTGGCTTGGTGTGCGCGGCATGACGTGGTTCCTGTTCGGCCGCTTCGGCGCGCCCGCGTTGATCGCGGTGCTGAGCCGCCAGCCGATGGGTGAAGGAGCGGCGCACGGCGCTGCGGCAGCAATGCCCGACTACTGGAAAGGCCCGATTGCCGCCCTGAAGGGCGAGCGCGAGTGGTTCCGCAAGGAAGCGCGCGAGCTGTTCGAGCTCGTGTCCCTCCCCGTGCTGCAGGTCGTCGCGGCGGGGATGAACTTCCTGTTCGTCGTGTTCACGGGCCGCGGGCATTTCACGCTGCCGTTCAAGTCGATCGACGAAGTGCTGGCAGCCACCCACTTCCCCGCACGCGTCAGCGGCGAGGTGGCCCGATGAGACGCGCGGCCTTCGGGCTGCTCGCCCTCGGACTGGTGGGGGCGGCGTGCAAGCCGCCGGCCAACGCGCCGCCGCCGCGCTCCACACTGGTGATCGGGCTGGACGTCAGCGGCTCGTTCCGCCAGACGCAGTATTTCGACCAGAGCATCGAGTTTGCGGCGCTCTACATCTACGGACATCTGAACGGTCTCGGCGGGCTGCGTCAGCCGACCGACGTGTTCATCGGCTCACTCGGCGGCCAGCAGGCTAACCAGCCGAAAGCGTTTCACCCGATCCAGGACCTGAACGGGAAGTCGGTCGAGGAGATCCAGCGCGATCTGCGCGCCTGGTTCCCCGAGACCGATCCGCTCACCGACTTCAACACGTTCTTCAACCGGGTGGCGGTCCACGTGAAGCGCCAGAACCTGGTGCTCTCGCCGCTCAGTATCGTGATGTTTTCCGACGGGGAGCCCGATTTCCCCGGTGCGGGCCGCATCTCTGCCGAGGAGCGGTATCGGAGGATCGACCTCACTCCGCTCGAGTACCTGTCGCGCAGCGTGACCGTGCGCTTGCTCTACGCCACGCCGCGCGTGGCGCAGCTGTGGGAGCAGCAGGTCCCCCGCAAGCGAGTCCGGGTCTGGACGCAGGATTGGCAGACGATGCAAGGGTGGCCGCGCCACGTGAGCGCGGGCGCTCCCCCGGAACGGCAAGACTCGCTGTGGAGCTGGATGTCTGAGATTGTGGACTTCCGCGTCCGGCGAGGCCGAATCCTCTAGCTGACTGCTCGTACCCACGCGGCCGGATCTGGGGCCGCGTGGGGCACGAGCCCCCGCCACAACTTGTAGCGCAGCTTCGCCAAGCCGGTCGGCTCGCGTCCTTCCCGCACGAACGGAATGAGCCGGCTCACGCGCTTGGCGAGCGCAGCCCGCGCACTCCGCCACTGGGTGCCATCCCGCGGGCGGTATTGCGCCCATCCGATAGATCCGCACAAGCCCGCCGGTCCGAACGCATCCGACGCGAGCAGCTCCTCGCCGAACACGCGCACCGGACCCTCGAACGTGTGCAGCACATCGTGCAGCGCCACGATTGCGCCGGGCACCAGGTGCTGGCGAAAGAGATCGATGTCGTCTTTGGCGCCGCGATAGGTGTGGTCCCCGTCGATCCACAGAAAGCGGATCGGCCGAGTCCACCCTCGTCCCAGGTCCCGGGAGTAGGCGCGATGCGCCTCGACACTGTTCTCGACCCCGGCGGCGCGGAGCGAGGCCCGGAAGTCGTCCCACGACGACTGCTCTGAGCCATGACCAAAGTCGGTGACGGCGGGGGCGGTGTGCGGATCGACGCTGACAACCGGACCGAGGCCGTATCGCTGCGCGATCGAGGCCAGCCCGACCGTGGATTTTCCCTTGAAGCTTCCGATCTCGAGAATCGTACCCTGAGCAGGAGCACAGGCTGCCACGAGCGCTAAGAAGCGCGCCTCGCGCTCCGTCAAGAACCCCGGCGCAACGCGGACCGCGGCCCAGGCCGCGTCAATCGCCTCGGCAAGACCAGTCAGCAGTATTGCTCGAACGCCGCCGTGAGATCGGCAGCGATGTCGCGCGCGTTGCGTCCTTCGATGTTGCGCCGTTCCAGCATGAAAACGAGCCGGCCGTCCTTGAATAGTGCGATCTGCGGCGATGATGGCGGATAGCCCGTGAAGTAGCTGCGCGCGCGCGCCGTCGCGTCGGCGTCCTGCCCGGCGAACACGGTGAGCAGTCGTGCGGGGCGGCGATCGTGTTGAATGGCGAGCGCGGCCGCCGGCCGCGCGTTGCGCGCCGCGCACCCGCACACGGAGTTGACGACGACGAGTGTCGGCGCGCGCTCGCTGGCCAATACGGCGTCTACCTCCGCAGGCGTCCGCAACTCTTCAAAGCCCAGGCGCGTCAGCTCCTCGCGCATCGGGCGAACCATTTCGGGGTCGTACATCGGAACATTCAGATTACGCATGCTCTCCTCACTGCTTGAGAAAGGCGCTGAGGGCCGCCCGGAAATCGGGAGTGCTGCGGCTGACCGCGTTGACGTCGGCGCCGAGCCGCAGACCGTCGTCGAAGCTTAAACCATCGAGGTGGTAGAATTGTTGCTTGGTGAAGGCCAGCGCCGACGCACTCGCTTCGGCCAGCACCCGCAGGACCTTGCCGGCCTGCTCCTCAAAACCGGCGTCCGCATACACGCGCGACACCAGCCCGGCCGCGGCGGCTTCGGTGCCGTTCAGGAGCCTGCCCGTCGCCGCGAGATCGAAGGCGATCTTCTCGCCTACCGCGCGCCGCAGCATCGTCATGACGATCGCCGGCACAAACCCCCGTTGCACCTCGGGGTAGCCGAACTGCGCCGACTCCGCCGCCAGAATCAGATCGCAGGCGGTCGCGAGGCCGCAGCCGCCGGCCAGGGCTCGTCCCTGCACCACCGCGACGACCGGTTTGGGAAGCCGGCGCATGTGCACAAAGATCTCGGCGAAGTGCAGCGCCGCCGTGCGGTTTTGCTCCAGCGTGTGGTCCGCCGATGCGAGCAGCTCGTTGAGGTCCATCCCCGCGCAGAAATCACGGCCGGCGCCCCGCACTGCGATCACTCGTACACCGGCGTCGAGGTCGGCGCGCTCCAGCGCGGCGAGCAGCCCGTCGATCACGCCCGAGTCGATCGCGTTCCGCTTGTCGGGGCGGTTCAACGTGGCCGTCAATACGCCACCCGCGACGTTCACCAGGACGCGATCGCTCACTTGCGTACCTCGATCTCCATCCGGAGCAACGCGGTCGAAAACACTTTCCCCTGCGCGTCGGTCTTCAGGGAGATCGTGCCGCCGCCGTCGAGCGCGCCGTGCAGCAGGAAATTGAGCGCGTGGAGATTGGGCAGCTCGAAGCGCTCGACGGGTCCCCTGATCATGCCCTTAAAATGCCGCGCCACGCGTGCCGCCGTTACCTGCTTCACGAGCAAGGGATAGTACTTCGGGTGCTTCGCGATGAGCCCGACGTTGGCCGTGTCGCCTTTGTCCCCGGATCGCGCATGAGCGATGTCGAGCAGTCGCTTCTTCATACGTCGATCACCTCCACCGCCGGCTTCACCATGCCCTTGTCGATCAACGCCGGCCAGTAGGCCACGATCTCTTCCGGCTTCGGCCGTCCTCCCGCGAAGCCGGTCACACTCGGGGGGCCATTGAGAATGAGCGGCGCAATCTCGCGCGTGAACCGGTCCACGCGTGCCTTGTCGGGCGAGCGGACACCGATCCGCAGCTGCACTTCGGGAATGCTCGCGGTATCGACGTCCTTGAGCGCGAGCGGCCCGTGCGTGGCATTCGCGCCGACGAACTCGGTATGGATCGCTTCGAACTCGAGCCCCAAGCGCTGCAGGCGCTCCCGGAGAATGCGGTCGGCGGCTGTGGCTTTTTCCAGCGCGTCGGGCCAGGCGTACACCAGCGTGCCGACGGCCTTGTAGCCGTAGAAATACGCGATCGAGACCTTGAGGCTGTCCGTGGCGGGCTTTCCCCGGACACCCGACACCCGCACCGTGTCCTTGCCGACCTGCGTCAGCTGAATTGTCGTGAAGTCCGCGACGCCGTCCGGTGTGATGTATTGTCGCGGATCGCCCATCTCATAGACGAGCTGCTCGGTGACGCCGGCAACGTCTATGCGCCCGCCCGTCCCGGGGTGCTTCACCAGATCGAAGGTGCCGTCCGCTTGCGCTTCGACGATGGGATAGCCGACGTCGGCGAGATGGGGAATCGTCTTCCAGTCGCTGAGGCAGTTGCCGCCGCTCGCCTGCGCGCCGCATTCGATGATGTGGCCGGCGACCGTACCAGCCGCAATCCGGTCCCATGCATCCGCCGCCCAGCCGAACGCGTGCATCAAAGGCCCGAGCGTCAGCCCGGTGTCGGTGACGCGGCCGGTTATCACCACGTGCGCGCCCCGCTGCAGCGCGTCCACTACGGGTGCGGCGCCGAGGTATGCGTTGGCGGCGAGCACGCGGTCGCGCACGTCGTGCAGGGGGCGGCCGGTGTCGAGATTGTTGAGACTGTGACCGCGCGCAATCAATCCGTCGAGCCGGCCGAGCAGATCGTCGCCCGTGACGACGCCGATCTTGAGCTTGCCGCCGAGTCCGAGCTTGCGCGCCACCTCGGCAACCGCCTGGGCGCACGCCCGCGGATTCACGCCGCCGGCATTGGCCGTAACCTTGATGCCCCGCCCGACGATCGTGGGGAGAATCCGTTCCATCTGCGTCACGAAATCAGTGGCGTAGCCACGGGCGGGATCGCGCGTTTTCTGCTTCTGGAGGATGGACATCGTAACTTCGGCGAGATAGTCCATCATCAGGTAATCCACCGGCCCGCCTGTGACCTGGCGGTACGGCGCTTCCAGCCAGTCTCCCCAGAACCCCTGCCCCCCCGCGACCCGCACCGTCGGCGGGGGGTTCACCGTAAGCCGCTCGCCCCGCGCCCCGCCGCGCCGACCGGGATACGCCGCGCCGCCACCGTCCCGGTCATTGTGGTCACGCGCGTTTCGATCAACGTGCTGAAGCCTTCCGGCAGCTGCAGCGCCGGAGCGGTGGGCAGCCGTACGACAGCACGCCCTCCCGAGACGACCGAGAGAGGCCCGCCTTCTCCAGCGGGCTCGTCGGGACCCAGGAAGCGAATGCGGACGGTGCCGCGCCACGTGTGCCCAGGCAGACGGGCGAACGCGGGGAACAGCTCGATGGTGAGCGGCACGCCGGTGGTCGAATCGGCCAGCGCGACGCTCAGCCGGCCGAACGCATAGTTGACGGGTTGATTGCCGCCCCGGATCTGCTGGCCGGTCGAGTCGTATACGGTGACGGAGAAGTCGGTCATCTCGTCCCACAAGTCGGGAGGCAGCTCGAGGTCCACCTCCATCCGTTTTGCCCAACGCGGTGGCCGCACGGACAGCGATTCCGCCGGCTGGCCGCGACCGGCGATCGCGTAACTGCGCTCGGCTCCCACCAGACGGTAGAGAACGTCACCCGTGACCGTCGCGTTTTGCCCCACGCTCGACGCCTCCAGCCCTTGCTCGGTCTGCGCGAGCGCGACGGGCCCCAGATCGGCGCGCACGGTGACGGTCGCGGCCGCGAGCGGCGGTGCCACGACGTCGAGCTCGTACACACCCGCCACCATGTCCTCGGCGCGCACGGTGATCACGGCGCTGCCGGGTTCCTCCTGTCCGATTGTCACGTCCTCGGGCGCCGAACGCGCGGGCGCCCCGTTTGGCTCGTACAGACGCACGGTCGCCCCTTGCGCCTGCGAATCGGGCAAGGTGACGGTGACGCGCAGCGTCGCGTGGCGTTGCGGGACGCGCAGGAAGTAGCGCTGCACCGCTGCGGGGCCGATCACCCGGCGCTCGTCGAACAGCACCTTCGCCGCAAGCTCAGTCGGGACGATCACGGTATTTACGAGCGTGAATAGGGGACCAGCAACCGGGTCGCGCGGATTCAAGGCGGTAATTGTGCCGACGTACACGCCGGGCGTGCTGAGCGCGCTGCGCCGATAGGTGACGGGGATTTGGGTCGCGCGCGGGGCGGCGTCCACCGTGTCCGCAACGCTGAGCCACGGAACGTCAGCGCGCATTGCAAACTGCGCCGCACGCAGGCCGGCGATGTGCCGGACCGTGAATGTCTCGACGCTGTCCGCGGCGGTCCCGCCGGCGAAGCCACTGCGCCGGAACGCGGCCGAGACGCCCGTGGTTGCGCGCACACCGTACACCGAACCCTGGTGTCCACCCTTGAGCCACTGATACGCCGTTTCCAGGAC
>JBOHSJ010000142.1:0-11783 GCA_050733035.1 Gemmatimonadales bacterium | reverse complement strand
CTGCTGACACCACCCATGCGCGCGCGGTTCGGTCTCGTCGAGCGGCTGCACTACTACCCGCCCGACGACCTCGCCCAGATCGTGAGCCGCTCGGCCAGGATTCTCGAGACGCCGGCCGACGCCGCCGGCGTGGCCGAGATCGCGCGCCGCAGCCGCGGCACGCCGCGCGTCGCCAACCGCCTGCTCAAGCGCGTGCGCGATTACGCGCAAGTCCGCGCGGGCGGCAAGATCACGTCGGCGGTCGCGGCCGAGGCGCTGAAGCGCCTCGACGTGGACGAGTTCGGGCTCGACGACATGGATGCACGCATCCTCAAGGCCATCATCGAGATGTTCGACGGAGGTCCGGTCGGCGTGCAGACCGTCGCCGCGGCCGTGGGCGAGGACCCGGGAACGCTCGAGGAGGTGTACGAGCCGTTCCTCATGCAGCAGGGCTTTCTGGCGCGCACGCCGCGCGGCCGTGTCGCGACGCCCGCGGCCTACCGGCATTTCGGATTCACTCCGCCCAAATCCACGGAGCAGGCGACTATCTTCGACGGCTAGTGCGCCTCTCCGATTTCGACTACACCCTCCCTCCGGAGCAGATCGCTCAGCATCCCCTGCCCGACCGAGCGGCGAGCCGGTTGCTGGTGCTCGACCGCAAGACCGGCGGGACTCGGCACCTGCATTTTTATGACCTGCCCGCGCTGATTCCCGCGCGGGACTTGCTCGTCATCAACACGTCGCGGGTCATTCCGGCACGGTTACACGGGAAACGGGAAACGGGAAACGCAGCTGAGTTGCTCCTGGTGCGCGAACAGTCCGACGGGACGTGGCTCGCAATGGGGCATCCGGGCGGCAAGCTGAAAACCGGGCGCCGCATCAGCTTCGGTGACGACAGTGCCGTCGAGATCCTGGACGTGTTGGGGGGCGGGTTACGGCGCGTGCGCTTTGTGGGGTCGCTCGATGCGCGCGCGACGCTCGCTAAGTACGGTGAGGTGCCGCTACCGCCCTACATACGCCGGCCACCCAACCGTGATGATCAGGAGCGCTACCAGACCGTATTCGCGGTGCATGATGGCAGCGTCGCCGCCCCTACGGCAGGTCTGCATTTCACGACCGAGCTGCTCGCGCGGATTCACGAGCAGCGCACGTTCGTCACGGCGATCGACCTGCACGTTGGTCCGGGCACGTTCAAGCCGGTCGAGACGGACGAGCTCGACCAGCATGTGATGCATCCTGAGGTCTACGAGATCGCCGAGGGCGCAGCGAATTGGGTGAACAAGGTCAACGACGTGGGGGGGCAGGTGTGGGCTGTCGGCACGACCGTGGTCCGCGCGTTGGAGTCGGCCGTCGATGCGCGGGGCGAAGTACGCGCCGGCGTTGGTGAGACCAGTCTATTCATTCGGCCGCCGTACGACTTCAAGGTCGTGGACCACTTGATCACGAACTTTCACCTGCCCCGGTCGACGCTGCTGATGCTGGTGTGCGCGTTTGGTGGATATGAGCCCGTGCTGAATGCCTATCGAGAGGCGGTGAAAGAGGGCTACCGCTTCTATTCTTATGGCGACGCCATGGTCATCATCTGATGTTCGACTTCTGGATTGACGCGACATCCGGCGCCGCGCGATCGGGCTCGCTCACGCTGCCGCACGGCACCGTCGAGACGCCCGTCTTCATGCCCGTCGGCACGCAGGCAACCGTGCGCACCCTGTCGCCCGCCGATCTCAAGGCCGTCGGCGCGCAGATCGTGCTCGCCAACACCTACCACCTCCATGTGCGCCCGGGCGAAGACGTGATCGCCCAGCTCGGCGGCCTCCACAAGTTCATGGCGTGGGAGCGGCCGCTGCTCACGGACTCGGGCGGCTTCCAGGTGTTCTCGCTGGACGGTTTTCGGCGCGTGGACGACGAGGGCGTCGAGTTTCAGAGCCACGTGGATGGCGGCCGGCGCAAGCTGACGCCCGAAACCGCCATCGAAATCCAATGGAAGCTCGGCAGCGACATCGCGATGGCGTTCGACCACGTGATCCCCGGTGGAGCGGACGAGGCCACGGCACGCGACGCCCTGGACCGCACCATTCGCTGGCTGAAGCGATGCACGACACGTCACGATGAGCTGAAAACCAACGAGCAGACGCTTTGGCCGATCATCCAGGGAGGGACGCTCCCGGCACTCCGCACCGAATGCCTCGATCGCATCATGGAATTAGGCCCGTGGACGGGCATTGCGATCGGCGGATTATCGGTCGGCGAACCGAAGGACAAGATGTACGCCACCATCGAGGTCCTGGAGTCGCGTCTGCCCCCTCCGTTGCCCCGTTATCTTATGGGCGTCGGGTTTCCGGCGGATCTCGTCGCGGCGGTGGAGCGAGGCGTGGACCTGTTCGATTGCGTCGCGCCCACGCGCGGCGGCCGCAACGGCTCGGCCTTTACGCCTGAGGGGACGTTGAACATCCGTAACGCGGCGTTCCGCACCGACGACCGGCCGCTCGACCCGAGCTGTGACTGCGAAACGTGCACCACCTATTCGCGTGGGTACCTGCGACACCTGTTCGTCGCGGGCGAGCTGCTCGGGCTTCGGCTGTTGTCGCTGCACAATGTGCGGTACTTGATCCGCCTCGCCGCGGAAATGCGCGCCGTCGTTCAGCGGGGCGGTGACGCATTCGCGACCTGGGCAGACGACTGGCGCCGCCGCTACCAACAACTGGGAGTCGCATGACCACTGCACCACTGTTCCTGTTGCTGTTCACCCCCTCGGGCCAGGGCGGGCCGGGGATGAGCATGTTCCTGATCCAGATCGCTCTCTTCATCGGGATCTTCTACTTCCTCATTATCCGGCCGCAGAAGCGCCAGCGCCAACAGCACGAGAACCTGCTCAAGTCGCTGCAGCGCGGCGATAAGATCCTGACCTCGAGCGGCATCGTCGGCGAAGTCGTCCACATCAAGGACGACGAGGTCACGATTCGCAGCGGCGAAGCCAAGTTCGTCATCATGCGCAACGGCATCTCCAGCATCACCAATCGCACCGCGGTGGAGCCCAAGCCGGCGTGACCGTCCGTATCCTGCACGTCCTCGGCTCACCCGTGCTCCGGCAACACGCCGGCGTGATTCGCGCGGTGGACGACGAAGTGCGCCGGCTCGTGGACGACCTGTTCGAGACGATGCGCGCCGCCAAGGGCGTAGGACTCGCCGCGAACCAGATCGGGATCGCGCGCCGCGTCGCCGTCGTGGATATCGGTGACGAGGCTCCGCCGCCGCTCGTGCTCATCAATCCCACGATCGTCGAGCGCAGCGACGAAGAAGACACCGCCGAGGAAGGTTGTCTCTCGATTCCCGAGATCTTCGGCGACGTCACCCGCTCGACGCGGGTGGTCGTGGAGGCGCTGGACCGGGATGGAAAGAAGTTTCGCGCGGAGGCCAACGGCTACAAGGCGCGCGCGATCCAGCACGAGATCGATCACCTCGACGGCATCCTGTTTCTCGACCATCTCAGCGCCGTCAAGCGCAATCTGCTGCTGTCCAAATGGAAGAAGTCCCGCAAAGGACGGACTGGATACCTCAAGGAGGTTACGCCGGAGCCGGCGGGTGAGCTGTAAGTGCGCGTGGTCTTCTTCGGTACGCCCGAGTTCGCGGTGCCCTCGCTGCGCGCGCTGGTCGGCGAAGGATTCGATGTCGTCGCCGTCGTCACGCAACCCGATGCGCCGCAGGGCCGCTCCCGCTCAAAGCTGATTCCACCGCCGGTGAAAGTCGCGGCGCAAGCGGAAGATCTCACTGTGTTCCAGCCCGAGAAGCCGACCGACAGCGCGTTTCTCCTGCAGCTGCGTGACCTGCGGCCCGACATCGGCGTCGTCGTCGCGTACGGCCACATCCTCAAGCCGGAGCTGCTCGCGCTTCCCCCGCGCGGCATGGTGAACGTGCATCCGTCCCTGCTGCCGGGTTTGCGCGGGGCTGCACCGGTCGAGTGGGCGATCATCCGTGGGCACGAAACGACGGGCGTCACGATCATGCGGCTCGATGCCGGCATGGATTCGGGGCCGGTGCTGCATCAGATCCCGCATCGTATCGGGCCGGACGTCACCGCCGGTGACCTCTCCGCGCATCTGGCGGAGATGGGCGCGCAGGCGCTGGTCGAAACGCTCGCCATGCTGGAGCAGAGCGATCCGCCGCCGCAGCCCGTGCCGCAGAACGAGAGTCGTGCGACGTTCGCGCCCAAGCTGACGCGCGAGATTGCACGCATCGATTGGTCCAAGGATGCGCGGGCCGTCTCCTGCTTGATCCGCGGACTCGATCCTCGACCTGGCGCGTGGACGGAGCTGCACGGCGCGGAGCTCAAGCTCTTCAATCCGAAAGTGATGGAGACACCTTTCCCTGGGACCGGCGCGCCGGGCGAAGTCCTTTCGACCGATCGCTCGCTCGTCATCGCGACGGGACCCTTCAAGGACACGGCCGGCGGCTCGGTGGAGATCTTCGAGGTGCAACCAGCGGGCAAAGAGCGCATGACGAGCGAAGAGTGGCTCCGTGGCGCCCGGCTGAAAGTCGGCTCGAAGGTCACGTGAGACCGCCCTTGCCGCGGCTGCACGCGATCACCGATGAGCGCATCGCCAGACGTCCCGACCTGCTCGAGATCGCGCGCGAGCTGGCAAAGGGCGGCGGATCCGACCTTGCCCTGCACGCGCGCGGGCGAGAGTTGTCAGGTCTCGAGCATTACGATCTTGCCGCCCGTCTGGCCGTCTGCCCATCCGCCCGTCTTTTCGTGAACGACCGGCTCGACGTCGCGCTGGCGGTCCCCACCGCGGGCGTCCAGCTCGGCCAAGGGTCCCTGCCCGTCAGCGCCGCCCGCGCGCTCCAGCCGTTGTGGTGGATCGGCAAGTCGGTCCACGACTTGGCGGAGGCGGAAGCCGCAAGGACCGAAGGGGCCGACTATCTTGTTGTAGGGCCCGTTTTCGCCACCGCTTCGCATCCCGGCCGCACGCCGCTGGGGCTGAAAAAGCTGCACGCGATCGCGGCGGCGGCCGGCGGACTGCCGGTGATCGCGATCGGCGGCATCACGGCCGACCGGGTGCGCGAAGTTCGGAGCAGGGGGGGGGCGTACGGCGTAGCCGCGGTTCGTGCGTTGTGGGATGACGCCGAGCCTGCAGCTGCTGCACGGAGGATGAGGGAATGGATGTTGTGATCAATGGCGAGCGCAAACAGATCACGCCCGGCGTGACGCTGCTCGAGTTGCTGAAGGAGCTCGAGCTCGATCCGCGGGCTGTTGTCGTCGAGCACAACCGGCGGATTGTGCGGCGGGCAGGGCTGGACGAGGTGACGGTCGCTGAAGGAGATGCGATCGAGCTGGTGCATTTTGTGGGGGGCGGATGACGACAGCAGTCGAAACGCTGCGCGATGACCCGCTGACGATCGGCGGGCGCACATTCAGCTCGCGCCTCATGGTCGGGACGGGGAAATATCCCGACATGGACACGATGGTACGGGCAATCGAGGCATCCGGCGCCGAGGTCGTGACCGTCGCGGTGCGCCGCGTGAACCTCGACCGCACCAAAGAGAGCAGCGTTCTCCATTTCCTCGACCCGAAGCACTACTTCCTGCTCGCAAATACCGCCGGCTGCTACAGCGCCGCCGACGCCATCCGCTACGCCCGGCTGGCGCGCGAAGCGGGGTTCAACGATTTCGTGAAGCTCGAAGTGATCGGCGACGAGGAGACGCTGCTGCCGGATGTGCAGGGACTGCTCGAAGCCGCGAAGGTGCTCGTGCAGGAGGGGTTCAAGGTCCTCGCCTACACGAATGAAGACCTCGTAACCGCGCTGCGACTCGAGGAAGCGGGCTGCGCCGCGGTGATGCCGCTCGCCTCACCCATCGGGAGCGGACTCGGGTTGCTCAATCCGTTCAGCGTTCGCACGATCAAGCGGCGGCTCCACGTGCCGGTGATCGTGGATGCCGGCGTCGGGACCGCATCCGATGCCTGCGTGACGATGGAACAGGGCGTGGACGGGATTCTCATGAACACGGCGATCGCGACCGCGCAGGATCCGGTGGCGATGGCGCACGCGATGCGCCTGGCCACCATCGCCGGACGCTCCGCCTTTCTCGCCGGCCGCATGCCCCGACGCGAAGTCGCGATGCCGTCATCTCCCACCAAGGGGATGCTGGATTAAGGAAGCAACCGCCGCGCGGCGCGCGGCGCTCGAGATTCTCCGCGCGGTGCGGGCGGGGGCCCCCTTGGCCGACGCGCGCGACCGCCACCTCTCGGGGCTCGCCGAGCGCGATCGCCGCCTCGCCTATGAGTTGTCCGCCGGCGTGCTGCGCCGCCAGCGCGAGCTGGATACCGCGCTCGAGCTCGACCGTGCCGATCCCCGCCTGCATGACGTGCTTCGGCTTGGCGCCTACCAGCTGCGCTGGTTGTCGCGGGTGCCGGCCCATGCGGCCGTCTCGACTTCCGTCGAACTCGCCAGGCAAACGGTGGGCGAAGGGGTGACGGGATATGTGAACCATGCGCTTCGAAAACTGGGAGGCAGCAGGGAGCAGGGAGCAGGAACAACCCATCCAGACTGGCTCGTCGCTCGCTGGAATGCGCGGTTCGGCGTGGAGGAAACACGCAAGCTCCTCGAGTGGAACGATACGCGTCCGGCGCTCATCGTTCAGCCGGCACGCTGGACTTTGCAACGCTTGGAGCGTTCACTCGCTGCTGCCGGTGTACTAACGACGCCCGCGGCGTTCGGGGCCGGACTTCAGGTCTCTCCCGCTCCCAGCTCCCTGCTCCCTGCTCCCAGGGATCTACCGGGGTTTGCCGAAGGAGCGTTCATCGTCCAAGATCCGGCCCACGCACTCGTCTCAGGCTTCGCAGATATTCCGCGGGGTGAGTTGGTGTACGACGCCTGCGCTGCCCCGGGGGGAAAAGCGGTCGCGCTGGAAACCATGGGGGCGCGGATCCTCGCGGGTGACGCGCGCCACGAACGGCTGGGTCGTCTGGCGGACACGACCCGGCGCGCGGGAGTGGCGATTCAGTGCGTCGCCGCCAATCTTGAGGCGGCGCCGATAGGCCCGGCGAGCATCGACGCCGTGCTCGTGGACGCGCCATGCAGCGCGACCGGCACGATGCGGCGGCATCCGGACGCGCGTTGGCGACTGCACGCGGCGGTGTTCGCGCGATCGGCGCAGCGTCAGGCCCGACTCCTGTCGGCGGCCGCCTCGCTGGTACGGCCCGGAGGACTGCTGATCTACGCAACCTGCTCGCTCGAGCCCGAGGAGAATGAAGACGTCGTGGAGCGCTTCCTGACGCGGCATCGTGAATTCGCGCGGGCACCGCGCAGCGAATCATCCCTGCCGTCCGAGCTCCTCACCGCAGCGGGCGATTTCCAGTCGGTGCCGCAGCGGCATGGGATCGACGGCGCATATGCGGCGCGGCTCATTCGGCGCGAGAGCGCGTCCTGATGCGTGTCCGACGGCACTTCGCGGCTATCGAGGATTTCCGGATCGATCGCCGCTTCTGGACGTGGATCGCCATCGGCGCCGCGGCCGTGCTGGCGGGATACCTCACCGCGTTCCTCATCCTCTTCCCCGCTCCGATTCTGCCCGGACATCAGGAGGTGCCGCGCGTGCTCGGCCTCACGCTGGTCGAAGCGCAGACCGAGATCAAGAACGCGCAGCTGCAAACCGCCGATGGCGGCGCCGAGCCCCATCCAACGGCGACGCAGGGCGCCGTGATCTGGCAGGATCCGCCGCCTGGCGTGATCGCACCCGAGGGCTCGAAGGTGACCCTGGTGTCGAGCACCGGGCCGCCCAAGATTCCGGTGCCGGACGTTGCCAATCTCGACGCTCCGCTCGCGCAGTCATTGGTCGCGGCGGCAGGGTTGACGGTGAGCCAGGTGGAATCGGTTCAAGCCGCCGCGCCGACCGGCCTCGCGATGATGACTCGGCCGCCCGCGGGCACCGCGCTCGCGCCGGGAGCCGGATTGACGGTCGTCGTGAGCCGCGGCGCGCCGACGATCCCGATCCCCGATCTGCTCGGCATGGCCTCGGCGGACGCGCGAACCAGGCTGGAGATGGAAGGGCTGCAGCTCGGGACAGTCACGCGGCGGCGGACGGCGGACGCGTCGCCGGGGACCGTCGTCGGCCAACGACCGGCGGCGGGAACGCTGGCGGCCCCCGGCACCGTCGTGGACGTCGTGGTGGCCCGGAGCCCGCAGTGACGCATGACGTGCGCATCGCGCCGAGTGTGCTCTCCGCCGACCTCGCGCGGCTGTCGGAGCAAGTCGCGCAGGTCCTGGACGCCGGCGCTGACTGGCTGCATGTGGATGTGATGGACGGGCGATTCGTCCCGAACATCACGTTCGGCGCCAACATGATCGCGGCGCTGCGGAAACTGACGGACAAGCCGATCGACGTGCACCTGATGGTCGTCGAGCCGGAGAACTACATCGAGTCGTTTGCGGATGCCGGCGCCTCGGTATTCTCGTTTCACCCTGAAGCCACGATTCATGTACAGCGCCAGCTCGATGCGGTGAAGCAGCAGGGTATGATGGCGGGATTGGTACTCAATCCCGGGACGCCGCTTTCGCATGCCGAGGAAGTCGTCCGCGATCTCGACCTGTTGTTGATCATGACCGTGAACCCGGGCTTCGGCGGCCAGAGTTACCTTCCGGGGTCGACGGAAAAGATTCAGCGCGCCCGCGCACTGCTCGCCCGGCACCGCGGGCAATGCTTTCTCGAGGTGGATGGGGGAATTACGCGCCAGACGATCGCGGCCGCGCATCAGGCCGGCGCCGACACATTCGTCGCGGGGAACGCCGTCTTCGCGAGCGCCGACCCCGGACGTGAGGTGCAGGAGCTGCGACGCCGCTGTATGGTGACCGTATGACGAGCCGCCAGCAGTGGACGCTGATCGCCGGCGTCGTGATGACGGCGGTCTTCGGCGTCGCGCTCGCGATCAAGCTGCGGCCGCAGCTCGATCTGCTCGAGATCGGATCGAAAGCGCCGGCGTTCGATGCCACGGATCTCCGCGGCAACCGCCCCGTGACGATCAACGACTATCGCGGCAAGGTCGTGCTGGTCAACATTTGGGCGACGTGGTGCCCCCCCTGCAGGGAAGAGATGCCGTCCATGGAGCGACTGCACAAGAAGTTCGCCGGCACCGATTTCCGGATCGCCGCCGTCAGCGTCGACGGCGACGCGTTCTATACCGCGGAGAAGAAGGGACCCTCCGAGGTGTTGGCCTTCGCCGACCAGCTCGGGCTCACATTCGACATTCTGCACGACGCTAGCGGCGCGATCAGAAGGGCCTACGACATCTTCGGCGTCCCGGAGAGCTTCGTGGTCGACCGCGACGGGGTGATCGTGAAACGCGTGATCGGGGCCGCCGACTGGGACGCGCCGGTGAACGCAGCACTGATCCGCAGCCTGCTCGATGGCGCGCGCTAGCCTGCTGCAGTTCCTCTTCCGCAACTGGCCCATCAAGGGCGCGGCGCTGTTTCTCGCGTTGATGCTCTACGTCGCCGTGCAGCTGCAGCAGCCGGTCACGACGAGCTTCGACGTCACGCTCAACGTGCAGCTGCCGCGGGGGCGCGCGCTGATCCACAAGCCGCCCAAGGTGCGCGTGCAGATCTCCGGGAAAGGCAGCCAGATCCTGAAGCTGCGTTCGCTGGCCGGCGACATCACGCGCCGCATTCCCGACACGCTGACGACCTCGACGTACCTCATCCATTTGGATCCCGCGGAGGTGGAGCTGGCGCTCCCCAAAGGCGCCGACGTCCGCGTGATGGAGGTGCGGCCGAGCGAGATCACGCTGGCGCTCGACAGCGTCGCGCGCAAAGACGTGCGCATCGTGTCGCTCGTGACGGTGACGCCCGACTCCGCCCAGGTGCTGCACGGCGGGCTGTCCATGACGCCCACGGTGGCACGCCTGGTGGGGCCGGAGCAGGCGCTCGACGCGATCGATTCCGTCACCACCGTGCCGACCGAGATCACCAGCGTCGCCGGTGAGTTCACCCGTACCGTGCCGATCGATACCACGCCCCTCGGCATCGTGCGCCTGGCGCCCAAACAGGTCACCGTCTCCGGCACGATGGGCGTCATCGCGGAGCGGTCGTTCGCGGGGATTCCCGTGGAGACCGGCGCCGGCGCGATCACGAGCTTCATCGTGACGCCCGCGCGCGTCTCGGTGTCCGTGCGCGGCCCCGAGGAGCGGGTGCAGGCGCTCACGCGCGACTCGCTGCGCGTCGTGGCCCACATCACCGGTTCGAGCGGCGGCGTCGCGAGAATCACGGTGGTTGCGCCGCGCGGCATCAGCGCGCGCGCGATCCCCGACTCGGTCACGCTGCGGCGCCGCACCGCCCCCGCCCGCCCGGCCCGTCGTGGCTGACGTCGTCCTCGGCATCGAGACTTCGTGCGATGAGACGTCCGCGGCCGTCCTGGTGAATGGCGACCTCGCCAGTCTCGTCATTCTGTCGCAGGACATTCACAAGGTCTTCGGTGGCGTCGTCCCCGAGCTGGCAAGCCGCGCGCACCTTACCGCGCTTCCCGCCGTCGTCGATCGCGCGCTGGCGGAAGCCGGGCTCGCTCCGTCGTCCATTGACGGCGTCGCCGTGACGGCCGGACCAGGCCTCGCCGGAGCACTGCTCGTCGGCGTCGTGTACGCGAAGTCGTTCGCGTATGCGGGCAACCGGGAGCTCATCGGCGTGCACCACATGGAAGGCCACCTGTTTGCGCCGGCAGTCGAAGACCCGCAGCTCGCGCCGCCGTTCGTGGCGCTGTTGGTATCGGGCGGACATACGCTGTTGCTCGACGTCCCCGCGTGGGGCCGATACCGCCTGCTCGGCGAGACCCGCGACGACGCCGCGGGCGAGGCGTTCGACAAGGTGGCGACGCTGCTCGGCCTCGGCTATCCAGGCGGACCCGCGATCGAGACACTGGCGCGCGAGGGCGATCCGAAACGCTTTAGCTTTCCCCGGCCGATGATTGCCGAAGGATTCGAGTTCTCGTTCTCGGGCCTGAAGACCGCCGTGCTGCACGCCGTCCGGGGGGGGACGTCGGACGACCTCGAGCGCGATCGGGCATCATTGGCGCGCGGCTTTCAGGACGCCGTCCTGGACGTGCTCGTCACGAAGCTGGAGCGCGCCGTGCGTGCGACGGGTTACTCGACTGCCGTGCTGGGCGGTGGCGTCGCGTGCAATCGCGCGCTGTCGGCCCGCGCCGCCGAGCGGCTGGCGGGCGTCGCGCGCGTTGCCGTGGCGAGTCCCCGCCTGAATGCCGACAACGCGGCGATGATCGCGCGCGCCGGGTGGCACCGGCTGCAGCTCGGCGAGCGCAGCGACTGGACGCTCGACGCCCGCGCCGATCTTCCGCTTCCCGGTCTCGAAACCGCTGAGATTACGACATGACCGTTTACCCGTTCGTCCTCCATCTCGGTCCCCTCGAGCTCACAGGCTACGGGCTGATGATGATGGTTGCCTTTCTCATGGCGGGATGGGCGATTCAGCTCGACCTGCGCCACACCCTCGAGGTCCTCATCGACACCAACGGCAACGTCGCCGAGACGGCCCGGCGCCTGCACTTCCACTACAACACCCTCCGGTACCGCATCGAGAAGCTCGAACGCCTCGTCGGACCGTTCACCGCCAACGCCGCCCTGCGCCTTGATCTGTCGCTCGCCCTGCGCGTACGCCAGATGCGCGGCACCGCCTGAGGTGCTCCCTGGCCCATGATCATCGCAAGTGTCCGTCACTTGTCCCTGTCTTTCGAGATCAGGGGGACAAGTGACGGTCACTTGCGGCGATCTTGGCTGCCGTCGGGCGCCAGCCGCGGTCGATGAG
>JBOHSJ010000141.1:0-10819 GCA_050733035.1 Gemmatimonadales bacterium | reverse complement strand
GAAGTACGTCGAGGGTCCGGTGCCGCCCGCCCTCGCCGACAAAGTGAAGCAGCTGCGGCACGAGATGCTCGAAGCGTGCGTCGAGCACGACGACGTCATCCTGCACAAGTACCTCGAGGGACAAGAGCTGACCGAGGAAGAGATCCGCACGGTGCTGCGCAAGGCGACCGTCGCCGGACACATCGTGCCGGTCATTTGCGGCGCCGCCTTCAAGAACAAAGGCGTGCAGGCGCTGCTCGATGCGGTGGTGGATTATCTGCCGTCGCCGGTGGATATCCCGCCGATCAAGGGCCATCTACCGCACCACGACGCGACCCACGCCGAGCGTCCCGCGACGGATGACGCGCCGTTCGCCGCGCTCGCGTTCAAGATCATGACCGATCCGTACGTCGGGAAACTGACGTTCTTCCGCGTGTACAGCGGCGTGCTCGCCGCCGGGTCCTACGTCTACAACAGCACCAAGGATCGCAAGGAACGCATCGGCCGGCTGCTGCAGATGCACGCCAACAAGCGCGAGGAAATCGCAGACGTGCGCGCCGGCGACATTGCCGCGGCCATCGGGTTGAAGGACACGCGCACCGGCGACACGCTGTGCGACGAGGCGCATCCGATCATTCTCGAGGCGATGCGGTTCCCCAACCCCGTCATCTCGGTTGCCATCGAGCCCAAGACCAAGGCCGACCAGGACAAGCTCAGCATCGCGCTCGCCAAGCTCTCCGAGGAAGACCCGACGTTCCGGGTGCACTCCGACCCCGAGACCGCGCAGACGATCATCAGCGGCATGGGCGAGCTGCACCTCGAGATCATCGTCGAGCGCATGCGCCGCGAGTTCAAGGTCGACGCGAACGTCGGCCGGCCGCAGGTGGCGTACCGCGAGACGGTGCGCAAGCGCGTCGAATACATCGAAGGCAAGTTCATCCGGCAGACGGGTGGGCGCGGCCAGTACGGCCACGTCGTGATCCATCTGGAGCCGGGCGAGCCGGGCACGGGGTTCGTGTTCGAGGACAACATCGTCGGCGGTTCGATCCCCAAGGAATACATCGGGCCGGTCGAGGCGGGGGTGAAGGAAGCCCTCGAGAACGGCGTGCTCGCGGGCTACCCGATGGTGGACGTGAAGGTCGAGCTGGTGGACGGCTCGTTCCACGACGTGGACTCGAGTGAAATGGCGTTCAAGATCGCGGGCTCGATGGCGGTGAAAGCGGCCGCGCGGCAGGCGCACCCGATCCTGCTCGAGCCGATCATGGACGTGGAAGTCGTCACGCCCTCGGACTACATGGGCGACGTCATCGGCGACCTGTCGGCGCGGCGCGGCAAGATCGGCGGCATGACGCAGCGCGCCGACGCCCATATCGTGGCCGCGAGCGTGCCGCTGTCGGAGATGTTCGGCTACTCGACGACGCTACGCTCGATGAGCCAGGGGCGCGCGATCTACTCGATGGAATTCAGTCACTATCAGGAAGTGCCGAAGGCCAAGGCCGAAGAAATCGTTTCGAAAGTGAAAGGCTAGATAATGGCAAAGGCAAAATTCGAACGGACGAAGCCCCACGTGAACGTCGGCACGATCGGGCACGTGGACCACGGCAAGACGACGCTGACGGCGGCGCTGACGAAGGTCTCGGCCGACAAGGGCCTGGGCACCTACGTGAGCTACGATCAGGTGGCGAAGGCGAGCGAGTCGCAGGGCCGGCGCGACGCGACGAAGATTCTGACGATCGCGACGAGCCACGTGGAGTACTCGACCACGGAACGCCACTATGCCCACGTGGACTGCCCGGGGCATGCCGATTACGTGAAGAACATGATCACCGGCGCGGCGCAGATGGACGGCGCGATCCTGGTGGTGAGCGCCGTGGACGGCCCGATGCCGCAGACCCGCGAGCACATTCTGCTGGCGCGGCAGGTGAACGTCCCGTCGATCGTGGTCTTCCTCAACAAGTGCGACCTGGTGGACGACGCGGAGCTGTTGGACCTCGTTGAGCTGGAAGTGCGGGAGCTGCTGTCGAAGTACCAGTTCCCCGGCGATGACGTGCCGGTGATCCGCGGCGCCGCGCTGAAGGCGATCGAAGGCGACAAGCAGTGGGTCGCCAAGATCGAAGAATTGCTGGCGGCGCTCGACAAATCGATCCCGATCCCGAAGCGCGAGGTGGACAAGCCCTTCCTGATGCCGGTCGAGGACGTCTTCTCGATCACCGGCCGGGGAACGGTCGCGACGGGCCGGGTGGACCGTGGGCGCGTGAAGTCGGGTGAGGAGCTCGAGATGGTGGGCTTCGGCACCGACAAGAAGACCGTCGTGACGGGCGTCGAGATGTTCCGCAAGCTGCTCGATGAAGCGCAGGCCGGCGACAACGTCGGGCTGCTGCTGCGCGGCGTGGAGAAAGACCAGATCGAGCGGGGCATGGTGCTGGCGAAGCCGGGCTCGATCAAGCCGCACACGCACTTCGAGGCGGAAGTCTACGTGCTCACGAAGGAAGAGGGCGGGCGGCACACGCCGTTCTTCAAGGGCTACCGGCCGCAGTTCTACTTCCGTACGACGGATGTGACGGGGTCGGTGGAGCTGCCCGGCGGCGTCGAGATGGTGATGCCGGGCGACAACACGAAGATGACGATCGAGCTGATCACGCCGATCGCGATGGAAGAGCAATTGCGGTTTGCGATCCGAGAGGGTGGACGAACGGTGGGTGCTGGTGTGGTGACCAAGATCTTGAAATAACCGGAATGATGGAATGATGGAATGTTCAACGTTCCATCATTCCAACTTTCCATCGTTCCAATGAGGACCGAATGGCCAGTAAGATCCGAATCCGGTTGAAAGCATTCGACCACGCCCTGATCGATCAGGCGGCGGCTGACATCGTGCGCACCGCCGAGAAGACCGGCGCGCAAGTTTCGGGACCCATCCCGCTGCCCACCAAGCGGCAGCTGTGGACCGTGCTGCGCAGCCCGCACATCGACAAGAAGAGCCGCGAGCAATTCGAGCTGCGGACGCACAAGCGGCTGATCGACATCCTCGATTCGCGGTCACAAACCGTCGACGCGCTGACAAAGCTGGATCTGCCGGCCGGCGTGGACGTGGAGATCAAGGTCGAATAGGAATCGTGATGGAGGGGCGCGGCGCAGCCTGCTGCGCCCCGACTCAACACGTATCGCGACAGGGTCATATGAACGGTTTGATTGGACGAAAATTGGGAATGACGCGGGTGTTCGACGCCGCCGGCTCGCACGTGCCGGTGACGGTGATCGAGGCGGGACCCTGTTCCGTCATCTCGGTCGGCGATGGGCGCGCGGAGCTCGGCTTCGGCGCCAAGAAGCCCAAGAACGCCCCCAAGGCACTTGCGGGCCACGCGAAGAAGGCGGGCGTCGAGACGACGCCGCGCATCATCCGCCGCTTCGCGGTGAGCGGTGATGCCCCGACGGCCGGCAGCGCCGTCACGGTCGCGATCTTCGCGGCAGGCGATCGCGTCAAGGTGAGCGGCGTGTCGAAGGGGCGCGGCTTCCAGGGCGTCGTGCACCGCCATCACTTCCACGGCGGTCCGGAGACACACGGCAACACGCGGCACCGCAAGCCGGGATCGATCGCGCCGGGCACCGATCCGTCGCGCATCATCAAAGGCAAGCGGATGCCCGGGCACATGGGCGCCCGCAACACCACCGAACTCGGCCTGCGGGTCGTGAGGGTCGATGCCGAGCGCAATCTCTTGTTCGTGCGCGGCTCGGTGCCGGGACCGATGAACGGTCTGGTCACCGTCCGCAAGCAGGGAGGCCCGAGCCGCCATGATTGACGCTCCTCACTATTCCGCGGCGGGCGCCAGCAAGAAGGCGGTCACGCTGCCGGAGGCACTGTTCGACGGCACGGTAAACGAGGACCTGCTGCATCGCGCGGTTATCACGTTCCTGTCCAACCAGCGGCAGGGCACGAGCAACACCTTGACCCGCAGCGAGGTCTCCGGCGGCAATCAGAAGCCGTGGCGGCAAAAAGGCACCGGCCGTGCGCGGCAGGGCTCGACTCGCGCCCCGCACTGGCGGCATGGCGGCATCGCGCACGGACCGCACCCGCGCAGCTACCGGCTCGGCATCCCGAAAAAGATGCGCCAGCTGGCGAAGAAGTCGGCGCTGAATGCGCGTGCGCGGGAAGGCTCGCTCCTGATCGTGGACGCGCTGGAGTACGAGAAGCCGAAGACCAAGGCTTTCGCCGCCTTACTCGGGAAGTTGGGTGGGGAAGGAAAAAAAGTGCTGGTATTGACGGCCGCCGACTCGCACAACGTCTATCTGTCGGGCCGCAACATCCCCGACGTGCGGGTGATGCGTTTCGCCGACGCCTCGGCGTATGAGATCATGTGGTCGCAGACGGTGGTGGTGGAGATCGGCGCGCTGGACGCCCGCGTTGTAAGCGAAGGTGCCGCGAAGCAGGAGACGAAGGAGGAGAGCGATGCCTGAGCTGCACGACACGATCGTCCGCCCGGTGGTCACGGAGAAGTCGTCCGCGGCCTATGGCGCGCGCAAGGAGTATGCGTTCCGCGTGCACTCCGAGGCCACGAAGCCGCAGATCAAGGCGGCGATCGAGACGCTGTTCAAGGTGTCGGTGACCGGCGTGCGCACGATGGTGATGCGGGCCAAGCGGCGTACGTACGGCCGCTACCAGGGCCGCCGGCCGTCCTGGAAAAAAGCGATCGTCACCCTCAAAGAGGGCGACGCCATCGAGGTATTCGAGGGCTAAATGGGAATCCGACAGTTTCGGCCGATGACGCCGGCCACGCGGTTTCGTTCGGTCTCCGACTTCGCCGACGTCACCACATCGGAGCCGGAGAAGACGCTACTCGAGCCGCTGAAGCGGACGGGCGGGCGCAACAACAAGGGCCACATCACGAGCCGCTATATGAGTGGCGGGCACAAGCGGCAGTACCGCCGCATCGATTTCCGGCGCGACAAGTTCGCCCTTGCGGCGCGCGTCGCGAGCGTCGAGTACGATCCAAACCGGACCGCGCGCATCGCGTTGCTGCATTACAGCGACGGCGAGAAGCGCTACATCCTGGCGCCGAAAGGCTTGAACGTCGGCGACAGCGTGGTTTCCGGTCCCGGCTCGGACATCCGCACCGGCAACGCCATGCCGCTGTTCGAGATCCCGTTGGGTACCGCGGTGCACAACATCGAGCTCAAGATCGGCAAGGGCGGCCAGCTGTGCCGCGGCGCCGGTACGAGCGCGCAAGTGGTCGCGAAAGAGGGCAACTACGTCACGCTGCGCCTCCGCTCGACGGAGATGCGCATGGTGCGCGGCGAATGCCTCGCCACGATCGGTGAGGTGGGCAACGCCGAGCACGAGCTGCTGTCGATAGGCAAGGCGGGGAAGACGCGCTGGCTGGGCCGGAGCCCCCGCGTCCGCGGCGTGGCGATGAACCCGGTCGACCATCCGCTCGGCGGCGGCGAAGGCAAGTCGTCCGGCGGCCGGCCGCCCACGAACCCCTGGGGCAAGGTCGAAGGCAAGAAGACGCGCCACAAAAAGAAGAAGTCCACGCAACTCATCGTGCGCGGCCGTAAGCGCGGGAAGGCGACGCAGTAATGGGACGCAGTGTCAAGAAAGGCCCCTACGTCGAGGAATCACTCCTCGTGAAGATCCGGGGCCTGAACGAGCGCAACGAGAAGAAGGTGTTCAAGACGTGGTCGCGGCGCAGCACGGTCACGCCGGAGTTCGTGGGCCACACGCTCGCGGTGCACAACGGGAACAAGTTCATCCCCGTCTACATCACCGAGAACATGGTGGGCCACAAGCTGGGCGAGTTCGCCGCGACACGGCTGTTCCGCGGCCACGGCGCCAAGGGCTCGGCGGCGGAGCGCGAAGCCGAGGCGGCGGCCGCCGAGGGCGGCGGCGAAGCCGCCGCGAAGAAGGAGTAGCGGATGGAATCCCGAGCGATCCAGTACGCGGTGCGTCAATCGGCGCGCAAGATGCGCCTGGTGATCGATCTGATCCGCGGCCGCGCGGTGCCGGAGGCGGACGCGATTCTGCGCTTCTCCAAGAAGCGGGCCGCGCAGCAGATCCATAAGGTGCTGAAGTCGGCCGTGGCGAACGCGCAGCAGGCGGCGCAGCGGCAGAACACGCCGTTCGATGCCGACACGCTGCGCGTGACCTACGCCGTCGTGAACGAAGGGCAGACGCTGAAGCGGTTCACGGCAGCGGCGATGGGCCGAGGTACGCCGATTCTGAAGCGGACGAGCCACGTCGAGATCCGCGTGGCCGGCACCGAAGCTCCCGCTGCGGCGGCGCCGAAGCAAGTGAAGGCGGAAGCGAAGGCGGAAGCGAAGGGCGAGGCGAAGCCCCGGGCCAAGACTCGTCGGAAAACGCCGGCGAAGAAGAAGAAGACGACGACAAAGAAAGCGAGCAAGTAAGTGGGCCAGAAAACACATCCGTATGGGTTCCGGCTGGGCATCGTCAAACAGTGGCGCTCCCGCTACTTCGCGAAGCGCAACTTCCCGGAGCTACTCAAGGAAGACGAGCTGATCCGGAAGTACCTGAAGACGCGGCTCAGCCACGCCGCCATCGCCGACGTGCACATCGAGCGCAAGCCGGGCAAGGTGACGGTCACCGTGCACACCGGCCGCCCGGGCGTCGTGATCGGCAAGCGCGGCGCCGAGGTGGACAAGCTGCGCGACGAGCTGGCCCAGCTCACGGGGAAGGAAGTCGGCATCAACGTCGAGGAGATCAAACGTCCCGAGCTGGACGCGCAGCTCGTGGGTGACAGCGTCGCGCATCAGCTCACGCAGCGCATCTCGTTCCGCCGCGCCATGAAGCGTGCGGTGCAGAGCGCGATGCGCATGGGTGCGCAGGGGATCAAGATCAAGACGGCGGGCCGGCTGGGCGGCGCGGAAATCGCGCGGACCGAGGGCTACCACGAAGGTCGCGTGCCGCTGCACACGCTGCGGGCCAATATCGACTACGCGACCTCGACGGCGAAGACCACCTTCGGCACCATCGGCGTGAAGGTCTGGATTTTCAAGGGCGAAGTGACCGAGGATCTCCACGGTCGCACCTATTCGACGGGCGTCTAAACCATGTTGGCACCGAAGCGGGTCAAGTTTCGCAAGCGGTTCAAGGGCCGTACCAAGGGGATGGCGACGCGCGGCAACACCGTCGCGTTCGGCCACTACGGATTGATGTCGCTCGATCCCGGCTGGATCTCGAACCGGCAGATCGAGGCGGCGCGCGTCGCGCTGACGCGCGAAATGAAGCGCGGCGGCAAGGTGTGGATCCGGTTGTTTCCGGACAAGCCGATCACCAAGAAGCCCGCCGAGACCCGCATGGGCAAGGGCAAGGGGAATCCGGAGGGCTGGGTGGCGGTGGTGAAGCCGGGCCGGATCATGTTCGAGCTCGAGGGCATCGACGAAGCGTCGGCGCGCGCGGCCTTGGCGCTCGCGTCGGCGAAGCTGCCGATCCGGTCGAAGTTCGTAAAGCGCGAGGAGCGGTAGGATGGCGACGAAACGGGAAAACCGGTCCGACACGCTGCGCGAGCTGAAGACGGACGAGCTGGCGCAGAAGCTGGCGGTGCTGACCGAGGAGCGGTTCCGGCTCGAGTTCCGCCGGGCGACGGAGTCGCTGACGAATCCACTGCAGCTCCGCACGATCCGCCGCGACATCGCGCGGATCAAGACAATCTTGAAGGAAAGAGCATCCGCATGATCGAGCGCGGTCGCAGGAAAGTTCGCACGGGAGTCGTGGTGAGCGACAAGATGACGAAGACCGTGACGGTCTCGATGGTGCGTCGCTTCGCCCACGGGTTCTACGGCAAGCAGATCACGCGCACCAAGACGGTCGCCGCGCACGACGACACCGGCGCCAAGACGGGTGATACCGTGCGGATCGTGGAGACTCGGCCCTTGTCGAAACGGAAACGGTGGCGGGTGGTCGAGATTATTGAAAAGGCGAAATAGCCATGGTTCAGCAAGAATCGCAGGTCAAGATCGCGGATAACTCGGGCGCGCGTCGCGCGCTCGTGATCCGCGTGCTCGGCGGGTCCAAGCGCCGCTACGCGGGGCTGGGCGACGTCGTGGTCGTCACGATCAAGGACGCCATCCCCACCGGCCAGGTGAAAAAGGGCGAGGTGGCCAAGGCGGTGATCGTGCGGACGGCCAAGGAGACGAAGCGCAAGGACGGCTCCTACATCCGGTTCGACGAGAACGCGGCGGTGCTCATCAACGACGAAGGCGAGCCTCGGGCTACCCGCATCTTCGGCCCCGTGGGCCGCGAGCTGCGCGAGAAGAAGTTCATGAAGATCGTATCGCTGGCGCCGGAGGTGATCTGATATGAAGCCGCTCGTCTACAAAAAGTCCCGCCGCGTGCGGGGCAGAGTGCCGGAGCGGCACAAGATGCACGTCGCCAAGGGCGACACGGTGCGCGTCATCAGCGGCGAGCACCGCGGCAAGGAAGGGCGCGTGCTGCACGTCTACCCGAAGAAGTTCCGGGTGGTCGTCGAGGGCGTGAACGTCGTGAAGAAGCACAAGCGGGCGACGACGCCGCAGGGGGAGAGCGGGATCATCGAGTTTCCCGCGCCCATCGCCGCGTCGAACGTGATGCTGCTGGACCCCAAGTCGGGTAATCCGACGCGGGTGCGGCGGCGCCTGGACAAGGACGGGACGGTGGAACGGATTGCCGTGAAATCGGGCCAGCCCATCCCGCGAGTTCGGTAACCCCAACCCCGCGGCCACGCCGTGGGGAGGAAAAGATGGCGGACGAGAACGAGAAACAAGAGCAGGAGAAGCAGCCGAAGCAGGAGAAGCAGCCGAAGCAGGAGAAGCAGGCCAAGAAGCAGAAGGGCGGCGCTCCGAAGGAGGAGCAGCAGCCCAAGGCCGACGCGGCTCCCGCCGAGCCTGTGGAACCGGCACCGCGCGCGCGGCTCATGGACTTCTATGAGCAGCAGGTGCGCGGCAAGCTGCAGCAGCAGTTCGGGTTCAAGAACCCGCACGAGATTCCGAAGCTCAAGAAGATCGTGCTGAACGTCGGCATGGGCGACGCGCCGAAGAACCCCAAGGGACTGGACGCGGCGGTGGCCGAGCTGGCCGCCATCACCGGCCAGCACCCCGTGGTGACGCGCGCCAAGAAGGCGATCGCGAACTTCAACCTGCGCGAAGGCCAGCCGATCGGCTGCGCAGTGACGCTGCGCGGCGGCCGCATGTTCGAGTTCCTGGACCGCTTCATTACGATCGCGGTGCCGCGCATGCGCGACTTCCGCGGGCTGCCCTCGAAGAGCTTCGATGGGCGCGGGAATTACACGCTGGGCATCAAGGAGCAGATGATTTTCCCCGAGATCGACTACGACAAGGTCGAGCGCATTCACGGGATGGACATCACGTTCGTGACGAGCGCCGGGCGCGACGACACCGCGCTGGCGCTCCTGCGAGAGCTGGGCATGCCGTTCCGGGTCGAAGCCCCGGGCACGGCCGGCGCGGCAGCCTAGGAGACTTCATGGCGAAGAAGGCGTGGATCGAGAGAATCAAGAAGGGGCCGAAGTTCAAGGTGCGGCGCTACTACCGCTGCCGCCGCTGCGGCCGCAGCCGGGGTACGCTGCGGAAGTTCGAGCTGTGCCGCATCTGTTTTCGTGAGCTTGCGTTGCGCGGGGAGATCCCCGGCGTGCGCAAAGCCAGCTGGTAGGTCGGGGGACACGAGATGAGCGTTATTGATCCCGTCGCCGACATGCTCACCCGGGTGCGCAACGCCTGTCTGGCGGGGCACCGCCGGGTCGATATGCCGGTGTCGAAGCTGAAGGTCGCGATCGCCACGATTCTCCGCGACAACCACTACGTCCAGGACTTCAAGGTGCTGGACGATGGGCGTCACGGATTGCTGCGGCTCTACCTGAAGTACCACAACGACGCGCCCGTCATCCGGGAGCTGCAGCGCGTGTCGTCGCCGGGCCTGCGGCGCTACGTGAAGGCGCGCGAAATTCCGCGCGTCAAGAACGGCCTCGGCATGGCGATCCTCAGCACGCCGCAGGGACTCATGACCGACCGCGAAGCGCGCACCGCCCGGGTGGGCGGTGAATTGCTCGCGGTGGTCTGGTAGGAGCGAGCGATGTCACGCATCGGGAGAAAGCCCGTCGCGCTGCCGCACGGGGTGACCGCGCAGATCGAGGGGCACAAGATCACGGTCAAGGGGCCGAAGGGCGAGATCAGCCGCACGCTGCACGAGGACATGGCGCTCGCGCTCGAGGATGGCTCGGTCGTGGTGAAGCGCCCCTCGGACGAGGCGCAGCACAAGGCGCTACACGGGCTCACGCGTACCCTCGTCGCCAACATGGTCGAGGGCGTCACGTCGGGGTTCGCCAAGTCGCTCGAGATCCAGGGCGTCGGCTACAAGGCCGAGCCCAAGCCGTTCGGCGTGCAGCTCGTGGTGGGATTCTCCCATCCCGTGCCGTACCACGCGCCCCAGGGGATCAAGATCACGGTGACGAACAACGTGAATGTGAAGATCGAGGGCATCGACAAGGAACTCGTGGGCCAGGTGGCCGCGGAGCTGCGCAACGTCCGGCCGCCCGAGCCCTACAAGGGCAAAGGCATCCGCTACGCGGGCGAGCAGGTCCGGCGCAAGGCGGGCAAAACGGCCCAGGCGGCGAAATAAGCCATGCGATCCATTCGGAAGATCAAGACGTCCGCGCACCAGCGGTATCGCCGGCACCTCCGCGTCCGCAAGAAAGTCGAAGGCACGCCGGAGCGGCCGCGCCTCGTCGTGTTCCGCTCGTCCAAGCACATCTACGCCCAACTGGTCGACGACCAGCGCGGCGTCACGATCGCCGGCGCCGCGGACACGTCCGAAGGCATGCAGGTCGAAGGCAAGGGG
>JBOHSJ010000140.1:0-12468 GCA_050733035.1 Gemmatimonadales bacterium | reverse complement strand
CGACCGACCCGATCGCGCTGGAGACGCTGCATGAGGCCTTGGTGGCCGCGGTGCGGCTGCTCGCGCCGGCGGCGCCCTTCATCTCGGACTGGGTGCACCGCGCGCTGACCGGGGTGCCCGTCCACCTCGCCCCGTTCCCGGTGGACCGGGGCCACCGCGAGCCGGAGCTGCTGTCGGCCATGGAGACCGTGCGGCGCCTGGCCTCCCTGGCCCGGGCGGCACGGGAATCGCGGAACCTTCGGGTCCGGCAGCCTCTGGCCCGGATGCAGGTGGCCGTTCCGGCCGCCGCCCAGGGCCCGGCCTTGTCAGACCTGTTAGATATTCTGGCTGCCGAAGTCAACGTGAAAACCGTGCAAGTGGTCGCGTCTGACCATGACTTGGTGCGGTTGCGGGGGAAAGCGAATTTTCGGACCCTCGGGAAGCGCTACGGCAAGGACACGCCGCGGGCGGCCGCGGCGGTCGCCGAGCTGACTCCAGAGCAATTGCAGGCGCTCGAGCAGGGTGAGACGGTCAAAGCCGGCGAGTGGGAATTTCGACCGGAGGATGTGACCGTCACGCGCGAAGTCGCGAGCGAGTGGCTGGTGCAGGCGGACGGACCGTTCGTCGTCGCGTTGGACCCGGAGTTGAGCGACGACCTGGTGCAGGAAGGATTGGCGCGCGAGGTGGTCAATCGCGTGCAGCGCCTCCGCAAAGAGGCGGGATACGAATACACGACGCGCATCGAGTTGAGCATCACCGGCGCCGCAGACGTGGTTGCCGCGACGCGCGCGTTTCAGGGGTTCGTCGAAGGCGAAGTGCTGGCGCGCCGGTTGCTGCTGGATGCGGTGCTCGACGAGCCCGACTTGCAGCGTGACGTAGACATCGAAGGACGCCGGACCACGATTGCGCTTCGGCGTCACGACGGAAGAAAGGGCGGAACCCGATAATGCCGACTAAGTCCACCAAGGTGAAGGCCAAGCCTGGCCTCAACAAGAAGCAGCTCACCCACCTCGAGAAGCGGCTGCTCGAAGAGCGCGCGCGGGTGATCAAGGAGCTGGGTCACTACGGCGAGTCGTTCAACTCGAGTCTCCAGGCTTCGGACGGCGACCTCTCGAGCTACTCCTTCCACATGGCCGATCAGGGCACCGACGCGATGGAGCGCGAGAAGGCGTTCCTGTTCGCGTCGCAGGAGGGGCGCTATCTGTGGCACGTGAACGAAGCGCTGCGCCGGCTGTACAGCTCGCCGGAGCGCTTCGGCCGCTGCGAGCAGTGCGGCGATCCGATCGGATTCGATCGCCTCGACGCGCTCCCACACGCCCGTCTCTGCATCAAGTGCAAGGCCAGAGAGGAAGATGGTAAACGTCGCTGAGCGCCGGCTCTTCTGGGGCACGGCGGTCGCGGTCGTCGTTGCGGATTTCGCTACTAAACTGATCGCGGAAGCGTTTCTGGCGCGGCGCCTGCCGCTCCAGGTGCTGGGCGACATCGTGCAATTCCGTCTCGTCTACAATGAAGGTGCGGCGTTCGGGCTGCACGTCGGCGAGAACTCGCGCTGGATTTTTCTCGGGCTCGCGATCATCGCGCTGTTCGTCCTCGCGTCGCTGGTGCGCAGCACGCGCCCCGGCGACCGTTTCCGTCTCACCGCGCTGGCACTCGTCTGCGGCGGCGCGGTCGGCAACCTGATCGACCGGATTCGGAGCGCGCAGGGCGTCGTGGACTTCGTGGACGTCGGCCTCGGCGCCTGGCGCTGGCCCACCTTCAACGTCGCCGACTCGGCCATCACCATCGGCGCCATCGCACTCGGACTGTCGCTGTGGCAGGAAGGCCGCGCGCAACAACGGGCGAAGGAGGCGCGGGCGGCAGAGCCTTGAGCGTCACGTTTTGTGTTGTGGTCAGGACTGAACGTTTAGATCGATTCCTCGCCGACCAGCTCGCTCTTTCCCGCACTCAAGCCGGACGTCTGATCGCCGACAAGCGCGTGCGCGCCGGCGGCAAACCGCTGCGCGCCTCCGCCGTGCTGGAACGCGGGATGGAAGTAACGGTCGAGCTGCCTGACGAAGAACCCCCGCGCAGTTATACGCCGTTCCACGCCTCCCTGAATTTCGTCTACGAAGACGAACATCTCGCCGTTCTCGACAAGCCGGCGGGACTCGTCGTCCATCCCGGCCCCGGCCACTGGAACGACACCCTCGTCAACGTGCTGGTGGGGCGGGGCACCGAGCTGTCGGGCGGCGAGTCCGCAGCCGCGGGCCGTCCGGGGATCGTGCATCGCCTCGACCGCGACACCTCGGGTCTCCTCGTCGTCGCGAAGAGCGATCTCGCTCACCGGCGCCTGGCGGGCGCCATCGAGCGCCGGCAGGTGAAGCGCGTCTACGCGGCGCTCGTGTGGGGTCACCTGCGCAAGAGTCCGGTGGACATCGAAGCGCCGATCGCGCGCCATCCCAAGGAGCGCACGCGCATGACGGTCGCTGAGGGCGGCCGCCACGCCGTGACCCACGCGGCGCTCGTCGCGCGCTTCGCCCACGCCGACCTGCTGCGGGTGCGGCTCGGCACCGGGCGCACACATCAGATCCGCGTGCATCTGGCGCACGTCGGCTGTCCGATTGTCGGGGATCGCGAATACTCGTTCGGTGGGAGTCGTCGCGTGACACCGTCGGCGCGCGTCGAAGCGGAGCGGCTCGAGGCGCTGGCTCCGCGGCAGCTGTTACATGCCGCGGCCCTGGCCTTTACGCATCCGGTCAGCGGCGCGCCGCTGCAACTCACGTCGGAATGGCCGGCGGATCTGCGGCCCGCGCTCGCGGAAGCGGCAGCCGATCGGAATTTGCTTGCTCAGCGCAACCCCTTGCAGTATCTTGGCTTCTTCGCATCCGATGAGTGAAGGAAACCTCGTCCCCGCCCGTTTATTGGTGTTCCGCGTGGGAACACTGGCGTGCGCGGCCGAGGTGGATCTAGTGCGGGAGATTCTCCCGCGCCTCCCAACGACGCGAATTCCGGGCGCGCCCCCGGTCGTCGCGGGGCTCGTGAATGTTCGCGGCACGCTCGTGACGGTCGTGGAAGGGTGGCGTGCGCTGGGGCAGGCCCCTCCCCAGGCCGGTCCCTCCGCAGGCGCCCCCACACCAGCCGACGCAGCCGTGCAGGGTTCGACGATTATCCTCGAGCTTGGCCGTGACGGGGATAACGGAGGACACAAGCTGATCGGGTTTACGGTTGACGAGGTGATGGACATGCTGGCAGGTGGAGACGCGGCGCTCGAAGACCGGAAGACGTTGCCGGGCGTCGATCCCACGCTGGTGCGGGCGGTCGGACGCCGCGATGGCGAGGTATTCATCGTGCTCGATGTGGCGGCGCTGTTGGGCCCGATTCTGACCACTTAAGGAGCGAGCAGTGAGCCATACGGTTCTCGTCTGTGACGACGCCATCTTCATGCGCACGATGATCACCGATATCCTGGCGCAGGCCGGATTCGAGGTCGTCGGCGAGGCGGAAACCGGCACGCAGGCGGTCGAGAAATACCGGCAGCTCAAGCCGGACCTGGTCACGATGGACATCGTGATGCCCGACATGGGCGGCATCGACGCCGTCCGCGAGATCGTGAAACACGACCCCGACGCCAAGATCCTGATGTGCAGCGCGATGGGCCAGCAGGCGCTGGTCGTCGAAGCGATTCAGGCGGGCGCCAAAGACTTCGTCGTCAAACCCTTCCAACCCTCCCGCGTTCTCGAAGCCGTCCAGCGCGTCCTGGGATAGCGATGGACCTGTCGCAGTACGCCGAGCTGTTCCTGGCCGAAAGCCGCGAGCACTTGAGCGCCTGCAATCAGCTGCTGCTCGAGTGGGAGCGTCATCCGGCATCCCCCGAGCCGGTCAGCGGCATCTTCCGCGCGGTCCATACGGTGAAGGGCATGGCGGCGACGATGGGATACGGCCGCGTCGCCGATCTGGCGCACCGGATGGAGAACCTGCTCGATCACGTGCGCCGCGGTGGGCAGAAGCCGGGCGACGACACGCTGCAGCTGCTGTTTCGCGCGACCGACGCGCTGGAGAAAGCGGTCGGCGTTGCGGTCGCGGGGCGCGAGCGCGAGCTCGATCTCGCCGCCGTCGTCGCGGACCTCGATCGCGCGGCGGCGAAGTTCGCCCCCAAAGCGACTCCCGCCGCGTCGAGCAAACCTGCTGCGCCTGTTGCGCCTGCTGCGCCCGTTCCGGCGTCGATCGGTTCCGGCCGGCTCGTTGAGGTCGCGATACGGCCGGAAGCGCCCCTCAAAGGTGGGCGCGCAATGCTTGTCATTCGCAAGGTGCAGACCTTGGGCACTGTCGGCCGGATGCAGCCGCCGGCCGCCGCGTTCGAGTCGGACGACTTCGACGGGCGTTTTGTCTTCGAGCTCGACACGGCCGCCGCGCCGGCGGACATCGAAGCGGCGATCCGGTCCGTGGGCGACGTCGAGCGCGTGTCGGTCGGCGGCGATGAGGAACACCTCATGCCCGGCGAGACGGTCGCCGGAGCGGCGGGTGCCGGCGCGGCGGGGGGACGCAGCCGCCACATCCGCGTGGACCTGCGCCGGCTCGACACGCTCATGGACCTGATCGGCGAGCTGGTCACCGAGCGCGGCCGCTTGAACGAAGTGGCCGCGCGCTGGGTCGGCCACGACCCCGAGATCGACGAAGTGGCGATTCAGATCTCACGGCTCTCGGCAGATCTGCAGAACGAAATCATCCTGGCGCGCATGACGCCGGTGTGGCAGGTATTCGATCGCTTTCCGCGGCTGGTGCGCGACGTGGCGCGGCAGCTCGGCAAGCAGGTCGCGTTTCGGGTCGAAGGGAAAGAGATCGAGCTCGACCGCGAGATCCTCGACGCCCTCGGCGATCCGCTGGTGCACTTGCTGCGGAACGCCGTGGATCACGGCATCGAGCCGCCCGCGGAGCGCAAGCGCCGGAAGAAAGACCCGGAAGGCGAGATCGTCCTCGCCGCCGTGCGGGAGCGCTCGAGTGTGGCCATCAGCATCACCGATGACGGCCGCGGCATCGATCGCGCGCACATCCTCGAGAAAGCAAAGCGCGAAGGGATCGCAGGACCGCACGTCGAGTCGCTCTCGGACGATCAGCTGTTGCGCGTGCTGGCGCGCCCCGGCTTCTCGACGGCCGACGAGGTGACCAGTGTGTCCGGTCGCGGCGTCGGGATCGACGTCGCGATGACGCGGATTCGCGCGCTCGGCGGCTCGGTCGAGATCCGCACCGAGCCGGGGAAGGGCACTGCGTTCATTCTTCGCTTGCCCGTCACGCTGGCGATCGTGCGCGCGCTCATCGCCGCTGTCGGGACGGAGCGCTATGCGCTGCCGCTCACCTACGTCGCCGAGACGGTGGAGTTCGGCTCGACGCCGCTCACGACGATGGAAGGCCGGGACGCGATCGTGCTGCGTGATCGCGTGGTGCCGCTCGTCGACCTCAGAAAACTGCTCGAAACGAATGGCGCCGCCCCTCCGCCGCCCCCTCGCCGCCCGGTGATCGTCCTCGAAATGGGAGAACGGCGCGCCGGAATCGTGGTGGATGGGATGTTGAGCCAGCAGGAAATCGTTGTGAAGGGTTTCGACGCGCCGCAGGGCACGCTGCCCGTGTTCAGCGGTGCCACGATCATGGGCGATGGCGTGCCGGCGCTGATTCTCGATGCCGCGGGCCTGGTGTAGGGAGGGAGCGAGGTCATGGAAGACGTCCGTGATCTGAAAGCGCTGCAGCTCGACGCGCTGAAGGAAGTCGCCAACATCGGCGCGGGCCACGCGGCGACGGCGCTGTCGCAGCTCACGCACCGCCGCATCATGATCTCGGTGCCCGAAATCAACATCGCGCGGCTCGAGGAGGTGCCCGGGCTGATCGGCGACCCGCAGGAAGTCGTCGCGGCGGTGCTGATGCACATGCTCGGCGATCTCACGGGCCGCACGCTGCTGCTCTTCCCGGAGCCGGTCGGGCGGCAACTGTGCGACATGCTGCTCAAACGACCGCTCGGCACGACCAAGGTGTTCGAGACGATCGAGCAATCCTGCCTCAAGGAGGCGGGCAACATTCTCTCCGGTGCCTACATGAACGCGCTGTCGGAGTTCATGGGGATGCTGCTCCTGCCGTCCGTGCCCAGTCTCGTGGTGGATCTCTCGGCCGCCGTCCTCACAACGACCTATCTGAACTTCGGGCACGACCGCGATTTCGTGTTTTGCGTCGAGACGGAGTTCAACATCGATGCCCAGGACGGGCTGCGCGGCCATTTCCTGCTCCTGCCCGATCTGGCGTCTCTCAAAGCGATCTTCGACGCCATTCGACTCTCCTAGTGACTGTCGCGGCGGTCTCGGAACGTGACCTAGCGGTCCTCCGCTCCTTCGCCCGCCGGATCGATCCGTCGGACGCGGGCGCCCACAACAATCTCGGCGTCCTCTATTACCAGAAAGGCCTCGTCCCCGAGGCCATCGAGCAGTTCACGCGCGCCCTGGAGCTGGATCCGCGCATGCAGGTCGCGCAGCGCAATCTCGAGATCTCCTATCACAACACCGGCTTCTACGACCGCCGGGTCGCCGAGCTCCAGGAGCGGCTGCGGGGCGCGCCCGACGAGCGCGACGCGCGCTGGGAGCTGGGCCGCACGTATGCGATCCTCGGCGCCTACGACGAAGCGGTCGCGGAGTTCGAAGAGTTGTTGGCGCACAAGCCCAAGGACGTCGCGGCGATCATCCAGCTGGGGCTGGCGGAGAAGTCCCGCGGCCGGCTCGAGGTCGCGACCGAGTGGTTCTTGCGGGCCGCCGAAGAGGAGCCGGAGTCCTCGGTCGTGCATTTCTATCTCGGGGAGGTCTACTACAACCGCGGCTTGAACGAGCCGGCGCTCACCGCGCTGGAGCGCGCCGTGTCGCTCAACCCCGACAACGCCAACGCGCACTACCTCATGGCGTTCGTGCTGGGCGACATGGGGCGCCATCAGGACGCGCGCGCCGCGTCGAAGCGCGCCATCCAGCTGAACCCGCCGCTGGCGCGCGCCCAGACGAATCTCTCACTCGAACGCTACCGCGCGGAGCGCCAGTCCGCGGAGCATCGCCTGCGCGAGCAGCCCGCGCCCGAAGTTGCCGAAGGCAGCGAGCTGGCCCACCACAACCTCGGCCTCGCGTTCCGGCAGAAGGGCTACTACACGGAGGCGCTGCGCGAATACCGGCTCGCGATCGAGCGCGGCGAGGACCGGCGCCTCGTCCGCCAGGCGATGGCCGAGGTCTACCTCCTGAAGCGCGACTACACCGACGCACTCGAGCTGTACGAATCGCTCATTCACGATGTCCCGGACTCGCCCAAGCTGTGGAACGAGCGCGGCGTCGTGCTGCATCAGGCCGGCCGCACGGACGAGGCGCTGACGTCGTACCGGCAGGCGACGGAGGTCGATCCGCGCTACGCGCTCGCCTGGAACAACGTGGGCGTCGTGCTCGCCCATCAAAGCGACACCGAGGATGCGATCGAAGCGTTTCGGAAGGCGCTCCAGCTCTCGTCCACGTTTGTCGGCGCCCGTCTCAACCTCGCGCTGTTGCTGACGCACCTACGCCGCTTCCAGCTCGCGCTCGAGGCGTACCGGCAGGTGCTCGCCGATCAGCCGGCGTCGGCCCCCGCGTGGAACGGCGTGGGGCTGGTGTTGGTCGAGCTGAAGCGTTTCCCCGACGCACGCAACGCGTTCGTGCGCGCGGTGGAGGCCGACCCGCAGAATGCCGGCGCGCACTACAACCTGAGCTTCACGCTCTCGAATCTCGGCGATTACGACGGCGCGCTCCGGGCCACCAAGCGCGCGCTCGAGCTCGATCCCTATTACGTCTCGCAGAAATTCGCGCTCGCGATCGATCTGCAGTACGAGACCGTCTCGATCGGCATCGTTCCGGAAATTTCCGCCGACGTCACGGCCGAAAACCTGGGTGGCGAGTTCGCGTTCGACCAGCGGCTGCTCGACAACATCTTCCAGGAGCTGGAGCCGCCCGCCACGGCGCCGCAGCCCGCGCCCGCCGGGCTGGCGAAGAAGGCGGACGATCCGCTGGCGCTCGCGCGCGACTACGTCAGCAAGGGCATGATGGACCTCGCGGTGGCCGAGGCGATGCGCGCGGTGCAGCGTGGCGCGGACCGCGGCCAGGCGGCGACCCTGCTCGGCGACATTTATGCGCGGCGCGGTCTCCACGGCGAGGCGCTCGAGCGCTATCGCGAGGCCCGCACCCGCGACGCCGCCAACGCGGCGGCCGCCCTGGGCGAAGTGAAGAGCCTGCTCGCGATGCACCGCGCGGCCGAAGCGCTGCCGTTGTCCGAAACGCTCGTCGCCACGGCGCCCGAAGACGTCGAGGTGCTGGTGGGCGTCGCGAAGGCGCGGGCGGCGACGGGCGATGCCGCCGGGGCGCTCACCGCGTTGCGCCAGGCGCAAACCCGCGCACCGGCGCGCGCCGATCTGCACAAGCTCCAGGGCGACATCGCCCTCAAGGTCGGTGACCGGCAGGGCGCCCGAACGGCCTATCGCGCGGCGCTCGACCTTGATCAAGGATTCGTGCAGGTCTGGCTGGATCTGGGCCGGCTGCACGAGCAGGACGAAGAATGGCCGCACGCGCAGCGCGCGTACGAGGAGGCGCTCGAGGCGCTGCCGACGTTCCATGAAGCGTCGCTCGCGCTCGCGGATCTGTTGCGCCGATCGGGAAGCGTGCGCTCCGCCGTCGTGCGGCTCGCCGACATGCTCGAGCAGGATCCCTACGACATGGACGCGCTGCTGCTGCTCGGCCGCGCCCTGCTCGACGACAAACGCAACGTGGAAGCGTTGGAGGCGTTCCGGCGGGCGTTGAAGTTCGATCCGGAGCACACGGGGGCGCTGTTCTACCTCGGCGCGACGCTGGCGCGGCTGCAGCGGTACACGGAAGCCGTCGCCGCCTGGGACCGGGTGACGCGGATCGATCCGGGCGGGCCTTTCGCGCAGCGTGCCCGCATGCACGCACGCACTGCCGTGGACCTGCAGCACATTTTCTCCACCTCGGACGCGGCGTAGCGCCATGGCGATCGAAGGACCGCTCCGCGAGCTCGGCATCCACGATGTCTTCCAGCTCCTCGACCTGAGCCGGAAGACGGGCGCGTTGCGCGTCACGTCCGAGCTGCGCCACAACGAGGGCAAGATCTACTTCGACAACGGCGTCGTCGTGTCGGCCGAGATCCGCAGCAACCCGCATCCGCTGGGGGCGCTGCTCCTGCGCACGGGCAAGATCACCGAAGCCGATCTCGAGCGCGCGCGCGACATGCAGCAGCGGCAAGGGGACAAGCGGCGCCTCGGCGAAATCCTCGTGGCGCTCGGCGTGATCACCCAGCGCGAGGTCGAGCGCCAGATCCACTTCCAGATCGAAGAAGTCGTCTTCGAAGTGATGAGCTGGAACGAGGGCTACTTCTCGTTCGCCGAAGAGGCCGAGAGCAAGGTGCCGACGGAGGTCACCGTCCGCATTCCGGTGGAAGCGCTGCTGATGGAGGGCGCGCGGCGGATCGACGAATGGTCGCGCATCGAGAACCGGATTCCGCATGTCGGGGTCGTGCCGGCGCTCGCCCCGGCTCCAGAGGGTGGTGGTGGCGAGCTGGATCTGCTGCCGCCCGAATGGGAGGTCCTCGCGCTGATCGACGGCCAGCGCTCGGTGCGCGGTCTCGCGACGGAGCTGGGGCGCTCCGATTTCGACGTCGCGAAGACGCTGTTCGGCCTCGAAAGCGCCGGGGTGATCGTGCTCGTCGATCCCGGCACCGCCAAGCGCGGCCGTCCCAGCGCTGCCGGGGAGCTTACCGAGCTCGTGGCGAAGGCCGAGCGCGCCCTGCAAGCGAAAGATCTCGACGCAGCGCGCGCCGCGGCCGAGCAGGCGGGGAGCATGCAGCCGCACGACGCGACGATTCACCTGCTGCTCGGTCGCATTCACCTCGCGCAGGGCCACGCGTCGGCCGCCGCCGAAGAGCTGCGGCGCGCACTGCGTCTCGATCCGTTGCTCCCGGCGGCGCACCGCCAGCTGGGATTTGCGCTCGTCGCGATGGGCCGCTTTGCCGAAGCGGTCGCGAGCTGGGATCAGTGGGACCGCCTGGCCGCCCGCAGTCCGCACGAAGAAGCGCAGCGCGCGGACGTCGAGCGGGCGCGTCAGGCGGCCCGAGTGTTCGCCCATGGCTGACGACATCCGCGCGCTGTCCGCCCAGCTCGCGCAGGATCCGCAGAGCCTGGTGTTCCTGCGGCTCGGCGAAGCGTTGCGCCGTAAGGGGCAGCTGGAGCAGGCGGTGCGCGTCGCGCTGAACGGCCTGGAACGCCACCCGCATCTCGCGGACGCCCACGACTTGTACGCGCGCGTGTTGACCGACAAGCACGACTACGAGCGCGCCTTCGACGAGTGGGACATGGCGGTGCGCATCGCGCCCAATCACACGGGCGCGCTGAAAGGACTCGCGTTCCTCTATTTCAAGGTTGGCGACATCGCGCAAGCGGAATCGCACCTCGAGGCCGCACGGAAAGTCGAGCCGGATGATCCCAGCCTCGAACAGGCATTCGCGATGATTCGAGGCGGCGGCGCCCCGACCGCCGGCCATGCGCGGGCGCCCGCCGCTGCACCGTCAGCGACCGCCCCGACCGCCGCCTCTGGTTTGGACGAAGCTCGAGTCTTCGCCGGCCTCGAAGGTGCGAACGAGGGCTTGCTGCTCATTGACGCCGCCGGCCGTGTCCTCGGTGGTGCATTGCGGGATCGCGCCGGTGGAGATGTCACGGATGCCGTCGCCGCCTACCTGGCCGGCGTGTCGCAGGAGGCCGCTCGGACCGCGAAGCTGCTTGGCCTAGGGGCGTGGAACGGGCTGTCGGCGGAAGGCCAACACGGCAACGTGCATCTTGGTCAACCGTCGCCTGACGCTCTGCTCCTCGTCGTACGCGAGCGTGGGATGCCGCTGGGCCGGCTCGCAATTCTCGCGCAACGCGCCACGGCGATGGCGCGTCGCTGGCTGGAGCAAGAGTCGTGAGCAACGCGCTCGATCTCATCACGCGCGTGCGCGGCGTCCGGGGCGCGATGCTCGTCTCGGCCGATGACGGGCTCGTCGTCGCCGAGCAGCTCATGGAGGGGATCAAGGGCGGCGCCGTCGCGGCGCTCGCCGCGAGCCTCGCCGGCAGGCTGCGCCGTGCCATGGAGGCCGCGGGGACGGGCACGAGCGTCTTCTGGCATCTCCAGGCGGAGCAGGGGGCGTTGCTGGTGGTGCCGGGAGGAAACGCCGCGGGAGGGATTCTGGTCGTTGCGGTCGCCGAGCCGGACGTGAACATCGGGCTGGTGCGGCTCGAGCTGCTGCGCGCGGCGGAGGCCGTCGTATGAGTCCGCAAACCCGCGCCGTCGAGAGCTGGACACTCCAGCCGCTCACCGACTTCGTGCGCGAGGCATCGGTGCGCCTGGTGCTGGTCCTGACGCCGTCGGGTCAAGTGCTCGCGCAGTCAGGGTTCTCGCGTGCGGTGGACGTGATGTCGGCGGCGGCGCTGGCCGCGGCGATCGTCGCATCCACCGGCGAGCTGGCGCGGCAGCTCCAACAGCCGCCGTTCGCGGCGCTCAGTCATCAAGGTCCCAAGAACGGATTCTTCCTGGCGACGTTCGTGACCGACCGCGGCACGCTGGCCGTGCTCGCCGTCTACGATCTGGATGTTTCATCGCTTGGCTTGGTGCAGTTATTCTATGAGCAACTGGCGGCGGACTTGAAGGCGGCGAGCCCCAAGGGTGCCGTGCCGAAGCAGGTGCTGGCGGCGGACTTCGAGCGCGAGCTGACGGACAGCCTCAACACGCTGTTTGGGAGATAGCCCGTGTCCCTGGTCAACTTCACGACCCGCGAGATCACGTGCAAGATCGTCTACTACGGGCCCGGACGGTCCGGGAAGACGACCAATCTCCATTACATCTACGGGCGCGTGCCGGAGACGCGGCGCGGCCGGATGGTGTCGCTCGCCACGCAGACCGACCGCACGCTGTTTTTCGATTTCCTGCCCATCGACCTGGGTCAGATTTCCGGATTCTCCACGCGATTCCAGCTCTACACGGTCCCGGGCCAGGTCTACTACAACGCGACGCGTCGCCTCGTGCTCCAGGGGGCGGACGGCGTCGTGTTCGTGGGCGACAGCCAGGCGCGCCAGCTCGATGAAAACCTCGAGAGCCTGCAAAACCTGCAGAGCAACCTGCTCGAGCACGGCGTCGATGTGCGCACCATGCCGCTCGTGATGCAGTACAACAAGCAGGACCTCCCCGCCGAGCTGATTCTCACGCCGCTCGAGCTGGACGACGCGCTCAATGTCCGCGCGGTGCCGAGCTTCGCTGCCGACGCGCTGCACGGCAAAGGGGTGTTCGAGACCCTCAAGACCATCTCGGAGCTGGTCTTGAAGAAACTGGCGGCGGGGAGTCCCGCCGCATGACCACCTCGCTCAACCCGCGATTCACGTTCGAGACCTTCGTGGTAGGCGCGGCCAACCGGCTCGCGGTCACGGCCGGACAC
>JBOHSJ010000139.1:0-6341 GCA_050733035.1 Gemmatimonadales bacterium | reverse complement strand
GCAGCGGACGGAGCTGGCGTATGTAGCGCAGGGCGTGATGTGGGAGGCGCTCTATCAGGTGATACTGACCGGCGCGCGGGCGCAAATCTCGGGGACGGCCACGGTGACTTCCCAGGGGCTACGCGCCGACAGCGCCGATGTGCAGCTGGTCGCGGGCTCGATCCGCCGTACGCGCGTCCCGAAGGCAGCGGAGGAATACGGCGCCGTCGCCCAGGTCCAACGACTCCGAGCAGACATGGTGGCCGCGTCGGAGACGGCGGAGGAAGCCGTCGGCGAGACACATGTTTATCAACTGCCTGGTCGGCTGAGGATCGAACCCGGTGTCCCCGTGGCGACCGCGCTGTTCCCGCGCAGCTCCGCGCCGGTTGCTCAGGAGCTGATCGTCCCCGGTGTGCTGCCGTGGCGCGGATGGATCGGGCAGAATCCCGAGCCCAACCGTGTGCCGGTGCAGGTGTGGTACACGATCAAGCGCGCCGCGAAGACGCCGTTCGGCGACCGGCCCCTCCCGGCTGGCACCGTGCAGTTGTACCAAGCCGACTCCGGCGGCCGCGTGCAGCTCATTGGCGAGGCGGCGAACGACCACACCGCGCCGGGACGCGACCTGCGGCTGCAGTCGGGTGACGCGTTCGACATCACGGCCGAGCGCGTGCAGGCCGATTTCAATCAGGAGCAGCTGCCGCCGGCGCGCCGCGGACTGCCGGTCCGCCAGCGCGTCACCGCGGCCTATCGCGTGACGATCTCGAACGCCAAATCGGAAGCGGTGACCGTGGACGTGCGCGAATCACATTTCGGGAACTGGAAGATCGTCGAGAGCAGTGTGCCGGCCGAGAAGCTCTCGTCCACCGAGTCGCGCTTTCGCCTGTCCGTACCTGCGGGAGGAGAAGCAACGTTGACGTACACCGTGCAAATCGAGTCATGACGGTTCAGATCGCCCATATCGGGGATATGCATTTCGGCGGACTCGCCAACATCCCCGTCGTGGAAGCGCTGGAGCGCTTACTGCCTGACTTGCGCCCCGACGCGATCGTGATCGGCGGCGATGTGTCCCAGCGCGCGCGCCACGGCGAGTTCCAGCGCGGCCGCGCCTTCGCGAATCTCGCGCGCGAGACCGCGCCCGTACTCGTCATTCCCGGCAATCACGACGTGCAGTGGTGGCGGCGGCCGCTCATTCCGTTCGGCAAGGACGCCGTGTACGAGAAGTATCGCGGCTACTTCGGCGCCGACCTCACGCCCACGTTGACGATTCCCGGCGGCGCCGTCATTGCGTCGGCGCTCTCGGCCTATGGCGTCGCGTGGGGCTCCCTCACCACCCGGATCCGCGACGTCGCCGTAAAGGGCCATCTGCCCAGACGCGAAATGGAGCGCGTGCAGAAGGTGTTCGCGCACGCGGACGCAGGGCTGTCGCGCGTCCTCATCGTCCATCACAACGTGCTGCGCGGCGAGATGTCGCAACGCATGGGGCTCGCGCGCTGGCGCCGTGCGCAGAAGCGGATCGTCGACGCAGGCACCGACGTCGTACTGTGCGGGCACGACCATCAGGAGGACGCCGATATGCTCGACGGCCGGGTCGTCGTCTCGACCGCCGGCACGCTGTCCACGCGGGCGCGGGGGGGGCGGCCCGTCTCCTTCAACTTTGTCACGATCGATCCGGCGGCTGTGCAGGTGACGTTCTTCCGTTGGGATGCGTCAAAGCAACGGTTCCAGCCTTCGGATACGGCGGCGTTTGCGCGCAAGAAAGCCCCAAGTCTAGAGGCACAAGCTGCGCAGTAGAGACGCCAAGACGCCAAGTTGCGAAGTGGCTTCAAGCTGTCAGCTTTTAGCTTGTAGCCACTTGTAGCTTTGTCGTCTTGGCGTCTTCTCTAGGAGCTTGTAACTGATGACTGGCAAGTTTCAAGGAGTGGATTTCTACCAAACCGACGCTCTCCTTTCCGAAGAAGAGCGCGCCATCCGCGACACGCTGCGCGATTGGGTCGACGAAAACCTCATGCCGGTGATCGGCGAGGCTTACGTCGCCGGCAAGTTTCCCAAGCAGCTCATCCCCGGCATGGCGGAGCTCGGCTTGTTCGGCGCCAATCTCCCCGAGGAGTACGGCTGCGCCGGCCTGAACAACGTCGCCTACGGGCTCATCATGCAGGAGCTGGAGCGCGGCGACTCCGGTGTGCGCTCCTTTGCGTCGGTGCAGGGCGCGCTCGTCATGTACCCGATCTACACGTTCGGCTCCGAGGAACAAAAGAGGGAATGGCTGCCGCAGATGGCGAGCGGCAAAGTGATCGGATGCTTCGGCCTCACCGAGCCGGACTACGGCTCCAATCCTTCCGGCATGATCACCGTCGCCAAGGAAACCAAGGACGGCTGGGTGCTGAACGGCGCGAAGATGTGGATCACGAACGGATCCACGGCGCACGCCGCGATCGTCTGGGCGAAGACGGGGAAACTCGATGACGCCGACTCGATTCGCGGCTTCCTCGTGCCGACCGACACGAAGGGCTTCTCCGCCAAGGACCAGAAGGGCAAGCTGTCGCTGCGCGCCAGCGATACGAGCGAGCTGGTGCTGCAGGATGTGCACCTGCCCAAGAACGCGATTCTCCCGAAGTCGGGCGGGCTGAAGTCGCCGCTCATGTGCCTGACCGCGGCGCGCTATGGCATTGCGTGGGGCGCCGTCGGCGCCGCGATGGCGTGTTACGACGAAGCGGTGAGCTACGCCAAGCAACGCGTCATGTTCGGAAAGCCGATCGGTGGCTTCCAGCTGCAGCAGGCCCGATTGGCCGACATGCTCACCGAGATTACCAAAGCCCAGCTGCTCTGCGTCCAGTTAGGCCGTCTGAAGGACGACGGCAAATCCACCCCCCAGCAGGTCAGCCTCGCCAAGCGCAACAACGTGAACATGGCCACCGACATCGCCCGCGAGACGCGGCGCCTCCTCGGAGCCAACGGCATCCTGGCCGAGTACCAGGCGATGCGGCACCTCGCAAACCTCGAATCGGTGTATACCTACGAAGGGACGCACGACGTCCACACGCTGATCCTCGGCCAGGAAATCACCGGATTGGCCGCCTTCAGCTAGAAACCGCGCCCAGCCGCGCCCCGTTAGGACAGCCATGCATCTCGCGTTACTGCTCGTTCTTGCGCAGTCCCAAACCTTCGTCGATATCCGCGATCTCGATACCCGAGAGCATCGCATGGCCGCGTTCGTCCTCGCGGCGCCGCAGGAGTTGAAAATCATGGCGGTCGGCGCCGAGCCGTGGCCTGACCGCCTGCGCGCTCGGGACGACGCGCACTGGCAGGACGACGAGCAGACGACGTGGCCCGCCGCGGCGTGGATTCTCGACGCGCGCACGCGCGCGGTGGTCTGGGATCTGCGCGCGGTGGACACGCGCCGCGACGCGAACGGCCTGCGGCGCTTCTCCGGAACCGTGCGTCTCCCCGCCGGAACGTACGAAGCGCACTACGCGTCGTATCCCGCTTCTTCTACTATTTCCTTCGACGGCGACATCAACCTGAGCCTGGAAGACATCGTACGGCTGGGCCGACGCGCGAAGTACGGCGGGCCGTACGTCGAGAAAGGGCTGTTCAAGGAGTTCGGCATGTCCATCGCGGGGGTGGGGCGGAGCGCGTCCTCGGACGAGCTCACGGCGGCGCACGCCGCGTTCACCGCGTCCGCGATTGCCAGCCTCGCGCCCGACCAGAGCGAATCCGCACGCCAGGGCTTCGAGATCACGAGAACGACGAGCGTGGAGGTCTACGCGATCGGGGAGCTAACTCGCGACGGCGAGGCCGACTACGGCTGGATTCAGAACGCCGACACGCACCAGCGGGTGTGGGCGATGTCGTTCGACGACACCGACCCCGCCGGCGGCGCCGCGAAGAATCGCATGGCGCACGAGACGATCCGTCTGAAACCGGGCCGCTACGTCGCCTACTTCGTGAACGACGACTCGCACCGTCCGGACGACTGGACTCGCGTTCCCCCCACCGATCCCGAGTTTTGGGGACTGACGCTGCGCGTGACGAATGCCGGCGCCCGCGCGTCCGTGAAGCCGTTCGAGTATCGGCCCGTGCCGGAAGGGCAGACGATCGTGTCGATGATCGGCGTCGGCGACGATGAAGTCCGCTCCGAGGGATTCGTCCTGAAGCGGCCGATGGACGTGCAGATCTACGCGATCGGCGAAGGGCCCGGCGAACGGATGGCGGACTACGCCTGGATCGTCGATGTCGAGCACCACAAGCGCGTGTGGACGATGCGTTACGAGGACACCGAGCACGCCGGCGGCGGCCAGAAGAACCGGCTGTTCGACGGCAGGATTCACCTCGTGCCCGGCAGCTACGTCGTCTACTACCGCAGCGACGGCTCCCACTCGGCCGACGACTGGAATGCTCCTCCGCCCGCCGAATCGCGCTATTGGGGCGTGAGCGTCTTCCCGGTGAGCGGCCGCTTGAACCGCGCCGACATCGGCCCGCTCGAGCGGGGCCGTGGCAACGCCGTCCCGATTGCCGACCTCACGCGCATGGGAGACAACGAGCGCGCGAGCAAAACCTTCCAGCTCGAAGCCGGCACGCGCGTGCGGATCTATGCTCTCGGCGAAGGCCGGGACGGCCACATGTTCGACTACGGCCGGATCGAAGACGCCCGTGGCCGCTCCGTTTGGGAGATGAAGTATGACGAGACCGAGCCCGCCGGTGGCGGCGACAAGAACCGCATGTACGACGGCGTGATCACCCTCCCCGCCGGATCGTACGTCCTGCGGTATGATTCCGACGGCTCACATTCGCACGCCGACTGGAACGACGACCCACCCGACGATCTCGAAAGTTGGGGCATCTCCGTGTTCCGTCTGGAGAAGCGGTAGCGTAACTTTCGAGCCTCATGAAAATCGCGGTGTGCATCAAGCGCGTCCCCGATTCGGAAACGCGCGTCAAAATCGCGACCGACGGCAAGAGTCTCGACGAAGCCGGCGTGAAGTTCGTCATGAATCCGTACGACGAATTCGCCGTCGAAGAGGCGCTGCGCCGCAAAGAGAAGGCGGGCACCGGGGAAGTCGCGATCCTTTGCCTCGGCCCCGCGGCGGCGCAGGAAACGATCCGCACCGCGCTCGCCATGGGCGCCGACCGCGGCATCCTCCTCCAGGCAGACAAGATTCCCGCCGACCCCTTTGAGGCCGCGCGCGTCATTGCTGCCGAGCTGAAGAGCGGAAGCTGGGATCTCATCCTCTTCGGCCGCATGGCGATTGACGATTACAACCATCAGGTGGGATCGCTGGTCGCCGAGTTGCTGGGCCTCCCGTGCGTGACCGCCGTCTCGCACCTCGACATCGAAGGATCGAAGGGCGTCGCGGAGCGAGAGATCGAGGGCGGCATCGAAGTCGTCGAGTTTCCGCTGCCCGCGGTGCTGACGGCCGACAAGGGCCTCAACGAGCCGCGCTATCCCGCGCTCAAGGGGATCATGGCCGCAAAGAAGAAGCCGCTCGAGGTCAAGCCGGTACAGCCGTCGTCCGGGGCGCTCGAGGTCGCCGCCCTCACGCCGCCGCCCGAGCGAAAAGAGGGGAAAATCGTCGGCGAAGGCGCCGCTGCGGTCGGCGAGCTGGTGCGCCTGCTGCGGGAAGAAGCCAAAGTCCTGTGAAAACGCTCGCGGTGATGGAGCAGCGCGACGGCGTGCTCCGCAAGGTTTCCTACGAGGTCGTCACGGGTGCCCAACGGCTCGGTGGGACCGTGGAAGCGGTGGTGTGCGCGGCCGGACCGGTGCAAGGCACCGAGCAAGTCGCGAAGTTCGGCGCCGATAAAGTCGCCACACTCACCAACGTCACATTCGGCAAGTACGCGCCAGAGGGTTACGCGCAAGCGCTCGCCGAGCGGGTGAAGCAGGGCGCGTACCAGGCGGTGGTGTTCGCGGCCAGCGCCACGGGCAAGGATCTCGCGCCGCGCGTGGCGGCGAAACTCGGCGTGCCCGTCGCCGCGGATGTCACCGATCTCGCCGCGGACGGCAACGCAATTGTCGTCACGCGACCGGTCTACGCCGGCAAGGCGCTGCTGAAGATCAAGGTGGTGGCGCAGCCGGCTGTGCTGTCGCTCCGTCCGAGCGTGTTCACGCCCGTCGAGCGGCCGAAAGCGGGAGCGGCCGAGACGGTTGCGGTGAATGTCCCGGCGGGGCGTGTGACGGTGCGTGAGGTGAAGGCCGCTCCAGCGGGCACGCTCGACGTCGCGGAAGCGCAGATCATCATTTCCGGCGGGCGCGGGCTGAAGGAGCCGGCGAACTTCAAAGTGCTGGAAGAGTTGGCGCAGGCGTTTGGGGGACGGGCTGCCGTGGGCGCGTCGCGCGCGGTCGTGGATGCCGGGTGGCGCGCGCA
>JBOHSJ010000138.1:0-2932 GCA_050733035.1 Gemmatimonadales bacterium | reverse complement strand
CTGATCGAAGCGATTCCCGACGCCACGATTCTCGCGCGGGAAGACCCTGGCGATTCCGACGACGACGGCATTTCCGGCCGCGCCGGCCGCACGCTCGACGGCCGCCTCGCCCGCTTCGGCCGCAAGGCCGAGTTTGCCACGATCGAGGACTTCAGCGCGACGGCCCTGCATCTGGAGATGGGGCTTACGACGCGACGCCACCCGCGCGATCTCATCAGCGGGAAGGCGGCGCCGGCAGCCACTGATCCCGTCTCCGATCCGGAGGTCTCGGACCAAACCCTCTCGCTCCTCTCGACGTTCGTTCGCTTGCTTGCGGCGCCCCGCCCAGAGCCGGCTCGCTCGCGCGCCCACGCGGACACCGTGAGGGAGGGCCGGCGGCTGTTTGACGCGCTCGGCTGTCCGGCATGCCACACGCCCGCGATGCGAACCGGGCCGAACGAGATCCCTGCGCTCGCGAACCGGACCGTCCCGCTGTTCTCCGATCTCCTGCTCCACGACATGGGCCCCGCGCTGGCGGATGTGTGCGGTCCGACCGCGACGCCGTCCGAAATTCGGACCGAGCTACTGATGGGTTTAGGCCGACGGGATCGCTTTCTGCATGACGCCCGGACGGACGACATCACGGAGGCAATCCTGGATCACGGCGGTGAGGCCCGTAAGGCACGCGACGGCTTTGCGAGGCTGCCGTGGATTCGGCAGCAGTACCTCGTGATATTCCTGAAATCACTGTGAGGGAGTGTCTATGCGGACCCAGATCTGCGCGGTTTGCACGCTGGCCCTGACGCTCGGTTGCTCGTCGCAGCCGAGTGTGGGCGAGCGACCGGCCCCCGCCCCCGAGGCGATCACCCCCGTTCGCGTTTCTGGTCCTAGCGGCAACATTGCCCACGCCGAGATCCGCAACATGCCGAGCGCACGGACCCGGCACCTAGCGGCGCCGGCGGACTCCGTCTGGTCCGCACTGCCGGCCGCATTTGAGCAGCTCGGCATCCCGGCCGGGGCGGACCACGATCAGAAGGTGCTCGGAAACCCTGAGTTCCGCGTGAAACGCATCGAGGGCGCCCTGCTCTCGTCGTACGTGGACTGCGGGCGGGGTGTGACGGCCGTGCCCCTGGCGGATGACTACGACGTGACTCTCTCCGTGCTCACGCAGGTCACGCCGACTGGAGAAGGCTGGAGTCTGGTGGCCACGACGGTCAGCGGACGGGCGAAGCCGCGGGCGGTGAGCGGTGCTCCCGTCTACTGCCAATCCACCGGCAAGCTCGAGCAGCGCATTGTCGATCTCGTCCTGCAGTCGCTTAGTCGGGATCGGTAGTAGTGGACCGCATCGTGCCCGAGCGCGTCCAGACGACAATGACCCCACACAGCGTCTCGACGCTCGTTCCGCCGAACTGCACCGGCACCTGCGTGGCGCTGCGATAGATTTCGATCGCCGCAATCGTGGATGGATGGCCGATGTCGTCCAGGCTCACTCCCTGTTCCATCCGCCGGATTTGCTCCGCCGCCCGTTCCGTCTCCGGCGTCCCCTCCCGCAATGTTCTGGGGCGCGCGTCGCCCTGCGCATAGATAATGCCGTCGACGAAGACGCGCGGCCGGCAGATCGTGCCCTGCGATAGGTTACTGCCACGCAGCTGCACCGACCGCGGCCCCGCGCTCCCCACGCTTGGCGTGATCAGCCGCACCCCGGGCAGACCGGTCAGCAAATCGGTGATTCGGCTCGCCTGGCGTCGCTCGATCCGCTCAGGCGTCAGGAAGAAACCGAAATCGGCCCGCTGGCGATCGTAGAACCCCGTCGCAGCGAGGTAACGGCGCACTGCCTCCGCCGATACCTCGACCGGACTCAACTGCACCGGCAGCCGGCGCAGGTGAAAGACGAAATCGAGATCCGCACCAGACGTCGCTTCGACGGGACCCGCGAGCCAGGGTTGGTAGCCCAGGCGGCGGGCGGCAATGAAGTAGAAACCGGCGGCTGGGACCTCAAACTCCCAATATCCGCCGGTATCCGTGACGGCCGTGATGAGGCTCGCGCGGTCGGCCGTCATGAGCGTCAGCAGACCAGCGACGAGCGGCTGATCGGTCTCCACGTCGAGCAGACGACCGCGCAGTCGTTGCGCGCCGGCGGACTGGATGTCCGCCAGCGCCATCAGCAACGTCGTGAGGGCGACGCAGAACTTCAGCATCCGCACCTCCCTGCTCTTCGTCAACCCGCGCTAGATCCCCGGTGGTACGCTCGGGTCGATGGGTCGCACCAAGTTTTGATTCCCCTCGTATTCCTGAATGGGAATCGGGAAACAGGTCCACGCTCCGTACGTCCCCCAGGTCGGGTTGGGATGGGCGCCCGTCGGGAAGTAGCTCCCGGCCGCGAATGGCCCATTGCCCGGATCATACCGTGTCCAGCGGCGCAGATCGGGCAAGCGGAACCCGCCCATGAACAAATCGCGGGCACGCTGGTTCCGCAGCTCGGTAATCAGTGCCCGCCCCCCGAGCGTCACGGCGGGCTGATTCCCCACCGCGCGACGCGCGTTCACGAAGGCCAGCGCGACTCCGGCATTCGCGACCGTGTCCTGCATGAGCAACGCCTCATAGTATTGATGTTGCGCCTCGACATAGTCGGCCAGCATGATGTCGGTGGCGAACTCGGCGATCAACGGCAGCGTCGAATCCACCGCCCCCGTGCAGCCCGGACAGCCAGCCGATGCCGGAGCGATGGTGCGTCCGGTGTAATCACCATACCGGAGACCCTGAATCAGCTTGTACAACGGGGTGAGACCGTTGTGACCCGTCCGGTCCGTGACGAAATGCTGGATCCGCGGGTCCGTCTGGGGCGCAATGATGTTGTTGTTCGTGAACGTGAAGCCCGTCCCATTGAAGCTCGGATGGACGCCGGTGAAGTTCGGATGGATGCCGTGCGTGAAGTTGCCGCCCTGGCTGATTC
>JBOHSJ010000137.1:0-3340 GCA_050733035.1 Gemmatimonadales bacterium | reverse complement strand
ACAACCGGGACGAGTCCTACGACAGCCGCTTCTGGGGCTTCCTGCCGCGCCAGAACATCCGCGGCCGGCCCCTGTTCATCTATATGAGTGTGGCAAGCCGTCCGTTCCGGATCAGGTGGAACAGGCTATTCCGGCATCCGAGGTGAGAGCGGGTGAAGATTGTCGTCGGTGTAGTCGCACTCGTTGTCCTCTTCCTTGTCTGGCGCGTGTACGCGACTATCGCGGGCGGGAAGAAGGCATACCGCGCGCTCTTGGCGGAAATCGCTCCCATCCTGGAGGCCCTCCGCGCTGGACGGGATCCGTCTCCAACCCACCTGGCCGCTTTCGCCGGCAACCGGCGGACACGCCGAGTGTTGTACGACGCGCTCGCTCATGAGAACAAGCTGCATCTTTTCCCGCGCGCGTTCTTCACCTGGGAGGCGCTGTCTGAAGCGGACCTCGCTGCCTGGCTCAATCATCCGAACGAGCTGGGATCAACCCCGGACGAGATGGAGCTGATGGGCAGAGTCCAGCCGCAAGGTGCAGACGGACACTACTTCGTTTTCCGCTTCAAGACGAAGCCGCCGCACTGGGCGGCGCCACAAGGGTGGCTGGCAGGCGTGGCGGGCCCGTACGACCTCACACGGGATCCGATGCCCCTTGGCCGGAACACGTTCAGCCGGTTTGAGTCATTCGAGAGCCGCACCCCCGAGCAACACGTCGAGATGATTCATAACGCATTGAGCAGGCGGCGTCGGTGACCGAGGGCAACTTTTCTTTCAAGATGCCCTTAACTGTTCTCGAGCGCACGTGGCGCCAGAGCGCGAATCGGATTTGCAGGCCTCGCCTTCTGAAGGGTAGAATTCAGTAGCATGAAGGCGCGCTTCCTGCTCCCACAGCTCACCGAGGTACGGTTCGTTCACGGACCGCCCGTCGTGATGTTGTGCAACGGCCTGCTCGCCGACGCGCTGAGTCGCGGATTCGAGCGCTTGGAGGTCTTTGCGCCCCGCGCGGGCTCGCCCATCGCCGAGATCCGCGCGTATCAAGGTGAGGTCGGCGGTCAATACTTCGAGCTGCCCGCGTCCATGCATCAGATCGTCGTGCGTCGATTCAAAGCGATGGCGCGGATGAGACGCACTCGACCCAAGGACACCCAGGGCACCATCCGGTTCCAGACAGCCCGCACGAAGCCCATCGTCATCCCGGTAACGACGCAAACTCGTGAAGACGGTCAGACGAATGTCATCTTGAACCTGCCGGTGATCGGGGCCGCAGAGTCGTGAAGACTCTCCTGCTCGTCGGGTTGGCGGCATGTGCGCCGTCGATCTTGCCGGTCACTCCATCCACGGCCACGCGAGTCGACGTGGCGCCCCCAGCGACGCAGGCCGATTCGGCGTCCCATGCCACGATCGAAGTGCGCTACTACGCGCATTCACCGACTGTGACGATCGTGGGCTGGGACGCCGGCGACGCCGGGTACGGATTGCGTGCCTGGCTGCGGCGCGACGGATCCCTGATCGAAGATCACCGGCTGTACGTGGGCACGTACTATCCGCGCAGGCGGCCTGTCTTTACCCGGGCGATGGCGTCGTCACGGCCCGTCCGGTTGACGGGGGTCTCGCGGGACGTGCATGCCTGCGTCGGCGGCAAGCCGTGCTCGCCGCTCGAAACCTTCGGCGCGCTGATCTCCGACGAGCTCCTCCGGTCGAATCTCGACAGCATTCCGGTGACGTTCTACGATCGCGGGGAACGGGTGCTGGTAATCACGCTCCGTCGTGATCTGATCGACGCCTATCTCGGCAGATTGGATTCCGTTGTCGCCGTCATGCGAAAGAAGCCTTCCTGAGGACGGCGACTATTTGTACCGATAGGTGATGCGGCCGCGGGTGAGATCGTACGGGGAAAGATCGACCGCGACGCGGTCGCCCTGCAGAATGCGGATGTAGTTCTTGCGCATCTTGCCGCTGACGTAGGCCAGTACTTCGTGTCCATTTTCGAGTTTTACGCGGAACGTCGTGTTCGGTAGCACCTCCGTGACGGTCCCCATCATCTGTATCGCGTCACCTGCCACGCCGATCTCCGTTCATAGGCTCCTTGGGTCCATAGTCGCGTCGCGTGGGGGCTCGTTCCCACGCGTGAGGTAGAAAGCGTGCCGGCTGCACGCGGCACAGGTCAAGCTGATCCGCTCCGGGGTGGTAACGATCTCGCCGAGGCGTGAGGGGCGGCGGCGCGGCGAGCGCTGGATCGTGCGAGTTCCGCAGGAGGGGCACACAAGTGGCTCATGCGCCCGATCCGCTGCTATGAGGGCCAGTGCTTCCGGCGCCCGGTACTCCTTGATCCCGCGTCTACCCACGGCGACTCCCCTCCGACCCGAAATCTATATTACCCTGATCTTGACGCGCTCCCCCCCGGGGCTATTTCTCCCGCAACGAGGAGAGCTCCTATGGCTAACCCCAGCGCACGTATCCGAGGCCGGTCGGGCCCCAACCCCCAGTCCCCAACCCCTTCGTTTCAGCCGGTTGCGAACATCGAGATCGACGCCGTGACCCCTTCGGCGCGCGGCTTCACGCTCACCGGGCAAGGCGGTCCCCCCGACCGCGTCGAGTATCGGCTCGACCTGCACTTCGAGCTGCCGCTCGATCCCCGCACCCGCACGGTCCTGGGTGAGCTCCTGTCGCAGTCCGACCTCACGATCTCCCGCCGGAACGCAGCCGCTCCGTAATTCCTTGACGCCCCCGGAGGGGTCATGTACCTTGGCGCGACCTTTGACCCCCTGATCCCTAACCCCAACCCCCAACCCCCAGTCGATGCCAGCTGAGCTTGGTGGTTCGCAGATCTCGTCGTTGCTCGAGGCCCTTCCGGGCATCGCCAGCGTGCTGCGCAGTCCGGTGGCGGACGCGCTCATCAAGGCGATGCGGGCGGCGGCCGGCATCGCGGACTTTACCTCCGAAGATGCCGAGGAGTTGGTGCGCTACGCGGTGCGGCGCGGACTGATCGGGCCTGACGAAGGCGACCGGGTTTTGGCCGAGGTGCAGGAAGGGCTGAAAAAGAAGAAACCGATTCCCGTGAAGAAATCGGCCGCGAAGAAGAAGAAAGGCGCCGCCCGCCGCTAGATTCGGAAGCCGCGGACCAGCCCCCGGAGTTTCTCGGCCGCCTGGAGCAAGTCTCCGGCGGCCGCTGCCATTTCCTGGGTTGACGCGCCCTGTTGTTGGGTCGCGGCCGTCACCTGCTCGGCGCTGGACGCGTGCGACACCGCGCGCGTCACCACCGCCTGCGCCTGCGCACCCAGCTGCTCGGTGACGCCGCGGTTCTCCTGAGCGGCGCGCGTCACCCGCGAGGCCGCCTGCTCGACCTGCTCGAC
>JBOHSJ010000136.1:0-5226 GCA_050733035.1 Gemmatimonadales bacterium | reverse complement strand
CATCAGGCGCGGGCGGCATTGGCCTCCAGCTCGCGGCGCCGCAGCCGGCGCTGCCCGAGCAGCGCGGCCCCGAGCGCCGCGGTGAACTGCACCAGATCGCCGGCGGGCACCTGCACCGTCGTCTCCTTGCCGAGCGCGGCCTGGACGACGTCGATCATCCGGGAAAAACGCAGGATGCCCCCGATGAGCGTAAAGGGCGGCTCCATGCGGACGCGCTTCATCAGCTGGATGGAGCGGTCCACGAGCGATACGAACGCGCCGTGCATGATGTCGGCGGGCGGAGCGCCTTCCGACAGTTGGTTGATGACTTCCGATTCCGCGAACACCGCGCACACGCCGGAGATCGTGACGGGGGTCTTGGACGTCGCGACGAGCGGCCCGATCTCTTCGGTCGTGTAGCCCATGTAGCGCGCGGTCTTCTCGAGAAACGCGCCGGTGCCGGCGGCGCATTTGTCGTTGAGCCGGAAGCTCTGCACCTTGGCGTCAGACCCGATGCGGCTCGCTTTCATCGTCTGCCCGCCGACGTCGAGGATGGTGCGCGTACCGGGGAACAGGTGGCACGCCCCTCGCGCCGCGGCGGTCAGGTCCGTCACGGCCACGTCGCCCATCGCCGCCTGATGGCGGCCGAAGCCCGTGGTCACGAGGTACGCGACATCGGCGCGCGTCACGCCCGCCCCATCGAGGGCGCGTGCCAGCGCCCGGTCGGCCGCCTGCGTCAGCTTGAACCCCGTCGGCTCCATCGCCCGTCCGAGGATCGCGCCGTCCGCGCCCGCGACGACGGCCTTGGTGTACGTCGAGCCGATGTCCACGCCGGCGCTGAGGCTCATGCGACACTCGCTCCCGCGACACGCGCGGCGATGATGCGGTCGAGCGCAAAGAGGGCGGCCCCGATGGCGCCCATGTAGTGGGCCTCCTCGCCCACGTTCACCCGCAGCCCGAGCCGCCGATTCAGCGTGTCCACCATCGCGGCATTACGGGTCACACCGCCCGTGAAGGTGACCTCCGACTCGATGCCGACGCGGCGCAAGAGCCCGATCGACCGCGACGCGATCGATTCGTGCACGCCGAGCAGGATGTCTTCGATCTTTTTTCCCTTCCCGAGCCACGACAACACCTCCGACTCGGCGAACACGGTGCAGGTCGTGCTGATCTTGACGGGGCGCTCGCCGCGCAGCGCCGTGGGCCCCAGCTCCGCGAGCGGCAGGTCGAGGGCCGCCGCCGCGGCGCCGAGAAAGCGGCCGGTGCCGGCCGCGCACTTGTCGTTCATGCAGAAGTCGACGATCTCGCCCGCCGGGGACACGCGAATGGCCTTGGTGTCCTGGCCGCCCATGTCGAGCACCGTGCGGGTCGCGGGAAACAGGTGGACGGCGCCGCGCGCGTGACAGCTGATCTCCGTGACCTGGGTGTTGCCGAACGTCACTTTGTAGCGGCCGTAGCCCGTGCCGACGATGAACTCGACCTCCTGCTCCGGGATGCCGCCGTCGGCCAGCGCCGCGTGAAAGGCGTTCTCGGCGGCGCGCATCACGTTGGCGCCGGTATCGGTGAGCGCGCGTCCGACGATCGCCCGCGACTCGTTCAGCACCACGGCTTTCGTCTGCGTGGACCCGACGTCGACGCCTGCGGCGTATGCCATCCGTTCCTCCTAGGCCGGCACGGCGGCGGCCTGATGCCGCCGGGCAGCCAATCCTTCGAAGAATGCGTCGATGCGGTTCTTCATCTGCGCCTCCGATACGACTCGGCGGTCCATGAGGTCGGACTCGATGAACAGGCTCGGCACGTCGCGCACCGCCATGAGTGCGCGGCGCGTATCGGCGAGGCCGGTGGACACCGTGCGGCAGCTCTTGATCGGATGGAACACGACGCCATCGGCGGCGTGGCCGTCGATCATCTCGACGAGCAGCGGCGTCTGGAAGAACATGCTGTCCATCGCGTCGCGGACGCCGAGCAATACGCCCTGGGCGAGACTCTCGATGGGGCGCGCGAGATCGTACTCGAATCCCAGGTGCGCCCCGCCGGACGCGAAGCGGAGATACGTCGAGTGCACGAACACACCGCCCCAGTCGCTGAACAGCTCCGAGAAGCGGCGAAAAATGGGATAGCAGGGCACGCCGACGAAGATCAGCCGCCACTTCTCCGCGAGTGGAATGCCGATGCCGTGGTCGGCCTTGTGGCGCATCTCCTCGACCAGGTCCGTGAAATACGCCGCGCCCTCCGCGGTCCCGCGGAAGCCGTTGGCCACGCCGAGGAAGACGGTGCCGTCGGAGAGCGCGTTGAAGACGGCCGGCCGGCTGCGATTGAGCTGCAGCACCTGCCGCCATCCCGCGCCCAGCGTGTTCGCGTGGCCCATGTGCTCGCGCAGCCGGTCGATGTCGAAGCGCTTGCCGGAGACGCGCTCGCACAGCGCGATCAGCTCCCGGAGCTGGCCCTCCACGTAGCGGCGGTCGCGCTCGAAATCGTCGGACCCCGGCGCCGACGCGAGCCCGGCGCCGCGCGAGCCGGGGATGTCGAGCGTGAACACCGGAACGCCGTACATCCGCTCCCAGATCTCGCCCCATTTGACGTAGGTATTGCAGGCGTTAGTGGCGACGGCGAGCGCCGGCTTGGGAATCTTCCCCATCGGGTGCGCGCCGCCGCGCAACTGCACGGCGACATCGGCCTTCACGTAGCCGCAAATGTCGGGGGAGAAGCCGTAGCTCTCCGCTTCGTTCAGGTATTCGTGCGCCACGCGGCGCACCGCCGTCTGCAGCGAGTTGATCTCGGGGAAGACGATAGGGAAATCGAATACCCGGAGCAGCTCGCACAGGCTGCCCATCACGAACACATACGCGGCCCCGCGCCCCTCCTCTGCCGCCGCGGTGAGGCCCTGAAACCATTCGCGGAACAGCCGCGCTCCGTTTTCGTTCGCACGACCGACGAGCATCGGTGCCCCCCCTCAGTCGAACAGCAGGTTTTCGACGAACGTCTCCAGCTGGATCTCGAGCTGATCGAATCTGGACATGTTTTCCTCGAATTCGCTCACGAAGTAGCGCGTCCCCGCCTGATCGAGGGCGCGGGTGTGCACGACCAGCTCCTCGAGTCCCGGCTCGCACATCTTGGCCGCGAGCAGGATCGCCGCCTGCGCGCGCGCGCCCTCGAGCCGCTCGCGCAGCATGCGCTCCTTGGGCTTGCGCAGATCGTGCTGCACGGGACTGTGCGCGGAGCGGTCGATGTAGGATTCGGCGAGCGCGAGCAGGGGATCCCCGTCGAGCGGCACATCCTCCACGAGCCAGCGCAGCCCGATCAGCAGGTCGTCATCCACGACGTAGCAGGAGCGCCCGATGGCCCGCAGCAAATCCAGGGGCGGCTGCTCGCAGAAGCCGCCCTCGAGGACGACGCGGATCTTGTCCCGCCTGGTACTCTGGCGGCGCTCGAGCTGCGGCAGCACCGTCTGCAACAGCGCGTTGTGCTCCTCGCGCGGGATGAGACCGGCGAGCGCCACCAGCACGTAGGCCTCGTCCACCGCGACGAGCCACGGCTGCTCGCAGCGCAGCGCGTACAGGCGCCGCAGCAGCGCCCGGTTTTCGTTGAACAGCGCGATCGAACGACGCAGATCCTCCGGCGCGATGGACCGCCCGGCGATTTCCTCGCACATGAGCTGCACGCGCTCGTACTCGTCGCGCAGATAGCGCGGCGCGAACGCCGAGTTCGGGTTCTGCGGCAGGTACAGGATGCGGCAGGGGTACGTGAAGTTGCGGCCCCACACACCCGCGAGGTTGCGCGCGGCGTCGCAGATCGGATGCGTGACGAAGGCGTCCAGCTCGACGCGCTGCGACAGCGCGAGCTCGAACGACGTCTTGATGATCGAACAGAGATACGAGCCGAACCGCGACTCGGCGTGCGTGGGCTCGACCGGAGCCCCGCGCACCTTGAACGGCAGCAGCCCCGCGGCGTGCGCGATCTCTTCGGGGAAGTAGACCTGGAAGTGTCCCACGACCTTGCCGCCCGCCTCGCGCCAGCGCCGCACGCTCGGGAAGTCGGCGTCCTCGATCAGCTCCCGGCTGCAAACCAGGATGTCCTCGAGGGGCCGGTCACGCCATTCCGGGAAGACGATCACATATTGCTCCAGGCGGGTTGGCGCTTCTCGACGAACGCCCGCAGGCCTTCGACCGCATCGCGCGTTTCCATCAGATCGTGCAGATAGGCATGCCCGGCCCGGAGCAGCGCCGCGCGCCGCGCGTCCTCCCCCGGTCCACGCACCGCGCGTTTTGCGGCTCGCAGCGCGGCGGCGCTGTGCCGCGCGATGCGCCGTGCCAGCTCGTCCGCCACGTGCTCCACGGCATCGTCTGGGGCGAGACGGGTGACCAATCCGCAGCGTTCCGCGGCAGCCGCCGAGATCGGATCGCCCGAATAGATCAGCTGCGCCGCGACACCGGCCGGCACACGCCCCGGCAGCAGGACGACGGCCGCGGGTGGAAAGACGCCGAGCACGATCTCCGGTTGGCCGAATGACGCGCCCTCGCCCGCGACGATGATATCCGCCGGCTGAATCAACTCGAAGCCGCCACCCAGACACTTGCCCCGCACGGCGGCGATCACGGGAAGGGGGAACGCCTCCAGTTGCTCGACCGTGGCCAGGAAGTCGGGGATGAGGGTCAGGTGCCATGGCGGCATGTGCTCCCCGACGTCGGCGCCGGCCGAGAAATGCTTGCCGCGGGCGGAGAGGATCAGCACCCGCAGGGTCGGATCCGCGGCGAGCGCATCGAGCTCGTGGCGCAGCGCGGTCAGTTCGGCGCGCGTCAGGATGTTGAGCGGCGGGTGATCGAGCACGAGCCGGCCGATGCCTTCCGAGACGTTGTGCGAGACGGTCATGGTTGCCTCAATCCGGGGTGCTGCCGAGCAGCTGGCCGCCGTCTATCGGTAGCACGGCGCCCGTGATGAAGCCCGCCGCCTCGTCGCACAGAAACCGCACGGCATGAGCGACGTCGGCGGCCGCGCCGCAACGCCCCAGGGGCGTGCGGGCGACGGCGCGCGAGCGCAGCGAATCGGGAAGGCGGCGCGTCATCTCGGTATCGATGAAACCGGGCGCCACGACGTTGACGGTGACACCGTCGCGGGCGAGTTCGAGCGCGAGCGAGCGCGCCAGCCCGATGAGGCCCGCCTTGGCGGCCGCGTAATTCGCTTGGCCGAAGCTGCCGCGCACGCCGTTGATCGAGCTGATGAACACGAGCCGGCCGGCGGGCGAACGGC
>JBOHSJ010000135.1:0-3910 GCA_050733035.1 Gemmatimonadales bacterium | reverse complement strand
CGCCATGAGCGAGGGCACTTCCACAAAGATGGTGCGCACCACGCCTCTCTTGAGCGTGAGCACCAGCAGGAGCCGGTCGGACCCGGCCTGCAACAGCTCCAACCGCTCGAGCACCGCCTCGTCGAGCGTCGGGCCCACCGCCACCCCGAGCTCTTTCGTGAGCACACCGAGCACCTGCGCCGCCCGCTCGAGGATCTGGTCCACGGCGTTGCGCTCAGCGAGCTCCTCGCGGATGTGGTGCGAATCGGATGCCGACACCTGCGACAGGCGCATGAGCGAGTTCACGTACACGCGGTAGGCGAGATCGGTGGGGATGCGGCCAGCCGACGTGTGGGGGTGGTAGAGATACCCCTTTTCCTCGAGGTCGCTCATCGTGTTGCGAATCGTGGCGGGCGAGAGGCCGAGCTGGTGCCGCTTGGCAATGGTGCGACTGCCCGCTGGTTCGGCGGTTTGGACGTACGTCTCGATCACGGCCTCGAGAACTTGGCGCTCGCGGTCGGTCAACGCGGCTGTCACTGCTGGGTCTCGGCTTGCATGGTCAATTCGCGCACCAATGAATCTAATCTTAACCATCCCTCGGGTGTGCACTTAAGCCTTCCCTCGCTTACCACCACCCAGCCTTGGGTTATGAAGGGTGGTGGAGGTTGGTGAAGGTGGGTGGAGGGTAACCCCTCTACGGTTCTCAGACCCAGGTAGGTTGCCTCCACCGCACGCTGCTCCTCCGTCAGGACCTCCTCCGACTCGATCGGCGAGCGCCCCTCGGCAATCGCGCGGCGGTAGGCCTCCCAGGCGCGGATGTTCCAGCGGCGGGTCGTGCCGTCGAAGGAGTGGGCGGCGGGGCCGAGTCCCAGGTATGGCCGCCCCGACCAATACGCCGAATTGTGTTGAGAACGGAAGCCGGGCAAAGACGCATTCGAGACTTCGTAGAACTCAGAGCCGTCTGCCGTCAGCCGTCTGTGGGCGAAGAGATACTCCTCGGCGTAGCGGTCGTCGTCGGGGACCTTGGTCGCCCCGCGCGAGATCCAGCGATCCAGCGGCGTGCGTGGCTCGACCGTCAGCCCATAAAGGGAGCAGTGCGCGGGCAGCAGGGCGCAGAGAATGTCGAGATCACGCTCCCAGTTCCGATGCAGCTCCTCGGGCAATCCGAAAATCAGATCCAGCGAAATATTCTCGATCCCCGCTCCTCGTAAGGCCTGCACCGCACGCTGGGTCTGCGCGGCGTCGTGGGAGCGGTGCATCCACTGCAGCACCTTGTCGTCGAAGGACTGCGCGCCGAGGCTCACCCGGTTGATTCCGGCGGCTCTCCACGCGCGCGCTGCATCGACAGTGACGTCCTCGGGGTTGGCTTCGAGGGTGACTTCACGTGTGGCGTGCGGCGTGCGGCGTTGCGAGGTGAGTTCTTGCAGCAAGGTCGCGATCGCTTCCGGTGGAAGCAGCGACGGCGTGCCGCCACCAAAGTAGATCGTTTCGAGATCGGCCAGCTTGAGGCTGTCCGCTTCCTCGAGTACCGCATCGACGTAGTCCCGAACCGGAATACGCTTCCGAACGGCGATCGAGAAGTCGCAGTAGGAACAGCGGCGAACGCAAAAAGGGACGTGGAGGTACAAGTGCACGAATCAAACATAGCGAACGACCTTGCATTGCCACGCCGCACGGTCTTAAGTCAGTCCGAAGATCATCCCAGGCCCCTGCCTCACCAAGCCACGGAGCTCCAGCTCAGTGAGCGCACCCAATACATCCGCCGGTCGAGTCTTGGCCGCAGCCACCAGAGCGTCGACGTGTAGAGGCTCCGCCGTCATCCGATTCCACAGGGTCAGCTGCAATCCCGTCAGATCGATCGGCGGGACGCGTGGCGCGGGGGTCGAGAGCGCGGCGCCCAGCTCGCGCAGACCAGCCGGCAAGCCGACCTCCTCGAGGATGTCGGCGGCGCACAGCACCGGCTTCGCGCCCTGTTGGATGAGCTTGTTGCACCCGACCGACGTGCGACTCGTGATCGGCCCGGGCACCGCGAGAATCGGCCGGCCCTGCTCGAGCCCGCAATCGGCGGTGACGAGCGCTCCCGACTTCACGTCCGCTTCGATCACCACCACCGCACGCGCGAGTCCCGAGATCAGCCGGTTGCGGCGCGGGAAGGAGCCGGCATGCGGCCGCTCGCCCGGCGGGTGCTCGGTGACGAGGCAGCCGTGCGCGACCATGCGGTCGTACAGCTCGCGATTGGCGGCCGGATAGATCACGCCGAAGCCGTTACCGAGCACGCCGACCGATCTGCCGCCCGAGTCGAGCGCCGCGGCGTGCGCGATCGCGTCGATGCCGCGCGCCATGCCGCTGATGATCACGGCGCGCTGCGCGACCGCGCCCGCGAGCAGCCGCGCCGCCTCGGCGCCGTACGCCGTGTGATTGCGGCTGCCGACGAACGCCACGCCCCCCCCCGGCCGCGCCAGCAGCGACCTGTCGCCCCAGATGTAGAGCACCGAGGGGGGATCGTGGATTTCCAGGAGCTGGGCGGGAAAATCGGGATCGCCCGCGAGCACGACACGTGCCCCCAGCCCGGCCAGCTGCGCGAGCACGCGCTCGCCGTCCCTGGGCGAGGCGGCCTTGATCGCGGTCGCGGCCGCGGGGCCGAAGCCGAACAGCGACGCCAGGCGCGAGTGCGGCACGTCGAGCGCCGCCTGCGCGCTCCCGAATGTCGAGACGAGCATGCGCAGCCGCTGCGAACCGATGCCCTGCACCCCCGCCAGCGTCAGCGTGGCGACGAGTTCAGTGTGCTCCATAGCGTCTCCAACAGATCCGGTATTCCCTGGCGGGCGACGGCCGAGATTTCGACGACCGGTGCGCCGGCCTCGGTCCGTAACGGCGTGTGGCGTGCGGCGTGTGGCGCTTTCAAGTCAGCCTTGGTCAACACCACCACGTGCGGCTTCGAGGCGAGCTGCTTCGAATACGACGCTGCCTCCCGGCGCAGCAACTCATACGTCGCCTGTGGATCTGGGCTGTCTATCGGAATGAGCACCGCGAGGATGCGGGTGCGTTCCACGTGTTGGAGAAAGCGCAGGCCGAGGCCTTTGCCTTCGTGCGCGCCTTCGATGATGCCGGGGATGTCGGCGACGACGAACGAGCGGTTGTCCGACAACCCCACCACGCCGAGGTGCGGCTCGAGCGTCGTGAAGGGATAGTCGGCGATCTTGGGGCGGGCCGCCGAGATCACCGAGAGCAACGTGCTCTTGCCGGCATTGGGCTCGCCGAGCAGGCCAACGTCGGCGATCAGCTTGAGCACCAGCTCCAGGCGGCGCTGCTCGCCTTCCTCGCCCGGCTCCCATTCGCGCGGCGACTGATGGGTGGGCGTGGCGAAGTGCTGATTGCCGCGCCCGCCGCGGCCGCCTTTGGCAACGAGCAGGACCTGGTCACGTGTGATCATTTCGCCGAGGATCTCGCCGGTATCGGCGTCGCGCACTTCGGTGCCGGGAGGAACGGGCAGATAGACGTCCTCCGCCGATTTCCCCGACATGTTCTTGCCCTTGCCGTGAGCACCGCGCTCTGCGATCCAGCGCGTGTGGTAGCGGTAATCGAGCAGGGTGGCGAGATTCGGATCTGCTTTGACCCAGACGCTACCCCCGCGCCCGCCGTCACCGCCATCCGGACCACCTTTCGGCACAAACTTTTCCCGGCGGAACGAACTGGCTCCGGAGCCGCCTGTGCCTGCGATGACCTGAACCAACACACGGTCTATGAACATCCTGAGATCAAACTCCCCGGGGGAGACTGAGCGTGCGGCGTGTGGCGTGCGGCGTAGCCATGGGAGCTCCGCGTGCACTGCGAATCGACAGGACGGTCTTTGCGACTATGTGCCTTGCATAGTTCGCGCCAACCGATGTCCCCGATCTCATCAGCTGATCAGCGATTACCCACCCTACAC
>JBOHSJ010000134.1:0-2511 GCA_050733035.1 Gemmatimonadales bacterium | reverse complement strand
GAAAGCCGCACTGCGCGAAGCGGAATCGGCCCGGGCACGGACGGTGATCGTCGATACGGCCGGACGCCTGCAGATCGATGCCGAGATGATGGACGAGCTGCGCGCGCTGAAGGCCGCCGTAGCCCCGAAGGAAATCTTGCTCGTCGCCGATGGGATGACGGGGCAGAACGCCGTGAAGATCGCGCGCGGGTTCCATGACGGTGTCGGGATCACGGGTGTGATTCTGACGAAGCTGGACGGCGACGCGCGCGGCGGCGCGGCGCTCTCGATTCACGGTGTGACCGGCGTCCCGATCAAGTATATCGGGGTCGGTGAACAGACGGACGCGCTGGAGCCGTTCGATCCGGTGCGGATGGCGGGACGGATCCTCGGGCAGGGTGACGTCGTCGCGCTGGTCGAGAAGGCTGCCGCGACGGTCGATGCCGAAGCCGCCAAGCGGCTGGATCAGAAAGTCCGGTCCAAGAAGGGAATGGACCTGCAGGACTTTCTCGTCGCGTTGAAGCAGATGCAGAACATGGGTCCGCTCAAGCAGGTGCTCGGCCTGTTGCCGGGGATCAATGCGAAGGCCCTGCAGGGTGTGTCGATGGACGACAAGCGCCTCAAGCACGTCGAGGCGATCGTGCTCTCGATGACGCCGGAGGAGCGGGCCGATCCGAGTGTGTTGAGTGGATCGCGAAAACTGCGGATTGCGAAAGGGGCCGGACGGCCCGTGCAGGAAGTGAACAAGCTGCTGGAACAGTTCCAGCAGATGCGCAAAATGAGCAAGCTCTTGAAAAGGATGTAGGGAACGCTATGGCAACTCGAATTCGGCTGCGCCGCGTGGGACGGAAGGGCCAGGCTTTTTTCCGCATTGTGGTCGCGGATTCCAAGTCGCCGCGTGACGGACGCTTCGTCGCGACGATCGGCAATTACAATCCCCGCGCGAATCCGGCGGTGATCGAGGTCAATGCCGAGCAGGCGCGGGCCTGGATGGAGAAGGGCGCGATGCCGACCGACACGGTGCGCTCGCTCCTCAAGAAGGCCGGCGTACTCGGCAAATCAGCTCCTCCGAAGCCCGCCGCGTAGTCGGGCGGCTGCGCAAGCCGCACGGCCAGCAGGGGGAGGTGGCGGTGATCCCCCTCGTGGAGAATCCGGGGACGGTGTTCGTGCCGAAGGCGCGGCTCTACGTCCTCAATGACGCGCGGGAAGTGCTGGCAGGTCCGTTGGTGGTCACCCGCCGCCGCGCCTATCACCGCGAATGGCTGCTGGGCTTCGAGGGCATCACGTCGCGCGGAGCGGTCGAACGCTGGCGCGACCAGCTCGTGGCGGTGGACGCGTAGCGATGGTGCGGATCAACGTCGTCACGCTGTTTCCCGACTGGTTCACCGCGCCGCTCGGATCGAGCATTCTGGGGCGCGCGGCCACGGCCGGATTGGTGCGCTACCGGGTCGTGCAGCTGCGTGACTACACGCACGACAAGCACCACTCGGTGGACGACGCACCGTACGGCGGTGGCGCCGGAATGGTGCTGAAGGTGGAGCCGTTGGTGGAGGCGGTGGAGGATCTGAAGGTTGTGAACGGGTCTCCGATCGTCCTGCTGTCGGCCCGCGGAAACCTGTTCACGCATGGCACCGCCGTGCGCTATTCGTTGGGCAACGAGCTGACGTTGCTGTGCGGGCATTATAAGGACGTCGATCAGCGAGTGGTCGAGGTGCTCGGCGCGGAGGAAGTCTCGATCGGCGATTTCGTGCTATCGGGCGGAGAGCCGGCGGCGCTGTGCGTGGTGGATGCGGTCGTCCGGCTGCTGCCGGGCGCGCTGGGCGATCACGAATCCGCGGCGTCCGATTCGCACTATGAAGGACTGCTGGCGCCGCCCAGCTACACGCGGCCGCCCAGCTATCGCGGGCTTGACGTCCCGGACGTATTGTTGAGTGGCGACCACGACAAGATTGCGGCATGGCGGGCGGCACAAGCCGAACGGCTGACGCGCGAACGAAGACCAGATCTTTGGTTGAAACACGGGGAGTAGTTATGGAGAAGATACGGGCAGTCGAGCGCGAGGGGCTGAAGACCGATATCCCGGCTTTTGCCCCGGGCGACACGGTGCGCGTGATGGTGCGCGTGCGCGAAGGTGAGAAGGAGCGGCTCCAGGCGTTCGAGGGCATCTGCATCGCCCGGCGCGGCGGCGGCGTGAACGAGACGTTCACCGTCCGCAAGATTTCGGCGGGTGTCGGCGTCGAGCGGATTTTCCCGCTGCACGCGCCGTCCATCGCCGAGATCGGCCTGATGCGCAAGGGCCGTGTGCGGCGCGCCAAGCTCTACTTCCTGCGCCGCCTGGCCGGAAAGGCGGCGCGCATTCGCGAGAAGCGCGGCATCACCGTCCCGACCGCCGGGACCGCCGAACAGGAGCCGACGCAGACGTGAGGCACCGCCGCCCGTCGTTGAAACGCGAGGCGGCGTTGTGGAGTGAAGGGCGGATCAGCGTCGCCGGAATCGATGAAGTCGGCCGCGGCCCACTGGCTGGCCCAGTGG
>JBOHSJ010000133.1:0-1969 GCA_050733035.1 Gemmatimonadales bacterium | reverse complement strand
GTGACGTCCCGGATCGTCTCCGAAAGCCGGCCCTTCGCATTCACGTCCGTGATGACCGCCCACGCGACCGTGGGCGAGCCGACGGCGGCCAGCGTGCCGAGGGCGAGCGCGACCGTGAGCGCGTCCTCGAACGGTTGGTGCGCGGTCAGCGGAAACCAGGCGCTCACCGTCAGCACGACGAGCGTCACGGCAATGAAGGGAATCGCCATCGCGCCCGCAGTGATCCGCAGATTGGCGATGCGGCGCTCGCCGCGGAGTGCGTCGAGCGTGAGCTCGTTCCCTACGGCGAACGCGATCAGCGCCAGCGCGCCGCTCGCAAGCGGGGTGAGCACCTGGAGGACGTCGGCATTCACGATATCCCACGTGGGGCCGGCGAGCAGACCGGCCACGAGATATCCGACGATGCGAGGAAGGCGGAACCGCTGCGCGATTGTCCCGGCGACGTACGCCGCCACCATGAGTAGTCCGAGGGCGATCGTCGCCTGCGCCGCGACCGGACCGCCGCGCGCGAGCCGCTGCAACATCGCCATCACGATGAACGTGAACGCCAGCATCAGCCATTGCATGACCGCGCAAAATACGGCATCTTCAAGTGCGTAACCATGCCGTTCGTTCATCTCCACACCCATAGCGAGTACTCCCTCCTCGACGGCGCCAACCGGATCCCCGAACTGCTGGATCGGGTGCAGGCGTTGGGAATGGACTCGCTGGCCATCACCGACCATGGCAATCTCCATGGCGCGTGGTCGTTCTATGCCGAAGCGAAAGCCCGGAAAGTCCGGCCGATCCTCGGCTTCGAGGCCTACCTCGCGTTCGGCAGCCGCAAAGCCCGAGAGAAACCCGCTGCCGATGTGCCCCTGGGCTCCGCCTACTCGCACCTCGTGCTGCTCGCGAAAAACCGCGCCGGCTATCAGAACCTGATCAAGCTGTCCTCCATCGGCTTCCTCGAGGGCTACTACCGCCGGCCGCGCATAGATAAGGAAGTGTTGGAGCGCCACCACGATGGGCTGATCGGGCTGGCCGCCTGTCTCTCGGGGGAAATCGCCTTATACCTGCGCCAGGGGAACTACGAGGCCGCGAAAGCGAGCGCCGCCTGGTTCGCGCGCACGTTCGGGCCGGACGGCTTCTGGCTGGAAGTCCAGAACCACGGCATCCCCGAAGAGAAAACCGTCACGGAGGGCATGTTCCGCATCGCCGCCGAGCTGGGGCTTCCCGTCGCAGCGACCAATGACGCGCACTATCTCATGAAGGAAGACGCCGAGGCGCATGACGTGCTGCTCGCCATCGGCACGGGGAAGGATCTCGACGACCCGAAACGGTTTCGCTTTTTCGGCCAGGAAAGCTACGTCAAGTCCGAAAGCGAAATGGGCCGCCTGTTCGGGGGCCGCAGCGACGTGTTGACCGAAACGGCGCGCGTCGCCGATCTGTGCGAGTTCGACTTCGAGAAGCGCTATTTCTTGCCGCAGTATCCGCGGCCCGCGGAGTTCGCGTCCGATCAAGATTTGCTCGTGCATCTGGCGCGGCGTGGCGCGGTCGAGCGCTATGGCGATCCGCTCCCCGCCGCGGTCGAGCAGCGCGTGGAGTACGAGCTCGATGTCATCACCCGCACCGGCTACGCGGGCTACTTCCTCATCGTCTACGATCTGGTCAAGGCCGCGCGCGACCGCGGCATTCCCGTCGGCCCGGGGCGTGGCTCGGCCGCGGGGTCGCTGATCGCATACGCCCTGCGCATCACGACCGTGGACCCACTGAAGTTTGACCTGCTGTTCGAGCGGTTCCTGAACCCCGAGCGGATCTCGATGCCGGACATCGACCTCGATTTCTGCTTCGAACGGCGCGGTGAGGTGCTCGAGTACGCGCGCGAGCGCTATGGGCGCGAGTCGGTCGGTCAGATCATCACGTTCGGAACGCTCAAGGCGCGCGCCGCTTTCCGCGACGTGGCCCGCACGCTCCGCGTCGAGATGGGCGA
>JBOHSJ010000132.1:0-7964 GCA_050733035.1 Gemmatimonadales bacterium | reverse complement strand
GGCATGGCCGCGAGCACGCCGCGTGACACATAGCCGACGCGGCGCCGGACGACGACCTGACACCAGTCGTTCTCGCACCCCATGATGTGCACCACGGTCTCGGCGGGGAGTTGCGCGACCGCGCGCGCGCTGATGTCGGGCTTGGCCCGGAGCGTCGTCGGCGCGGTCGTGCGGGCGTCGATGTCCGCGAGCGGCGCCTGTGCGGCGAGGATGGTGGCCAGCAGGAAGGCTACGAGCGTACGAGCTCCGAGTGTTGAAACGGCAGCAACGCGATGCCGCAGTCCGAGCAGGCGTCCGCCTCCACGAATGTCGCGCCGCAGCGCGGGCACCAGCGCTGCCCTCCGATCGCAACCGCGGGATCGGGCGGCGCGAGCGACTGCTTCAGCTCGGCGGGATCGAGACCCGCCAGAAATCTCGCATCGGCCGGTGCCCCCTGGCTCGAGTCGTACGCGTGCGGCCGGACCCACGCCAGGAATTCCGCGAACGGCAGCAGCACGCGCGCGACGAGCCCCGGCGGAATGTCGCGCACCAGCTCTTCCAGGAGGACTTCGGCCGCGCGCGGCGCGGCAAACGGCGAGAAGCTACCGATGACCCAGGAAAACGCGGCTTTCCGTGTCTTGTCCATGGCTCGCGCGGCCGCATACATGCGCTCGCACACAAAAAAACAGATGACGCCGAGCAGGCCGAGGGCAAAAAAGAATCCCTGCGCACCCATTCGGTCGATCGCGAGCGGTATGCCGACGACGAGGCCCAGCAACGCGGCGAGGCCGAGCACGCGCAGGTCGAGCAACGTCTGACGGTGTTGCTCGAGACGGGCCCGCACCGGCCCGACTTTCCACGCTTTCGGTTTGGGCGAGGTCTCCGCGCGTGGCGGCCGCAAAATTACCGTACTGACGATTGGCGACCACCACGAGAGCAACTGCAAGCTGTCGTCCGTCATGGCCGGTGGCGCCGGCCGCACGCGCCACGCCCCGAACAGCACCCGCCGCAGCAGCAGCGATCCCCGCGGTACGCGCCGTATCCCTTCGAGCAGCGTCACCAGCGCGAGAATCGCAATCGTCACGATTGTGGAGCGTCTCCCCTGCGTCCGGTAATCTTCGACCACAGCGACTTGATCGCGCCGACCAGCGCGGCGATACCGAGCACGATCACCTTCCAAAACTTGGCGAGCAGGCCTGATTTGACGAGCGCGACCCCGGCGCCGCCGGCGACGAGCGCGGTTAGTCCGTACTCGGCGACGCGGTCACCCTGGCGCCATTCGGCATAGCGGTTGCCGGCCGTGTACGCGAAGCCCGTCACCATGGCGTTGAACTTCGGAACCACGACGGCGAAGTGCTCGGGATCGCTCACCAGGTCGAGGTGCATCACCCCGCCCCTCCCCAACAAGCGCACCGAGTGATTGACGTTGCGCTCCCCCTCACTGGTCTTTCCCGTGAGCGCCCAGGTCAGATTGTTGGTCGCCTGGTCGTAGTGCGGTTGGGTCATCCACCCTTCGACCTCCAGAGTCCCCCACCCTCTCTTGCGGCGCTCACGGTTGGCGGCCTCGGTGCCGCGGCGGATCGACGAGAGAATCGCATCGGCGTCGAGCCGCCCGCCTTCGTCATCGCGCACGTAACCGCTCGGGTCGTACGCGAAGATGACGAACCAGGGATTGGTTTCGACTTCGCAGATGACGACGCCGCGCTCGTTGCCCTCGAGCGGATTCTGGGTCATCTCCATGAACTTCTTCATGCCGTCCTGGCCGGTGAACAGGCACCCGGCAGGCACTTTCACTTGTGCCTCGGCGCCGAGCTTGCCGGTAATCGGCCCCTGGGCCCAGGGAATGCTTTCCCAGATGGACTCGCCCTGCTCCTGCGCCGGCGCAACCAGCGGCAACACCGCGAGCAGGACTACGGTAGCGGGGACGGAGTGCGAGAGCTTCATCGACGGCCTCCGAAGGGAGAAGGTCAACAAAATAACACACGCGCAAGCCTCCACCCGCCCCAGAAGTCATAGAGCACTGTCCTTAAGGACAGTGTCCGCCGAGCACACCCTTTAGGGTGTGTAACGTTGTGTCGATCGATAGAGCACGTGCGGCACGCCGTCGTAGCTCACTTCCCGCTCGTAGGCGAAGCCAGTTTTGATGAGCACGCGCTGCGAGCCGAGGTTCGCGGGGCGCGTGATCGCGACGATGGATGGCAGTTTCAGCTCCTTCAGGCCGAACTGCAGCAGCGTCCTGGCGACTTCGGTGGCGAGACCCCTGCCCCAGTACTCCTTGTGAAAACCGTAACCCAGCTCGACTTCATCGGTCCCTTCGACGTCCAGGTGCCGGAGCACACAGCGGCCCGCAACGCGGCCGTCCGCCGCGTCCCGCAGAACCCAGAGGCCGAATCCGTGATCGGCCCAGTGCTGGAGGTTTCTCGCCATGTACCCGAGCGTCTCGGCCATGTCGCGCGGGCCGCCGAGCAGCGCCATGTACTCGGCGTCGCTGTCCATGGCGCGGATGGCGTCGTAATGCTCCGCCGTGAGCCGCTCGGCGCGCAGCCGGGCGGTGTCGAAGCAATCGGGGAACGGCACTACTTCGGCGGCGACTGCCACATCACGTTCACGATCATCCATTTGCCGTCGTACTTGGCGAGCTGCGGGTAATCGATCTCCCACCACGCGACGACCTTGGCGGTGGCGGTCTGGGCTCCGCGCATGGAGGATGGCTCAATCTACGGCTTCCCATTCGGATGGTTTCCAACGGAGACGTGAGTCCCGAGCACTGGTCTTTCAGTTAACGCCGGTCCACAATCGTGGCCACCGTGAGGTGCGACGTCACGTTCAGCGTCGTCTTGAACATGTCGGGGATCGCGTCTACGGCGATCAGGATCCCCGCGCCCTCGGCGGGCAAGCCGAGATCCACCAGTACGGGGGCGAGCAGGAACAAGCTGGCGCTCGGGATTCCCGGCACGCTGAAGCTGATCAACGTCGCCGTCAGAATGAGTCCGAGCAGCTCCGGTACCTCGAGCGGGACGCCATAGAGTTTCCCCAGAAATACCGCACCAACGACCCAGGCGATGGGAACGTTGACGCGAAACACCGACACGGCGAACGGCAACACGAAACCGGTGACGGCCGGCGACGCCTGGAGCCGCTGCTGCGCCCCGGCGATCAACGCGGGCAGGGCCGCGAGCGACGAGCGTGAGCTGAACGCGACGGCCTGCGCGGCACCCAGCGCGGCGGCGAAGCGCGCGATCGACACACGGCCGACAGCCGAGGCGAGTGGATACAGGGCGAGCATGAACAGCAGCAAGACGACGGAGAGCGTCGCCATGTAGAAGACCAGGGCGCCCGCCGCCGCGGCGCCCAGTCGGGCCGCGAGCCCGAGCGCCAGCGCGAAGATGCCGATCGGCGCACACGCCAGGACCCAGCGGACCACCACGAGCATCGTATCGGCGACGCTTTGAAACAGCTGTACGATCGGTTCGCGCCGCGAGGGCTCGAGCCGGGCGAGGGCCACGGCGAAAACCAGCGTGAACACGATGAGCGGCAGCATCGCGCCCTCGACCGCGGCGCGCAGGGGATTGGCGGGCACGATCGCAACGATCCGGTCCACGAACCCCGGCATCTGCGGCTGATCCGCGTTGTCCAGCGCGCCACCCCGTAGCGAGGCGGCGACGTCCGCCGGAATCGCGAGGCGCTCGAGCGCTAACGGAGCGAGGAGGAGTGCGAACAGCCCGCCGGCGAGGAGCAGCGCGATGAAGGCCGGCACGGCACGCGCGCCCAGGCGACCGACGTACCGCAGGTCGGCGGTGGCGGCGACGCCGGTGACCACGAGCGCGACGACCAGCGGGATGACGGTCATCCGGATGGCGTTGGTCCACAGCGTCCCCACCGGCTCGACCGCGGTGGCGATCGCGAGCAGCGCGGGATGCTGCGTGGCCGCGGCGACCGCGCCCATGGCGAGGCCCAAGATGAGCCCCGCGAGGACGCGCGCGGTAGGAGAGGAGAATCTCTTAGAAGCGATTGCTCTGATCGATATCGGCCGCGATGAGCCACTGGCCGCCCGCTGCGCGGCGCAGCGCGAGCACGAATTTCCCGCGGTCCTCCGCCGAGGCGGGCCCGTAGCCATAGGCGCCGACGATGTACCCGACGGTGTCCGCAACGGCGTAGGCCAGCGCCCGCAGCTGCAAGTCGCCCGCGGAGTTCTCGTATGTCTGCCGAATGCGATCGCGGCCGCGCACCCAGCCGCCCCCCGTCGGCACGAACCCGTCCTCGGTGAAGAGCGTCGCGAGCGCCTTCTCATCGCCGGCGCGCCAGCCGCGCTCGTAATCGCGCAGCACGCGATCGAGCTCGGGAGGCAACGCGATGGAGGGAAGTGGCGTGGGAGGGGCCTGGGCAACGGGAACCGCAGGCAGCAACGCGATCGAGCAGAGCACGAGCAACGCGGTTCGCATGATGCCTCCACAAAACGTCATGACACGGGCTCGATCCGCATGATGCGGCCGTCGCTCTCGTCGGTCAGCAAGTAGATGCAGCCGTCGGGCCCCTGCACCACCGCGCGGATGCGCTGGCTCATGTCGTCGAGCAGCCGCTCCTCGACGCGGACCCGTTCGCCATCCAGCTCGAGCCGCGCGAGCAGCCGGAAGCCGAGTGCGCCGACGAAGGCGTTGCCTTTCCAATTGGGGAAGCGGTCGCCCGTGTAGAACATCAGCCCGCTCGGCGCGATGGACGGATCCCAGTAGTGGACCGGCTGCTCCATTCCCTCTTTGCGTTGGCCTTCACCGATCGACGCGCCGGAGTAATCGCGGCCGTACGTGATGACGGGCCAGCCGTAGTTGCGGCCCGCTTGCGGCGCGTTCAGCTCGTCGCCGCCGCGCGCGCCATGCTCCACGGTCCACAGCTGTCCCGTCTCGGGATGGAGCGCGGCGCCCTGGAGATTGCGATGGCCGTACGACCAGATCTCGGCGCGGGCGCCGGGCCGACTCACGAACGGATTGTCGCGCGGGATCGAGCCGTCGGGCCGGATGCGGATGACTTTGCCCTGGAGCTTGGACAGATCCTGCACGAACGGGCGCTGCTGCCGGTCGCCGGTCGTGATGAAGAGGTGCCGGCCGTCGCGGGCGACGACAACGCGCGAGCCGAAATGCGCACCGCCGGACACCTTGGGCTCCTGGCGGAAGATCACCTGGACGTTGTCGAGTCCGGTTTCACCGAGCCGAGCGCGGGCGACGCTGGTGCCGGCGGACCCGCCGGTGCCGGGCTCCGCGTAGCTCAAGTAGATCGTGCGGCTCTGCGCGAAATCAGGCGCGAGGGCGACGTCGAGCAGCCCACCCTGCCCGTCCGCGAAGACCGCCGGGACGCCGGTGAGCGGTGCGGACAGCGCGCCGCTGGTCGCGACGATGCGCAGCCGGCCCGGCCGCTCCGTGACGATCATGCGTCCGTCGGGGAGGAACGCGAGGCCCCAGGGATGTTCGAGGGAGTCGGTGAGGGTGACGACGCGGAAGCGGTGTTCCTGAGACGCGTACTCTCGCGGCGTGGAGGGGCTTTGCGTGCACGCCGCGTTCGGCAGCATGTACGCGAGCGACAGGAGGACGGCGTGTTTCAGAATGCGTTGTGGGGGCATGCGACGAAACTAACGGTGCGGCGTGTTTTGGTCAGAGCCGCATCCTCTGCCCATCGCTGCGCCACCAGCTCGTCACGGGGAACCCATCGATCAGCGCGGGGAGGTATGTACGCATCCGGAAAAACTGCACGATCTGATCGTCATAATCACGAATCCCAGTCGACTGCGAGAGCCGCACCTCGGAGACCACGCCGTTTTCCGCGATGATCACTTCGGCCTTGACGCGGATATTCAAGTTCCGCATCGCACGATCACCCGGGGACACGTTGACCAGGAAGTTATCGCCGAGCCGGTCCTGCGTCCGCGCCAGGCGGGGCAGGCAGTAAACCGAGCGCTCGAGCGTAACGGCGGGCGCGGCCGCGGCACTAACGCGGAGGCGCATCGCCCAGAGTCGTTTCGGTTTCTGCGGCACGAACAGGTTCGCGAGCAGCAGGCCGGCGCTGTCGATGGAAGATTCGATCACGTGCACCTGCGGGAAGGAATCGGACTCGCCGTAGACCAGGCTGAACAAGACGCCGTTCGGCGCCAGATCCGCTCCCGACAGGCCCCGCACGATGCGCGCGGAATCGATCAGGGCGCTGACGGACGGCAGCGTCTTGGGATACTCGGTGGGCGCACAACTGCGCTCCTGGGCGAGGAGCGGCAACGGGATCGCGACAATGATGGCGAGGGCGACGACGACTCGCATCAGCGCGGTGCGGTGATCAGGATGGTGGCCGTCCCCACCACGTTGTTGGTGTTCGCGGCAATCACGACAGAGCCAGGAGCGCGTGCCGTCACGAGTCCTGCATTGCTCACCGAGGCGATGGCATCGTTCGACGACGACCAGGTGAACATGCGGCCCGCAACCGTTGCTCCGCTCGAGCTGTGGGCGGCGACCACGAGCTGCAGTTGCTCACCCACGGCCAGTGTGTCGGCAGCGGGGGTGATGACCACCGACATCACCGCGTTGTCGGCGACCGTGACTGGTGCGATACCGCGCGCGGCCTGACGTTGAGCCAATGCTTGTCGAGCACTCTTGCATGCCGACGCTTTTTTGAACCCGCTCGCTGCCGAGAAACTCGAGAGGACTCCCCACCCGAACCCCGAAGCGATGCTCACTCCCGCGTTGTCGTACGCGTCGGGCTCTGCCGCGATGACCACCGCGCCGATGACGTTCAAGCCACCCCAGACGAGATCGAGAACCGGGCCGGCGTCACTCTCGGTGCAGGAGATGTATTCCAACTGCTCGTGGCCCGTTGGTGGGCCATGTGTGAAAATGAATCCGCATCCTGATGCCGCGGTGAGTAGCGGAAGGCACAGCACGAGCCGCCCACGGTTAGCGAGCATCATCGTCTCCCCCATCCCACGGCCAGGGTTACCGCCCGCGCACGGAACGCATGATCACCGAGCAGATTGTCGCCGCTCGACATCCGCACGAGCGGCGTGTAGAACGACTGCAGTCGCGCCTCGACACTCAAACCAATCGGAGTGCGGACGCCGACGCCGAAGGCGCCGCCCCAGGCGAGATCCGAGCCGAGCGGACAGCTGTCACGCTTCAACCCGCCGATAAAACCATCGCACGTGACGCGCGCCGCGAACACCGGGCCGGCGGTGAGGAAGACCGATTCCCGTGGGCCAAGCGAAAGCACGAGGAGAGTGGGGACCTCCAACTCACGAGCGCGGAACTCGATATCCGACATGAAGCATTGGCCGATTCCGCAGTCGGTGTGGGTTCCCGTGGTCCCCACCATCCCGAACGCCCCCTCGAGCTGAAAACTGACGTGCGGTTCGATGCGCCAGGCTTTGCCTACCCGAAAGACGGGCCCGTACTGATGCCCGCGAAACGCCGGGGCGATGGCGACACCGCCCTGCCACTGGATCGCCGACGTCTGCACGAACATGAAAGCCGCGACAAATACGATCATTGGGAGTACGCTGTGGGAGCACGCGCGGGAAAACAAGCAAGACCGCCCCAGAAGTCATAACGGCGGTGCTGACTGCGGTTCACCTCACCCGCAGCGCTCAACGTATTGCACTTGCGGCCGGCGCCCGACTCGATAGCTGCGCACGTGGCGGCCGTCGGTCTCAAACACGATCGCGTTCAGCGAATCCTGGGGCGGCAGGTAGATGAAATACCGCCAGCCCGCTTCCCACTGGTACTTGTGGAGCTGGCCGGTGACGTGTTCTCCGTACCTCGGCGAGCGCGTCGTGGCCCGTGGGCAGCAGTTTGTCTTCGTCGCGCGGGCGGCCGAACAGCGGCGACGACGTCACTTCGTACAGCCGCTCATACGCGCGCAGCTGCTGGACCTCCGCGGCGCGGCGGTTGGGCTCGGCCTGCAACGCGCGCATCAGCTGGAAATACTCGGTCAGGCGCTCGTCCTCGGCGTAGTAG
>JBOHSJ010000131.1:0-10866 GCA_050733035.1 Gemmatimonadales bacterium | reverse complement strand
GGCGAGTACGGAACGCCGCAAGGGAATCCCCTACACCCTGCTTGACATCGCCCACACCGGATCGCACAATCCGGAGTGCGGGTGTTTCGGGTATCGCTGGCGGCGCTGGCGCTCGCCGTCGCAGCAGCCGCCGGCTGCGGGCGCCGCGCAGAATCGGACGCCCAGCCCGAGCCCGAGTCGGAATGGAGCCTCACGGTGATCAACCGGCACTCCCTCGACGTCAGCATCCACGTCATCAGCGATGGCCAGCGCACCTACGCCGGGACCGTTGGCGCGACGCGCCGGGAAACGTACATGCTTGCTCCCCGTCTGGTCGGTGCGGGACGCAGCGTCCGCCTCGAAGCGTCGGCCATCGGATCGCACCGCAGGCTGGGCAGCGAGACGCTGCTGATCCGGGGGGGGCAAAACCTGGAATGGACGCTCGAGAATGGCCTCGAACGAGCGAGTGTCGTGATATGGTGAAGTGGATCAGCTGCTTGACGGTCGTCGCCGCCGGGTTGCTGGCCGCCTGTGCCGACCCACCGTCGTCACCAGCGTGCACAGCCCACCCCTACGATACCACCTCGACCAGCGGCGATACCGTCACGATAAGCACCGGCTTGCGCTTTGTGGATTCCGTGGCGGGTAGCGCCGCCGCGATTGAGTGGTGCATGGGCGTCATGGCCCACTACGACGGGTATCTCCTCGACGGCACCAAGTTTGATAGCTCTCGCGACATCGATCGGCCGCTGATTTTTACGCCCGGGATGGGCAATCTGATCGACGGCTTCGAACAGGGCGTGGTCGGTATGCGCTTCCAGGGGAAGCGCCGCCTCATCATCCCACCCGAACTGGCCTGGGGCAGTGAGCCGGTTCGCGATGGATCAGGTAACATCATTGTCCCCGCAAACTCCACCGTCGTGTTCGACGTCGAGGTGTTGCTCATAGATCCATGATGATCGTCCGCCGGCTGTCCCGCCCGTTCTGTCTCTGCGCGCTACTGCTGCCGTCAACGCTGCCGTCGCAAGGAACGGGCGGGGCGGTTCGGGGCAACGTGACGGAGCACGACGGCGTCCCCATCGCGCTCGCACAGGTCCGGCTCATGGGCGGGAACAGGCCGCAGAACGCACAGACCGACAGCGCGGGCATCTTCCAGATCCCGCGCGTGGCCGTCGGCTGGTACATCGTTCGTGTGACCATGACGGGGTACTCGCCCGCCATGTTGCCGATCGAGGTGCACCGGGACGAGACGGTGGAGCTGCGCGTCTCGCTGGTCGCCGCCGCCGTCGCGCTCGCCCCGGTCGAGGTCACGGCCGATGCCGTCCCATTCGTTCAGGCGCTGCGGGGGTTCCAGGAGCGGCGCGCGCGGGCGCAGGGACATTTCTTCAATCATGAAGAGATCGCCCGCATGCAGGTCGGCCGGTTCACCGACGTGCTGCGCCGTGTCCCCGGAGTCCAGCTCGTGCCTGTCCGGGGACCGTTCGAGATGGGCGAGGCCGTCCGCATGTCGCGGACGATCGGTGTCACCGGCGCCCGCGCCTGTCCGGTGCTCTACTACATCAACGGCTCCCCCTTCCCCGTCACCGGCGACATTCCGATCGACCACTACATCGACCCGGACGATATCGCGGCGCTCGAGATCTACCAAGGGATGTCGCAGATTCCTGCCCAGTTCAATTCGAGCAGCCACAACGCGCGCTGTGGGGTCATCGTGATCTGGACGCTGAGCGGCGACTCGACGGAACGTCACTGACGGCGCGGAGGGTCCCAATGCGGCGTGTACTGGCGGTGGTGTTGATCTGTGCGGGCTGTGCGGCACAATCAACCGGAGGACAGTCGGAAACCTCTACGGATCCCGTGCGCACCACCGTGACGCCGGCGGGGGAAGCGCTGGACGTGACGCGCCACACGATCATCCATACGCGGGAGTTCACGCACGGGCGCGACGCGGTGTGGGCCGCGCTCATGAGCGCGGAATCGGACCTTGGGCTGCCGCTGCAGTCGGCCGACCCGGCGGCCGGCATGGCGATTTACTACCTCCAGACCGCAACGCCACGCGTGGCTGGCCGCCACGCCTCGGCCTGGATGGAATGCGGGCGCGCGCCCGGTGGGGCACCCCGCGTGAACACCTACCACCTCACGCTGCGACTGACGACCACCATCGAACCGATGGCGGTGAGTGGCTCGCGGGCGCGGGTGACCCTGCTCGCCTACGCGCGCGATCGCGGGACCGTCTCGGATCAACTACCGTGCAGTTCGACGGGGCAGCTCGAAAAGCGCACGCTCGCCGTTCTGGCGGCGCGGCTCGGAGCGTAACGCTTAGAACGGAGGCTCGGGCTCGCCGTTCGGGCCCTCGCCAAAGCCGAACGCGCCGAACAGCCGCGCGGCGAGCAGGGCCGTCACAGTGATGACTCCGGCCGCGAGCCAGCTCTTGCGCCGGTTGAACTTGCGCTCCTTCGGCTCAGTCAGGGCGTAGCGGGGGAAGGTGACCTGCTCGCGATTCCACGCCACATCGGACCCACCCCGGTAGCCAACGCGCAGCAGGGCCAGCGTCCACGACGCCGTATCAGCCGCCACGACCACGCCGTCGACGTCCGTGGCGCCCGGGCCGATCGCGTTGCCGAGCGTGGTCCGGCCCATGTCCGTGACCTCGGCGAGGACGCGCGTGTTCGGAGCCGGGACGAGGGTCTGGAGCGGCGTATGGCTGTAGCACGCCCCCGCCGCAAGAGCGGCGACCGCGGCACCCAGCAGACGGAGGGACCGGCCGGAGTAACCGGGCCCGCCGAAGCCGGCCCGGTCACCCCGCACAGCATACGTCATCAGCAGGGGTTCGGATCGTTCCAGTTACGCACCGCCGACGAGCCCGTCGTGCCCGCGGGATACGCCGAAGGCAGCGGCACGTTGGGATTCGTCGTGCGCTCCGCGGACCCGTAGGGCATCCGCCCGAGCACTTCCGTGTTCGTCGCGAACGGCGTGAGCGTCGGAATGCAGGTGCGCTTGTAATCCGACCACACATCGATGTTCTGATACATCGCGATGTGCTTTTCCAGCATTACGTCGGTAAACGAGACACCGGCCAAGGCCCCCATGCCGACGGCCGCTCGCACGGCGTTTACATGCCCCACGGCCCCCGCCGAGTCGCCCGTCATGTACTTGGCTTCGGCGAGGATGAGCTGGTTTTCCGCCCAGGTCACGATGGGCTGGCGGAACGTGAATTGCCGGCGCACCGCGAGATTGATTACGGCGGGCGCGCTGTCGGCAACGGGCGCCAGCACGACTTTCACGTTGTTCTGATTGTGGCCGATGAACGCGCCCGCGGAGTTGGGCGTGAAATAGGCGGCCCGCCGCGGGTCACCACGAGCGGTGAGGATCTGAAGGAAGTTATGGCCCGCAACCAGATCCTGCCGCGCGAGCAGGAACTCGCCCCAGATGTTGGCGTCGAAGTCCTGCACAGACCCATGGAACATGCGGAAATCGCCCGGCGCCTGCCCATGCATCGCCTGCGTGACTGAGGTGGCTCCGGTGGGCGCCTCAGAGATGCCGTTCAGCGCCGCGGCGAGCGCGTCCTGATACGCCGTCACGCCGTCGCGCTCCACCAGGTGCAGGTGGAAACGCGCCTTGAGCGTGTACGCCGCCGCGATCCACCGCGCGATCTGCGTGCTGCGCGATCCTGTAGCGGAACAGTAAATCAGGTCTCCCTCGACCGTCGCGCAGTTGCCGCTAGCGGTGGCGGCCGCCGCCTGCAACGCGGCAATGCCCTCGTCGAGCCGTGCCTGTACCGCAGCGTAGATGCTCTCCTGTGAATCCAGCACTGGGGCGATAATGCCGGGCGTCACCGCTTCGCTATACGGCAAATCGCCCCACACCGACGTCGCAGTACCGAACGCAAGCGCTTCCCATACCTTCGAGATACCGAGCAGAAAGTTGTCACCCGAGGCCTGGGCGGCTGTCTGAATGTTCCGGAACGCCACCATGCCCCCGCCCGTGTAAAACCCGGACATCTGGCCCGAGATATCCTGCTCGGTGACCCCGTACTGCGTGCAGTAGGACAACTGCTGATTATTGCTGCCGATCAATTGCTGCGTAAACACTCCAGCACAGCGCGCGAGCTGGCCTTCCAGTCGCGTGGCCATGTTGGCCTGCATGGCGACGAGCTGTTGTTGCGGAGTGACCTGTGTGGGGTTGTTAGGATTCTCCGTCAACCCCGGCCCGGAGAGAAAATCACTACACCCCGCCGCGGCGAGCGCGAGCGCGAGCGCGACTGCTTTGCGAATCCGTTTCATGGCTCGGTCCTCGCGGTTAGTGGACAAGGGTGACCTGGAAGACCCAGGCGCGGGCGAGCGGCGCGTTGAACCAATCGATACCACGATTCGCGTTCTGCGCCCCGCCGAGGTTGACCTCGGGATCGTAGCCCGAGTAATCGGTCCACAACTTCAGGTTTCGGCCCGACACTTTCACATCGAGCTGGCTGATGCCCGCCAGCGTCCGGACCCACGCGCCGCGGAACGAATAGCTGATCGAGATCTCGCGCAGCCGTGTGAACGTACCGTCCTCCAACCGTCCCGAGATAGGTCCGCCCGTCGCGCCCTGGCCGCTGCCGAGCGCGCCGCCGCTGAACCAGCCCTCGCCGATCGGCACGGCCGTTCCTGCGCCGGGGCCGACCACGGGACCATTGAGCACGTCGCAGGTCTGGTTGTGGCACAGCATGTCCTCACCGAACGTGCGCAGCTCGCCGCGGATGTCGGTGTCCTTGTGCGTGCCGTATTGGTTCATCGACGCGCGCGTCATGTTGAGGACATCGCCGCCGTGCCGGTGATCCACGAACGCGGAGAGCTGCACGCCGCGGAAGTTGGCGTTCAGGGAGACGCCGGCCGTCCAGTCCGGCCACGGATTGCCGATGACGCGAGTGTTGGGATCCACGATCGGGAAGCCGTTGGCCGCGATGTACAGCGCACCGTCGGGCGCGCCGGCGCACGCGGCACCGACATCGTTCGCGCCGATCGTCGTCAGGCCGCGGCCGCAGCGCGCGAAATCCGTCGAGCGCCACACGCCGAGCGGGTGGCCGACCTGCGCGTGCGTCGTCTGACCGGAGAACGAGCTGCCGATGCCGATCTGGCAGCGCGCCGCGGCAGTGCCATTGTCGCAGTTTTCCTTCGTCGGCAGCGGCTCCAGTCCGGCCGCCTGCCCGGCGGTCAACCCGAGACTGGTCACGATGTTGCGGTTCCGCGCCCAGTTGGCGCCGATGTCGATCGAAAAATCGGGCCGCTGCAGCGCGCGGATGTTCGTGGTCAGCTCCCATCCCTTATTCTCGAGCGACCCGGCGTTCAGGTTGATCTGCGTGTACCCAGTCGAGGGCGGAAGCCCGACCCCGAAGATGATCTCCTGCGACTTCGACACGTACCGGGTCAGCGACAAATCCGCACGCCCCCGGAACAGGTTCAGATCGAACCCGCCTTCCAGCTCTTTCACGCGCTCGGGTGAGATGTTCGGGTTCCCCTGCGTTGCCGACGCGTATAGGCCGCCGACTCCGTTCAGCGTCGTGGCCTGGAGCGATCCGGGGTTGAAGTCCGCGAACGAGTTCGTGATGTAGACGTCCTGCGTCGCGTACAACGGTGGCTGCTGGCCGCTCTCGCCGTAGGCCAGGCGGACCTTCCCGAAGCTGATGATGTCCTCGGGCATCCGCACGGTCCTGGCGAAGCTCCAGGCAATGCTGCCGCCGGGATACCAGGCCCGTTGGTGGTTGATCCCGAAGGCCGAGTTGGCGTCATTGCGCAGCCGGAGCTGCAGGAATACCTGATCGTACAGGTCGAAGTTCGCCTGGCCGAAGTAGCCTTCGACGCGGCGCCGCGTCTCGGCGTCGTTGGGCAGCGTGCGCGACACCGTGTTCTGGAGCTTGTACGGCGTCGGCGCGATCCAGGTCTGCGCGAACACGTCGACCTGCCGGAAGTACGTTTCGTTCAAGTTCTGCCCGATTGTCAGGCTCCCGCGCATGTTGGGATTGAACTCGTGCGAGCCCGTCGCCGTCAGGTTGTGGTCCAGGATGCGGTCGTAGAAGTGCCACCGCTCCATCGACCCGCCGCTCTGTCCCGAGCTGGCCTGCCCATAGGCGTAGGTCCGGTCGTCGCTGTTGTAGTCGCCGCCGAAGGTCCAGTTGACCTGCAGCCACAGGCGCGGCCGCCAGTTGACGTTCAGGTTGCCGTAGTAGCGACCCGTCTGCCCGTCCAGCTGGTCGGTGTTGAGTGCGTAGAACGGATTGTCGAATCCGCGGTTGTTGGTGAACGCCGTGGGCCCGGGATTGGGGAAGCGCCACGAGCGGTGCAAGTTCGCCGGCCCGCCGAGGTATTGCCGAGCGTTGAACTCGGGCGGCTGGCGGAGCGCGCTGATCCCGATCCCGTTGATCGAGTTGCCGCGGTCGACGCCGGTGCCCTTCGTCTGCACCATCGATCCGCTGACGCTGACGGTCAAATTCTCGAACAGCGCGTGCGACCCGTTGAAGCGCAGCGTGGTGCGCTCGTACGTGTCTTTGTTGTCGGTGATGAACCCGTCGTGATTCACATGGCCTGCCGACAGGAAGAACGTCGTGTTCTCCGTGCCGCCGGACATCGACAGCGTGTTGTCGATCACCGTCCCGTTGCCGAAGATCTCGGCGCCGTGGTCGTAGGTCGGCGTCCCGGACGCCAGCTCCGGACCCCACGAGAAGAAGTTCGCGCTGATCGTGCAGTTGACCGTGGTGCACTGGCTCGAGACGCCGTTGGATCCGACGCCGAAGCGCCGCTGCACGGGCAGCGTCGCGACTGGCTCGTCGAACTGAATGCTCGAGCGCAGCGAGTACTGCGTGCGCCCCGCGCGGCCGCGCTTCGTGGTGATGAGAATCGCGCCGGCCGATCCGGCGCTGGCGCCGTAGATCGATGTCGCGGCGGCGCCCTTCAGGATCTCGACCGACTCGATGTCGTCCGGATTGATGTCGGCCGCCCGGTTCGGCGAGGGCGCGCCCGAGAGGACGGCCTGGCCGCGGGTGTTGTTACTGATCGGCACGCCGTCGACGAAGATGACCGGCTGGCTCGTGCCGAACGTCTTGGGCCCGCGGATCTGAATCGCGGTCGATGCGCCTGCGTCACCGCTGCCCTGATTGGTGAGCACGTTCGGTACCTTGCCCGCAAGCGCCTGCACGACGTTGGTTTCGTTGGCGCGCTGAATCGTCGCGGCGTCCACAGTCGAAATCGCGGTGCCGAGCTTCTCGCGTGCCTGCTCGGTGCCGGCACCTGTGACGACGATCTCCTCAAGCCGGAGCGGGTCGGCGGCGAGCTGAAAGTTCTGAGTCAGCGACGCGCCGGAGCTCAGCGTGACGGGGAAAGATTGCGCGCGGAAACCGATGAGCCGCGCGGTGAGCCGGACCTGCTGGCCCTGAGCGCGGGCTCCGGGAACGTTCAAGCGATACGTGCCATCCGCCCCGGTCCACACGCCGATGCCCAGCTCGAAAATCGTGACGTTGACGTCGCGCAGGGCCTCGCCCGTTGCGCCGGTGACTTTCCCGCTGAGAACCACGGGCTCTTGCGCGGCGGCTCGGGTGGGAAACACCGCGAGCGCCGTGGCGAACAAGACCCAACCGATTAGTTGGGGTACTGACTGACGACGACTCATACGCAGACCCCTTGCTCAGGTAGAACTGCTAGTTGACTATCGGAAAATCCCCTGACCGCTGGACCCGACGCGCCACACGAGTGATCGCGCCGATGGATCGACTTAGAGCGGTGGGGAGTGGTTATGTGGAACGACACATGAGCAACGCAGCGCGGACTGCAGCGAACAGAAAAATCGCGTCATGACACGCCCCCCCTCGAGGAAGGAAACACTTCATTTTTCCTATGCGATCTTCGCGCGTGACGCCCAACGGCTTGGGCGAACGTCCGCGCGGGACAAAAGCGAGGTTCCCTGGTAAATACTGGACTTCGACCTGCGGGTCCGCAAGAGCGCCATTTTTCGTATCTTGGTCCGCGTGAAAACCCTCCTGTTCGCTCTGGTGCTGGCCGCCGCCGGCTTCCAGACGGGCGACCCCCTGGCGGCCAGGTCCAAGGGGCGCCCGGATGCCCCCGTGACCGTGTACGAGATGGCGGACTTCCAGTGCCCCGCCTGCCGCCAGTTTGCCACACAGGTGCTTCCCACCCTGGAGCGGGAGTTCATCGAGACCGGAAAGGTGCGCTGGGTCTTCATCAACCTCCCGCTCACCAGCATCCACCCCAATGCCATGGCCTCCGCCGAGGTCGCCATGTGCGCCGCGCGGCAGGGGCCGGACCGGTTCTGGCGACTGCACGACCTGCTCTTCCAGGAGCAGGACAACTGGGCCAAGCTCCCGCAACCGCGAGCGGTCCTCGTGTCGATGGCCCGGCGCGCGGGCGCGGATCGGGGGAAGCTCCTAGCCTGCCTGGACGGCGGCACGGTGCGGGCCGAAGTCGAGCGGGACGCGCAACGGGCGGCCCGCACCGGGGCGCGGGGCACGCCTTCCTTCTATATCGAGGGCGGTCTGCTGCAGGGCGCTCCCGCGACACCCGATCCCATGCGCCGGCTGTTGGATTCTGTTTACACAGCTCGCACACGGCCCACCCCTCCGAAGCAGTGAGTTCCTCCCGCCCCTCCTTCTTATATCGGCTCAGCGTCCACATGGTCACCCGTGCGGCGCCGCTCGTCGCGCGGTTCGACAAGAAGGTCGCGCGGGGACTCGACGGACGGCGTGGCCTGGCCGCGCGTCTCGCGGCCTGGGCGGCGGCGCAGCGCGACACCAAGCGGCCGCTCGTCTGGATGCACGCCCCGTCCGTCGGCGAGGGACTGCAGGCGAAGCCGGTGCTCGAGACGCTGCGCGCCGAGCATCCTGACTGGCAGCTCGCGTTCACGTTTTTCTCACCGTCGGCCGAACGCCTCGCGAAGAATCTGCCCGTCGACATCGCGGACTATCTGCCGCTGGACCGGCCGTCGGAAGTCGCCGCCGTGCTCGATGCCCTGCAGCCCACCGCGCTCGTCTTCAGCAAGCTCGACGTCTGGCCAGAGCTGACCCTGGCGGCGGCACGCCGCCAGGTCAAGCTCGGCCTCATCTCGGCGACCGTTGCGCCCGACAGCTCGCGGCTGCGGTGGCCGGTGCGGCAATGGGGCGTCGCAGCGTACCGCGCGCTCGACCGCATCGGCGCGATCAGCGAGGACGACGGCCAGCGCCTCGAAACGTTGGGAGCGCGCCCCGAAGCCATCGCCGTCACGGGCGACACGCGCTACGACAGTGTGGCGGAGCGCGCCGCGCGTTTGGACCGGACGCGCGAGCCATTGGCGCGGCTCGCGTCCACCGCGCCGGACACGTTCACGATCGTCGCCGGCTCGACGTGGCCATCCGACGAGGCGGTGCTGTTGCCCGCGTTCGCCGATCTGCTGCATCAGTTGCCGACCGCTCGTCTGCTCCTCGCGCCCCACGAGCCGAACCCCGATCATCTCGCCGGGATCGCGGAGCGGCTGCGGCATCTCAAGCTGCCGCGACCGGTGCGCCTGTCGCAGCTCGAGCATGCCAAACCGGGCCCGGTGATCGTCGTCGATCGCGTCGGCATTCTCGCCGATCTCTATGCACTCGGTGACACGGCATTCGTCGGCGGCGGATTCCACCGCGCCGGCTTGCACTCCGTCCTCGAGCCGGCGGTGTTCGGCGTCCCGATCGCGTTTGGCCCGCACTGGCGGATGAGCCGCGATGCGGCGTTGCTGCTCGATCAGGGTGGCGCCGTCGCGTTGCCCCCCCCCGGTGATGCGCGTCATCCGCTGCATTCGCAGTGGCTCGTTTGGCACCACGACCCGGCCGCCCGCCGCAACGCGGGCAAGGCGGCGAAACAAGTGGTGGCGGAGGGACGCGGAGCGTCCGAGCGCACGACGGCCCTCGTGTGGGGGCTCGTGGACGGTTGAGGGCCTTCCTTCTTGTAGCGTTGCTCGCGGCGTGTAGCTGCAGCTTCCCGCAACCTGACACCGCCTGGCACGACGAGGGCTTCCGCTGGCGAGCGCTGGACGTCGTGCCACGCCGGGCCACAGGGTTCACCCTGCTCGCTCCCTCGCAGACAGGCGTCACGTTCAGCAACACGGTCAGCGAATCCCTTCTCGTACAGAATCGGACCTTGGCGGATGGCGCCGGTGTGTGTCTCGCCGATGTCGATGGCGACGGCCGTCCGGACGTGTTTTTCGCCCGCACGGAGGGCCCGAACGCATTGTATCGCAACTTGGGGAGCTGGCGCTTCGCCGACATCACCGCGAGTGCGGGGGTCGCAGCGCCGGATCGCTTTTCGACGGGCTGTGCCTTCGCTGATGTCGATGGAGACGGCGACGCAGATCTGATTCTTGTCTCCATGGGCGGACCAAACGCGCTCTTCGTCAACGACGGCGCCGGGCACTTCAGCGAGCGGCGCGCGGAAGCGGGCCTTGCGTCCACCGCCGGCAGCACGACGCTCGCCCTTGCCGATGTTGACGGCGACGGCGACCTCGATCTCTATGTGACGAACTACAAGGCGTACACGACGCTCGATCGGATGCCACCCCAAGAACGCAGTTTCGAAAGCGTCACTCGCCCCGTGGGCCGTGGCTATGAGGTCCGCGAGCAGTATCGGCGGGAGTACCGCGTGGTGGACCGCCCTGACCTCGGTGGTTTCAGCGTCGAGCAGCGTGCCGATCCCGATTTCTTTTACCGCAATGACGGCACCGGCCATTTCGTACGCGAGTTCATCGCCCACAATCCCCGTTTCACGGACGAGCGAGGAAAGGAGCTGAGTGCGGAGCCGGAGGACTTTGGTCTGGCTGCGACATTCAGCGACTTGAGCGGCGACGGGACGTTTGCCGAAGTCGCGCGCTTCGCTGGTGTGGGCGGCTCAGGGT
>JBOHSJ010000130.1:0-12503 GCA_050733035.1 Gemmatimonadales bacterium | reverse complement strand
GATTAACGGTCCCGCCCTTCCGCCACGCACCGATCAGCGTGCGCCCGAGCGTCGTCTGCACCGCGTGGACCGTAAACGAGCCCCTCGCAACCTTCTCGACGGTAAGGCACGCGCCATTCACGGCGATGCTCTCGCCTTTCTTCAGCCCGCGGTACGGAGCGCGGATCCGCAGGACCCGTCCCCCGTCCCCCGTCCCTCTTCCCCCATTGGGGGAGATGGCTTCGATTCGTCCGACCGCGCTTACGATTCCGGTAAACATAGCCGCCGATCCAAGACCAATAATGTATCAGAGCCCAGCGCGCGCCGCTCCACGACGACCCAGCGCGGCGCCTCGGTCAGCTGGAAGGCCGGCACGCCTGGAAACGCGGGCACGCCGCCTTCTCCCAGCCACACCGGCGCCTGGACCCAGTACAGCCGGTCCACGAGCCCCTCGGCGAGCAGCTTGGTGCCGAGCGCCCCACCCCCTTCACACAACAACGACTGGATCCCGGCGAGGCGCAGCTGCGCGAACGCCTGGGAAAGCGCTTCGGGGCGGAACACGCGCACGCCGTTGCCCTCGAGCACCGACACGTTTGCCGCGGGTGCTTCCTGTGACGCGACGACCCACGTGGGGACTTCGCGCGCGGTCTCCACGAGCGACACGCCCGAGTTGAGCATCGCGCGCCGGTCGAACACGATCCGCACCGGCGGTTTGCGCGGGGCGAGCCCGCGCGCGGTGAGCTGCGGATTGTCCGTGAGCGCGGTCGTGCCACCGATGCCGATCGCGTCGAAGCCGGCCCGCAGCCAATGCACGTGATCGCGCGCTTCAGGGCCGGAGATCCATTGCGACCGGCCGCCGGCGTCGGCGATCCGGCCGTCGATCGAGGTCGCCAGTTTCAACGCCACGAAGGGGCGGTCGGTCTGGAGACGCGTAAAGAGGAAGGGCGCGTTCTGCGCCGCCGCCTCCTCGGCGAGCAGGCCGACGCTCGTTTCGATGCCGGCGCGTTTCAGGATTTCGATGCCGCCGCGCGCGTCGAGATCGGGATCGCGGACCGCCGCGACGACGCGCCGCACGCCCGCGGCGCGGATCGCGTCGGTGCATGGCGGCGTCTTGCCGTGATGGGCGCACGGCTCCAGCGTGACGACGAGGGTCGAGCCGCGCGCCTTGTCGCCCGCGGCGTGCAGCGCGTTCAGCTCGGCGTGCGGGCCGCCGAACGCCCCATGCCACCCTTCTGCCACGATGTCATCGCCGCGCAGCACCACCGCGCCGACCAGGGGATTCGGAGAGACTTGTCCCCACCCGCGCCACGCGAGCTCGAGCGCGCGGCGCATGGCGTCCCGTTCCTTATCTTTCTTCAAACCGCACCGCCGGCGCGGTTGCGCCTTTGCGGCTCGCGCGGATCTCGCCGATGATCCACGCCGGGACATGCGCCCGTTCGGCGGCGCGGATCGCGGCTTCGACGTCGTCGCGCGCGACGACCGCGATCATGCCGACCCCGAGATTGAACACGCTCCGCATTTCCTCGCGGCCGACCTGTCCGGCGCGCATCAACACGCGGAACAACGGCGGCCAGGGCCAGCTGCCCGCGTCGATGACGGCCTCGACGCCGGCGGGCAGCACGCGCACGAGGTTCCCCGGAATCCCGCCCCCCGTCACGTGCGCGAGCGCGTGGACGACGGGAAGCACCGGCCGGAGCACCGCCGCGTAGCTGCGGTGCACGGCGAGCAGGACTTGGGCGACGGGTTGCTCGGTCTCGGGGAACGGATCGTCAACACGCAGCTTGAGCCAGTCGAAGATGATCTTGCGGGCGAGGGTGTACCCGTTGGTATGCAGGCCGGTGGAGGCGTAGCCGATGATCTGATCGCCGGGCTCCACGCGATCGCCGTGCAGCGCCTTGTCCTCTTCCACGATGCCGATGATGGCGCCGGCCAGATCGTAGTGGCCGGGCTGATAGAGATCCGGCAGCTGGGCCGTCTCACCACCGGCCAGCGTCATGTCGTGGGCGCGGCAACCGCGTGCCACTCCGGTCACGATCTGGGCGGCGACCTCGGGCACCAGCTCTCCGGTCGCGATGTAGTCCAGAAAGGCGAGCGGCGTCGCGCCGTGCACCAGAATGTCGTTCACGGAGTGATTGACGAGATCTTCGCCCACCGTGTCGTGGATCCCGGCCGCCGCGGCGACCAGCACCTTGGTCCCCACGCCGTCGGTGGACAGGACGAGCACCGGCTTCTTGTACCCGTCGGGCACGCGCACCATGCCGCCGAACCCGCCGATGCTCCCGCGCGCGAGCGGCGTGCGCGTCGCGCGCACCAGCTCGGCGATGCGCCGCTTGGCCTCCTCGGCGGTGTCGAGGCTGACGCCCGCGGCGGCGTAGCGATCGGCCTTCGTCATTCCTCGCCGTCCAACGAGAAGTGCACGAGATCGCGGAATGCCTTCACGCGGCCGCGCACTTCCGGCAGCGTGATCTTCTCGAGCCGCTGGACGCCGAACGCTTCGACCGCGAGCGACCCCATCGCCGAGCCGTAGATCATCGCCCGGCGCAGGTTGGGGAACGAGAAATCGTCCGTGCGGGCGATGTGGGCCATGAACCCGCCCGCGAACGCGTCTCCCGCCCCCGTCGGGTCGAACACTTCCTGCAGCGGGTACGCCGGGGCCTTGAACGTCGTATCGGGATCCACCAGCAGCGCGCCGTGCTCCCCCTGCTTGATCACGACCATCTTGGGACCACGGCCCAGAATCCAGTGCGCCGCCCGATAGATGTTCCAGTCGCCGGAGAGCTCGCGCGCCTCGGAGTCGTTGACCATGAGAATGTCGATGTGGCGCAGCAGCTCCAGCAGCAGGTCTTTCTTGCTCTGAATCCAGTAGTTCATCGTGTCGCAGGCGACCAGCTTGGGCTGTTTCACCTGATCGAGCACGCTGAGCTGCAGCTCCGGATCGATGTTGCCGAGGAACACGTACTGCGCGTCGCGGAACTTCTCCGGAATGCGCGGGCTGAACTCGGCGAAGACGCCCAGGCGGGTCTCCAGCGTCTCGCGGCTGTTGAGATCGTACGAGTAGCGCGCCTTCCAGCGGAACGATTCGCCCTTCTTGCGCTCGACACCCGCGAGGTCCACGCCGCGCGCGGCCAACGTCTTGAGATGCGTTTCTGGGAAATCGCTGCCGACGACGCCGACGACTTGCACGGGATGGAGCACGGCGCCGGCCATCGAAAAGAAGACCGCGGCGCCGCCGAGCGTGTCGGCGGTTTCGCCGAACGGCGTGATGACCGAATCGAGCGCAATCGAGCCCACGACGAGCAGACCCACGCTTTACATCCGTTCCGGGGCGCGAATCCCCAAAAGGGTGAGGCCGTTCGCCAACACCTGCTTCACGGCGCGCGCGAGCACCAGCCGGGCGGCTTCCTCCGGCTCGCCCAGTACGCGGTACTTGTGATACCACGCATGCGCGATCCGGGCCAGTCCCTCGAGGTAGCCGGTGAGGCGGTGGGGCTCGTACGCCCCCGCGGCGCGGCCGACCAGGTCAGGAAACTCGGCCAGTTCCTTGATCAGCTCCAGCTCTTCCGGCTGGGTCAGGACCGACAGATCCACGCCCTCGGCCCGCACCCCGGCGGGGTCGCGCGCGGCGACCCGGAAAATTCCGCTCATGCGCGCGTGCGCCATCTGGACGTAGAACACCGGGTTCTCTTCCGTCTGGCTCTTGGCGAGATCGACATCGAAGACGAACTGCGAGTCGCCGCGCTTCATTAGAAAGAAGTAGCGGGCCGCGTCCACGCCGGTCTCCTCGAACAGATCGCGCAGCGACACGAATTCGCCGCTCCGCTTCGAGAAGCGCACCTCTTCGCCGCCGCGCATCACCCGCACGAGCTGCACGATCTCGACGTGAAAGAAGTCCGTGGGATAGTTGAGCGCCTGCAGCGCGGCGCGCATGCGGGGAATGTAGCCATGATGGTCCGCGCCCCAGACGTCGATGGCGCGCACGAAGCCCCGCTGGTGCTTGTCGCGGTGATACGCGATATCGGGCACGAGATAGGTGTACGTACCGTCGCTCTTCTGCAGCACGCGGTCTTTCTCGTCGCCGAGCTCCGTCGCCCGGAGCCACAGCGCGCCGTCGGAGGTGAAGGTGTGGCCCTTCTCCTTCAGCTCGGCGAGCGTCAGGTCGATCAAACCGCGGTCGTAGATCGAGGACTCGCTCGTCACCACGTCGAAGCGCACCCCGAACTCGGCGAGATCGCGGTCTTGCTCGGCGCGCTCCGCCTCCACGCCGATCTCGCGGCAGCGGCGCACCCCTTCCGCCTCGGGAAGGTCGGCGAAGCCCTTCCCTTGTTTCTTAAGGATCTGCTGGGCGAGCTCCGTCAGATACTCGCCGTGATAGCCGCCCTCGGGGACGTCGGCGCTGCGGCCGACGCTCTGCTGCACGCGCGCCCACAGCGACTGCGCCATTCGCTCGATCTGCGTGCCGGCATCGTTGACATAGAACTCGCGCGTCACGTTCCAGCCGGTCCAGTCGAGTAGCGCGGCGATGCCGTCGCCGAGCGCCGCGCCGCGGCCGTGACCGACGTGCAGGGGTCCGGTCGGGTTCGCCGAGACGAACTCGACGTTGATCTTCTGCCCGCCCCCGACGTCGCTCCTGCCGTAATCCACGCCGGCCGCGATGATCGCGGGCAACACGCCGACGACCTGCGCCTCGGCGAGGTAAAAGTTGATGAACCCCGGTCCCGCGATCTCGATCTTGCGTACGAGGCCTGAAGGAAGCTCGAGATTGGCGATCAGGCGTTCGGCGATCGCGCGCGGCTTTTGGCCGAGCGTCTTTGCGAGCGTGAGAGCCAGGTTCGTGGCGAGGTCGCCGTGCGTCGGATCGCGTGGGCGCTCGAGTGCGACGTCAACATCGGACGCCCCCCCCCCCAAGCGTGACGCCGCTTGCACCAACGCCGTACGGATCGTCTCGGGAGCCTTCACTTGTCGGAGCTGGCGTCTTTCTTCGGCTGTGGTTTCGGCTCGGCCGGCTTGTCGGCTTTCTCGGCTTTTTCGGCTTTATTGTCGGCCTTTTCCGTCGTTCCCGCGGGCCGTTTGTAGTCGGTCGCATAGAACCCGGAGCCCTTGAAATGGACGCCGGCCCCGCCCGAGATCAGCCGCTCCGCGCGTTTGCCGCACTTGGGGCATTTCGCGTGACGCTTGCTCGTGATACGAGGGAAGGTTTTTTCAAAGGCGTGCCCCGCCGGGCACTTGTATTCGTAGGTCGGCATCGGCGAACAACTTAATCAGTCTTCTGCGTGCGCACGAATTGCAGCGCGCCGGAGGGGCATTTCATCACTTGCTCAGCCACCACATCGGGTGGCTGCAGCTCGGGCCGGATCCAGCGTTTGCGCTTGATATCGAAGACGTCCGGGAGTCCGCGGACGCAGACTCCCGAGTGGATGCAGACGTCGGGATCGAACGTGACGGTGATGCCGTCGGCTTCGTAGGTCTGCCGCCGCTTGGCCATGGACCCTACCGCGGTGGAGCCGCCGGCGGTGGCGCAGCCTCCCGCTTCGCGCGGTTGATGGCCACGATGCCCTTGATGATGAAGAACAGGCCCAGGCCGTCGAAGAAGACGCTGGCGAGGCTGAAGTCGCCGAGGAACACCGAACCGCCGAACGCCAGCCCAATGCCGATGAGCACCACGCCCGCTATGATGTCCCGCACGCTGGCCTCCTCGTTCGAGTTAGATGCGTGAGCGCCACCAATGTAGCAAATCCGCTAATTCCTGTCGCCCCCGGAGCTAATGCTACGTCGTGTTACCCTTTGCTTTCCGGTCGGAGTATTAGCTGAGGAGCAAACACGACCTCTGCGACCAAACCGAACCTGGAGCGACATATGCGATTGACCACGAAGCTCATGACCGCGGGCGCCGCGCTCGTACTGGCGACTGCGCCGGTTGCGCCGCGAGCCCACGCGGCACCGGTTGCTACGACTGCTGCGATGGCGGCGCTGCACGCCGTCCCGACCGTGACGACGCTGGCCGTCAGCACGATTCAAGACGCCAAGATCGACGTCAAGATCAGCGACGATAAGGGCGGCGCCTGGTACACGAACCCCGTCTGGATCGCGATCGGCATCATCGCGCTGGTGTTGATTATCGCGTTGATCGCCATGGCCGGCCGGCGGGATACGACCGTCGTCAAGTAACGCTTCTACTGAGCCGCAACTCAGCCCAAACGACCTCGCGAGCGTCGATCACATCGCGGACCTGACGCTCGCGGGTCGTCAACGGGGCTCCTCCTGTTTTCACTTCGAGAAACACCACGCGGCGCACATTGCCCGCGGCGAGCCCGTCGAACACCACCAAATCCACGGGGCTGCCGAGAAAGCGCGCGTCCTTGGGATTGAAACCGAATTCGGGCAGGTAGGGGACGAGCTGTTCGTGCACTTTGCCGGCGGTGACGGCCAGGCTGCGCTGTACCGCGTCCTCTCGAATCGCCGCGCTGTAGCGCAGTCTCCAGATGATGAAGTACAGCGACGCGATCAGAATGCCGATCGCGATGCCGAGCAGCAGATCGAGCCGGGACGCCACAGGGACCCTCCGCGTTGACTAAGGCGTCGCCGTGACGGCCTTCGGATCGCGCACGAACTCGGCGACGAGGTTCGCGACGGCGTCGTTCGGATCGGCAAAGCCGGTCGTCGTGGTAACGTGCCGGCGCCCGGCGAGGATGCGGAGATCCGCGGGACGCTCGAGCTCCCGCATCAGACGCACCAGGCGCGCGCCTTCCTCGAGAATCGATGGAAAGAAGCGCTCCGATTCCGCCACCAGCACAAGGAACGGCGGCGCCCGCGCGCTGATCGCCTTCGTCGCCTCGGCGAGCGTGCAGCCCATGGCCACCACGCCGGCGACTGTCGTCGGCGGCAGTCTCTCCCCGACGAGATACGCCGAGTCCAACGCGACGACGGCGGCGAGATGGCATCCAGAACTGTGTCCCACCAGAAATATCCGGGACGGATCACCGCCGTGCGCCGAGACGGAATCATGGAGCCAGCGGATCGCGGCAGCGACATCGGCCGGCATCGCCGGCCACTGGTGCGTGGGAATGAGCCGGTAGTCCATCGTTACACAGAGGATGCCTCGACTCGCGAGGCCAGGGCACACCGGCGTATACAGGGCCGAGCTGCGCCGTTCGCCGGCTTCTTCCAGGGAACCGCCATGAATGAACAACACCACGGGGGACGGTTTGGCGCCTCGCACGGGCTCGTACAGATCCATGTACTGCTCTGCGGAAGGACGAGAGCGGTATGGGATGTTGCGGGTGATGCGTTGGGCGCCGAGCAGCTGGCTCGAGAGGAGCACCAACGAGAGAACTCCGTGAATCGTGTGGTTCGCGATCAGAAGATCACGCCAAAATCGATGCTGAAGAGCGACGTACTCTGGTCCAGGGCCGCAGACAGGCGCGGCGTAGCCGGGGGAATCCTTGCGTCCGGGAAGCGTCGCGTCTGGACGTGAAACGTCATGAAGGTGCGCGAACCCACGAACATGCTATACCGGACATCCCCCACGATGCCGATGGGTAAGGCGGACCAGGTCGTGTCGTGGAACGACGGGAGTCCGCCCGTGCTGAACGGCACCAGCGAGTCGCGGAGCCGCCAGTGGGCGAGCTGCACGATCGGCCCGGCGGCGACCTGGATACCGCGGTGCTCGTAGGCAACGAGCCCGGCGAGGAACTGAGCCGAGTGCCCGATCCTCGTTAGTCCGTAATCGCGATTCGGGTACGTTCGCGTCCCGGTCGTCGACCCGGTGGCAATGTGCCCGGTTGCGATTCCTGCGACGACGTGGGGCCGCAGATGACGTTGAACCGTCACCAGATTGTAGGGCACCACGGGCGCCAGCTTCGAGTCCGGCAGGAACCCGGGAGCGCGGACCTTGCACGAACATGCGCCCGCGGACATGCTGACCGCCCAGCGCCAGGCCCGCCACCTCGCTGCGTCCACAGATGGACATTCTTGACGGGTCAGCCCGCGCCGCCTGTCTCCCTGCGACACCGCGACCCACGCGACTTTCAGCGCACCGGTCGAGTCCTGCTTCCAGAACACGGACACATTCCCCGACACCGACTGCGTCCCATCCACGCGGGTCAGGCGCGCGTTATAGGCGAGATACTCGTACGCGGCGCCGACACACGTCTGGAGCGAGCCCTCCCTGCCGAAGGACACGGCGACAGGGTAGGCATCGTGCCCGAGGTGTGCGAGAAACCGCGCGACAGCGTCGCGGCCGCGAATCGAGTCTCCGCCCGGCGTAATGAGGAAGGCGTCCGGCGCGAACAATCCGGCAACCCGGCCGGCGTCCGCCGCCTCGACGGCTGCGGTGAAATCCGCCCGCGCCTGCCACGTCGCGCGGTCGCTGGACTGTTTCGCGTGAGCCGGAGAAAGCGGGTCCGTTCGAACCACCGGAGCGCACGCCACGGAAAGCGCCGGGAGGAGCCACCACGCCTTCATACGGATGCCTCGGTCGGGAACGGGGACGCTTCTTGTACCGCCGCGTCCGTGACGAGGGTCCGCCGTCGCGACAACACGCGCACCAGGAAGCCGTAGATCAGCACGAGCGGCAGAAAGAGGAACAGGCGCTGGCTGTCTACGGGCCGCAAGCCGCGCAACGTGATGAGCACGAGGACCGCGTAAAAGATCAGGGTCTGCAGGAGCCAGCGCCGCGGCAGGAAAACCCGGAGACCCATCAGGATCATGGCCCCGACGAGCCCGGACACGGCACCGAGAAACACGACCGTCAGACTGCCACCGAAGGAGAACCCGGGCGGCGCCCCGGACAGGACCGCGATCCCGCGCATCGCCACACGGCTCCCGACCCCCAGCACCACCGCCCCAATCCCGCTTCCGATCAGCGCGTGTCGAACCCAATCCCGCCAGGTCAGACGGAGCATACCTCCACCGCTTCGCGGAGTGACTTCAGCGGTTCGCGCGTCGGCACAAATTCGTGCGCCACAAACCCGGTGAACCCGAGATCGGCGATCGCGGTCGCGACCGCGCGATAGTTCAGTTCCTGCGAACCGTCGATCTCGTGCCGGCCCGGGACGCCACCGGTATGGAAGTGCGCGATGTGACCGGCATGCTGCCGGATCGTGCGAATCACGTCGCCTTCCATGATCTGCATGTGGTAGATGTCGTACAACAGCTTCACGCGCGGCGAGCCGACCGCCTCGATGACCGCGGCGCCGAATGCCGTCCGATCTCCCTGATAGTCGGCATGATCGACCTTGCTGTTCAGCAGCTCCACACAGATCGTCACACCGTGGCGCTCGGCGAGCGGCGCGATGCGGCGCAGCCCCGTGACGCACGCCTCGCTCGCCTGCGCGTCGGTTCGCCCCTGGCGGTTGCCGAACATCGCAATGAGGTTCGGGACGCCATGCTGGGCCGCAAGCGGGAGCGCGCGCTCGAGCTCGCCGACCAGCAAGTCATGATTGGCGGGATTGTTGAAGCCGCGCGCGATGAAGTCATCTCGCAGCGCGGCGTACCCCATCGAGCAGACGAGCCCGTGCTGCCGAACGACCGGCCAGTCCTCCGGCGCGAGCAGGTCGATGCCCGACAGGCCCATCGCTTTCCCCGCCTTGCAGAAGTCGGCCAGGGGAATGGAGCGGTAGGGCCAGCGGCTGACTGACTGCTTGAGACGGCCGACGGGCGGATGGGCGGATGGGCGAATGGGCCGTGTCGAGACACCGACGAATCCGGCGGCCGCCACCGCCGAACCGATCGCTTCACGTCGCGTGATCAACGGCCCATCTGCCCATCTGCCCAGCCGCCCATCCATCAGAATTCCAGCTGACTCAGATACTTGTAGCTCACCGCGATGTCGTCGAACGGCTGCGGCGGCTGGTCGTGCTCCACGAAGAAGTGCTTGATCCCCGCCTGCTGGCGCTTCGCGAAGATGCGCTTCCAGTCGATCTTCCCCGCCCCGACATCCACCATCTTGTGCTCGGGCCCGCCCATCGAGTCTTTCACGTGCACCAGCGGCACGCGGCCCGGCCAGCGGGAGAAGTACGCGAGCGGATCCTGGCCACCCTTGGTGATCCAGTACAGATCGATCTCGAGCTGGACGAGCTTGGGATCGGTGTTCGCCAGCAATACGTCGTACGGCACCTGCCCGTCGAGCTTGGGAAACTCGAAATCGTGATTGTGGTAGGCGAACTGGAGTCCGCGGTCCTTCGCCATCTGCCCCACGCGATTGAAGCCTTCCGCGATGCGCTTCCAGTCGTCGAGGGTTTTGCGCTTCTCTTCGGGAATCCACGGTGCCACGACAAACTCGTGCCCGACCGCCTTCGCGGTGTCGAGCGCCTTTGCCCATCCAGCGTCATTGTCGGCCATCATGTGCGTGGATGGTGACGTGAGGCCGTTGCGATCGAGAAACCCCCGGATGTGCTCGGGGGGATGATCGAAGTACCCGGCGAACTCGACTTCCTTGTAGCCGATCTGCGCAATGCGCGCGAGCGTGCCCTCGACATCCGCTTTCATTTGATCGCGCACCGTGTAGAGCTGGATGCCGATCTTGTCGATACGTGCGGCATGCGACGTGCGGCATGCGGGCGGAATGAGGCTCGCGAGAGCCATCGCGCCGGTCGTCTGGAGAAACTCGCGCCGTTCCATTACAACTCCCTCCGTTTCATGGCGTCGACGGCATACGCCGCCGCGCGCGCGGTGAGCGCCATATAGGTGATTGACGGATTCTGGCAGGCGGTGGACGCCATACAGGCCCCGTCGGTGATGAACAGGTTCGGCACGTCGTGACACTGGTTGTCGGCGTTCAAGACGGACGTCTTGGGATCCTTGCCCATCCGGGCCGTGCCCATCTCGTGGATCACGAGCCCGGGCGGATTGTCGCTCGTGAACGGCTGGATGTCGTGCGCGCCCGCCTCCGCCAGCATCTCGGCGCCGGTGATCGACATGTCGTGGACCAGCGCCTTCGCGTTGTCGTCGTACACGCAATGAATCTTGGCGACGGGAATGCCCCACGCATCGACCTTGGTCTTGTCGATTTCGACGAAGTTGGACTCCTTCGGTAGCATCTCACCGAAGCCGTAGAAGCTGAAGCCCCACGGGCCAGGCTTGCGCAGCGACTTCTTGAAGTCGGCGCCGAAGCCCGCCTGCTCCATGCCCCGCCCCCAATCGGACCGCCCGCCGCCGCCCTGAAATCCGTAGCCACGCACGAATTTCGTCGTGGTGTTCTTCCCGACGTTGCGGAAGCGCGGCACGTAGATGCCGTTGGGGCGGTTGCCGATGCTGTCCTTGTCCATGGGCGCATCGATCCGGCCGCTGGCCCCGCCACCCATGATGTGGTCCATCAGGTTCTTGCCGACCTGGCCGCTCGAGTTCGCGAGATTCCCGTCCGAATTGAGCAGGATCCGCGCCGATTCGATCGTGGACGCGCAGAGGAAGATGATGCGACCCTGGAACTCGATCGCCCGCTTGGTCTGGCCATCGATGACGCGCACGCCGGTCGCACGCCCGCGCCGCCGATCCCAGGTGATGCTGTGGACGACACTGTACGGCCGCAGCGTGAGCCGGCCCGTGGCGCGCGCCGCCGGCAGGGTGGCGTTGACGCTCGAGAAATAGGAGCGCGTAACGCAGCCCCGATGGCACGGGCCGCAGTAGTGGCACGCGGCGCGGCCGTTGTGCGCCTCGGTCAACACGGCGCAGCGCCCGATCGTGATCATGCGCTCGCCCGGCCAGGCGCGCGCGACCGCGTCCTTCACCAGCTGCTCGGCGCAGTTGAGCGGCATCGGCTTGAGGAACTGGCCGTCCGGCAGCTGCGGCAGACCCTCGGCCTGGCCGCTGATCCCGACGAACCGCTCGACGTGGTCGTACCACGGCGCGATATCGGCGTAGCGGATCGGCCAGTCCACGCCGACGCCTTCGCGCGCGTTGGCCTCGAAGTCCAGGTCGCTCCAGCGATAGACCTGGCGGCCCCACATGATCGAGCGCCCGCCCACCTGACGGCCGCGGATCCACGAGAACGGCTTGCCTTCCGGCGTCGTGTAAGGGTTTTCGAGGTCGTTGACGAAGAACTTCGAGGCCATCTCATCACAGGCGTAGCATTGCTGCTGGATCGGCTGTTCTTTCGCGAGACGGCGGCGATCGCCGTACCCGCGGAACTTCATCTCCCACATCGGGACGTGCTCGGCGTAGTCCGTTTCCGGATTGATCGGCCGCCCGGCTTCGAGCACGAGCGTCTGCAACCCGCGCTCGGTCAGTTCCTTCGCCGCCCAGCCCCCCGAAATCCCGGAGCCAATGACAATGGCGTCGTAGGTTTTCATTGCTGCTCCAGGGTGTAACAGGGTTCGTAGCGGCCCGGCACGACTCGGAAGTGTTGCTCGGACGTCGCGCCCACTTCGGACGTGTAGTAGCCGGTCAACGTGAGCCACTTCATGGTCTGGAAGAAATTCCTGGACGTGTCGCTCTTGGTGTCCCGCAGGCGCGCCAGCTCATAGTCCAGGTCCTGGAGGATCTCGGTCCGCTGCTCGGGCGTACACGCGACGAAGTCCTTGCCGAACGCC
>JBOHSJ010000129.1:0-6457 GCA_050733035.1 Gemmatimonadales bacterium | reverse complement strand
GGGCTCGCGCGGCGCCGACGGTGCAACGGGAGTCGCGGGGACGGCCGGTCAGGACGGCTGTCCCGGCGGCGCGGGCGGTCCCGGCGGCGCCGGTGGCAACGGCAGCGCCGGTGGTCCGGGGGGGCGTGGCGGTCAGATCACCATCATCGCGCCCGCCGAAGAACCGTTCCTCGCCGGTCTCGTGGATGCGCAGGTGCCGGGCGGCGCGGGTGGTGACGGCGGCGCGGGTGGCAAGGGAGGCGTCGGCGGAAAAGGCGGAGCGGCCAAACCGGCTGATGATCCACGCTGCGTCGCGGGAGTCGCCGGCGCTGCTGGCCCGCCGGGTGCCAAGGGGCAGGACGGACGGGACGGACAGCCCGGCACGCGGCCGCAAATCGTGACCGTGCCGATGCGCGATGTTTGGGGCCAGCGGATCCCGCCGTCACTCGCTGAACTAATCGACTATCGACCAACACGACGGTAACGGACCGCAAACGAGCACGGAGCACGGAGCAGTACGTTCTGCTCCCTGCTCCGTGCTCCCTGCTCCATCTACCGTCGCTTTCTCCAGTACCAATAGCCTGGAAGGCCCAGCAGAATCAGCCCCGCGCCAATGGCGGAGTCTCTCGGCGTCTCGACGATCGTGTTGTAGACCAGCCAGATCGCGAACGCGATGAATACGATGGGGGTGATCGGATAGCCCCAGGTCCGGTACGGCCTCGGCACCTGCGGCATCGTCCGCCGCAACTTCAGGACAGCCCCGGCGGATAGGGCGTAGAAGACGAACTGCGCGAAGACGACGTACGTGTAGAGCTGATCGTACGTCCCGAACGCGGTGAGGGCTGATGCAATGATGCCTTGGGTAATCAGCGCGACCGCCGGCGTGCCGTAGCGCGGATGCACGAGTCCCTGCGACCGAAAGAACACGCCGCCCCGCGCCATGGCGTAGGGAATGCGCGCAGCGGTCAGAATGATTCCGTTGTTCGCGCCCATCGTCGAAATCAGAATCGCCACCACCACGAATGTGGCTCCCACCGATCCCATGGTGACCTGCGCCGCGTCCGACGCGACGAGCGAGGATTTCGCGACGAGCGCGGGGGAAAGCACGTACCTGTACGCCACGCTTGCGAGCACGTAGAGCGCGATGACGATCAGCGTGGATAGAATGATCGAGCGTGGCAGGTTTCGGCCGGGATCGGTAATCTCGCTACCGACGTAGGTCGTCTCGATCCAGCCGTCGTACGCCCACAACACCCCCACCATCGCGACGCCGACCGGACCGATCCACTGCCCCATGCTTCCGGAAGGCCATAGCGGATGAAAATTCGCCGTCGAACCGCCCGGCAGCGCGAACGATGCCACGATCAGTGCGGCGAGCGCGCCGATCTTGAGGGTCGTGAGGATGTTCTGAGTGGTGGCGCCCAACCGGACACCGCGGCAGTTGAGCAGCGTCAGCCCGAGAATCGACACGATGGCGATGATCCGGATCGACAGCTCGGTCAACGGGGAATCGGTGAAGAAGCCGACGTAACGTGCAAACCCGACTGCGATCGCCGCGATCGAAGCGGTGTTGATGACGGCGAAGTTCGCCCAGCCGTACAGGAACGCGGGCGCCGGACCGTACGCTTCGCGCAGGTACGCGTACTGCCCGCCCGCCTCCGGATACGCGGCCGCCAGCTCGGCAACCGATAATGCCCCCAGCAAAGAGATCAGGCCACCCACGATCCAAACCAGCGCGCTCACCGCCGAGCCGGGAACCGCGGCGGCAATGCTGGCCGGGACGATGAAGATCGCGGACGCGATCATCGTGCCGACGTTGATCATGACCGCGTCGAATAACGTCAGCTCGCGCTTGAGATCTAAGGAGGGTGTAGCGGCGGATGTCATGCGGCGACAACGATGGCGCGCCCCGTCCGAGCGCGCAAATCAGAGGGCCGCGTCGGTATAGAAATCCACGCGCCACCCGGTCGGCGACCGGACGGCGCGCGTCACATCGAGGCGCACCAAGCCGTCGAGGAAGCTCGCGCCCACGCCGACGCCGGCCAGGGATCGCGCCAGCGAGAGATGGTCGCGCGGGCCCGCGCGCCCCACATCCGTGAACAGCACCACGCGCGCGGCGGGCCAGCGGTTGCCGACCTCGAGGCGCGCGCGCCAGAACGCGTCGCCGCTCATCGCGTTGCCGCCATAGCCGCGCAGCGTGCCGGGCCCGCCGAGGTACCAGTAGCTCTGGACCGGCACGCGTCCGTCGGCCATGCCTCCGGCCAGTTCGACGGCGCCCGCCACGTTGGGACCCAGTGGCGTCGTGACGCGCAACGTGCTGCTCAGCCGCCCAAACCGATACGTGCCCGCACTGCCGTCGAGCGTCACATCGGCGCTCCACTGCGGCCGTTCGGGATCCATCCCGCGCTGCGTCCGCACCGTCAGCGCCGCGCCGACTTGATCGGCTGAATCGGCCGTGATGTTGGGGCGGAAGACATGATCGTCGTGCAGCGCATGCGGCACCGAGAAGTCGGTGCGCTTCAGCGCGCGCCGCTGCTGCTCGGCGTACACACGGACGGTAAAGCGCTGCGGCAGCGTCACCGCCGGCGCGATCGTCAGCTCCGCGCCGGTGGTCCGGTAGTAGTCGCCGTCATCGCGGCCGATCAGCAAGGCGCTGAGAGAATTGCCGATGCCGAGTGAGCGCGCCGTTGGATCGACGGCGGCGAGTCGATGGTATCCGGCCACCCGCAGCCGCGTCGTGCCGGTCTCGCGAACCAGTCCTGCCTCGAGGTCAGGATGGCCGTCCGTTGTCGCGATGCGCGCGGAGCCATCGAGCCGAAGGCGCCCCAGATCAAGCTCCCCCTTCGCCCCAATCCCTAACCCCTCGAGCCTGTTATAGCGCGCCAACCCCCAGCGCGGCGGCCGCGCATGAAACTGCCACGGGGGCGACGGAAGTTTGTCGAGCGCGCGCGTCAGTTCGGCCATCTCACCAGACGAAATCAGCGTGTCATCTGCGGCCCCAAACGGCGGCGGCAGCAGCGCGCTCGACAACAGCGCCGCGGTATCGGTCGGCAGGTTCACGCGAAACGCGAGACAGCGACCGTTGCGGCACTTGCACGAGATACTCTCGCGCTCCTCCCGCTCGTGACACGCGGCGCGCGCGATGGAGTCCTCTTCCGCGGTGGCCACCGGCGGCCGCACCGCCCGGCGCTGCGTCGTGTCGCCCGTGACGTCGTAGTCGTCGTACACACGCTCGTACCGCACCGGCATCTGCAGGAACGATCCCGCCGTCGCGACCGCATCCATGGCGATGAGACGGGGCATCCACCAGCGCCCTTCCCACAAGCCATAGTCGATCGTCAAGAACCGGAATTCCAGGCGAATCGGTTTCACGAAGCCCGGAATGTCGTCGTCGTCCTCCTCGGCGAGATCCTGCTCGAAGTCGAAGGCCCGCGCCGGACGAACCAGCGCGCGCACGACGGCGTGCGACCCCTCATCGATCCAGAAGGACCCCGTCATGAGACGAAAGTCGAGCCGGCGCGGAATGATGCGCAGCTCGCGCAGGCGAATCGTCCGGCCGTCGGGGAAGACCACGATGCTGGAATCACCCGCCGCGAAGCGATAGTGCGCCTCACTGCCGGGCGCCAATGGGTGTTGGAACTCGAGCCTCTTGCCGGTGTCGCTGCGCGATTGCATACCGATGGTCAGGCGGTCATCGGCGGGGTCGAAAGCGTAATCGCCGACATCCCTCTTGAGATCCTCGGGGAGCTCGCGCTTGGGCGCCGCCGCCGGAACCGATTGACGCGCGCCGATGACGTCGATCAGCGCCACGGAGTCGCGTTGCCAGTCGATCCGTAATGCCAGCTCGCGCCGAAACAGCATGCGATCGCGGCGCAGCGCGCGAATCCCGACGCCGATGCGCTCGCGCATCGTGGTGCGATAGCGGATGATGGAGCGGTCTATCGTTTCGCGGCGCGACCGGGCGGCCGCCACGAGCCGGCGCGCGTCGGCATCCAGGTAGGCGTTTCCCCCCGTATCGGGGGGGAGGGTCTGAACGGCGAGGACGGCGGTAACGAGGAACGCAACGCTCACGTAGGGCTCTGTACGGAACCGGGTGAAGGATAAGATTCAGGCAATGATCGCCACCTATTCGCAGGCCAGCCGCGCTCCCCGCTACAGCCTGCTGTTCGCCTTACCACTCCTGATCACCTATCAGGTGCTCGCGGTCATCGTGCCGCCGGGACCCGGTGGCGTGGATGTCCGCAATGGGGCCGACGTCATGCTCCAGGCCGTATTCGTCTGGCTCGCCGGCGCCTGGGGACCCCGCCTCTTCATGCTCTGCCTGATCGGCGTCGGCGGATGGCTGATCGCGAAAGACATCCGAACGAAGGGCGGTAAACTGTCCCCCGCGGTGCTGGGCGGCATGCTGGTCGAATCGCTCTGCCTCTCGCTCGTGTTCGGCGTCGTCGTCAGCGGACTCACCGTCGCCGTGCTCGGCGCACCTCCCCCGCCGATGGCGCTCGGTCCCGTACAGGAGCGCCTCAGCCGCGCGACGATGCTGATGCTTTCCATCGGTGCGGGAATCTACGAAGAGCTGCTGTTCCGAGTCGTCCTCGTCGGCCTGCTTGCCTGGGGGGCGCACAAGCTGCTGGGCTGGCGGCCGCTGGCCGCGGGCATCGCCGCTACCGTGCTCGGCGCCTTGATCTTCTCGGCGTTTCACTACATCGGCCCGTTCGGCGATCGCTTCGACATCTATTCCTTTGTATTTCGCACCATCGCGGGGCTCTTCTTCAGCGCCCTCTACCTGACTCGTGGCTTCGGCATAACTGCTTGGACCCACGCACTCTACGACGTTTTCCTGTTGCTCCGGTAGGGCGTTTTGTATCTTAGGGCGCCATGAAACCACCCGTTTCGAAATACCTCGCGCTGGCGCTGGTTATCGCGCTCGGGGGGGGCGCGTGCGGCAAGAAGTCGAGCAAGCGCGCCGAGGTCGTGGAATGCAGCTCCATTTCCCTCGACGCCAGGGGCACGACGCAGTGCCTCGTGCAGCTCTACCGCTGGAAGGTGGACGAAGCGACGCGCGCCGCGCAGGATCGCGCCCACGAGCTCGACTCGCTCAAGACCTGGCACGAGGATTCGATCTGGGCCCTGAGCGCCGACAAGCACAAACGCGATTTACGGAATTGCATGAGCCGGACGGAGCCCCTGAAGGATTGCCTGCTCATTGCCGGCTGGCCGCTGTCACGCGTGCGCTCGACCAGCGACTCGGTGTGGAACGCGGAGCTGCCGAAGCATCGCCGCGAGCTGCAGACGTGCATGAGCAAGCGCGACTTCAATCTGTCGTCCTGCTTGACGCTGTACTACAAGTGGGAATCCGACCGGGCGCTCGCGACCGCCGACTCGGTCACGCGCGCGCGGCTGGCCGGCACCCGCAACCCGCGCTAGGGCCTGGCGACGATACGGAAGACGGCGCCGGCGTTCTGATCAGACGACACGTATAGCGATCCGTCAGGACCGACCGCCAACCCCATCGGGCGATAGCGCGCGCCGCGCGGCGAGACGTCCGCCCCCGCAAACCCGTCCGCAAAAACCTCCGGCGGTCCGTCCGCCACCCCACGTTTGACCGGCACGAACATCACCTTGTAACCAGCCTGTGGCTCGGGCGCGCGATTCCAGGAGCCGTGAAACGCGATGAACAACCCGCCGCGGTACTTGAGCGGGAACGTCCGCGCATTGTAGAACGCGAGTCCGTCGGGTGCCCAGTGACCGGGGAACGCCACTACCGGCCGCGAGGCGGACTCACACCGTCCCACGGTCTTGCCATCGCCGCCGTACTCGGGCATCAGCACCTTCTGGCGGCGTCGCCAGTCGTAGTAGCAGTACGGCCAGCCGTAGTCCCCACCCGCCGAGATCCGGAAAATCTCCTCCGCCGGCAGCTCGGCGCTCAGCGCGTCGTTGTAGAGCTTAGGCCAATGCGCGGCGAGCTGATCGCGCCCATGCTGTGCTGCGAACAGCGATCCGGTCCCCGGATCCACGGCCAGCGCGAGCGCGTTGCGCAGCCCCGTCGCGAAGCGCTGGCCATCCTGTTGCTTCTGCCCTCCCCGCCGCGGATCGAACCGCCAAATGCCGCCCGCGACGTCGAGGAGGGGACATGGATCCTGTCCGGGTGACTCCGGCGTGCGGTCCTTCACCTGGCAGGAGTTGGAGGGGGCGCCGACGTTCACGTACAGCATTCCGTCGGAGCCGATGACAATGCCCTTGGGCGTGTGCTGAGTTCCCTTCGTCAGACCACTCACGACGGTGTCGGGTCCAGTCGTGGGCGGCGGCTCGAGCTGGCCGATCTGCCAATGCCAGCGGACCACCGCATCGTCCAGCGCGAAGTAGAGATACTCGCCGGCAAAGGCGATGCCCGTGCCGGGACCGGGGCCGAACGAGCGCCGGACGTCGGCCTTGCCGTCGCCGGTCGTGTCACGCAGCAGCCGGACACCACCGCCGGCGC